>JARFRB010000071.1 GCA_029287455.1 Pelagibius litoralis | reverse complement strand
TTTGCAGGTAATTGAACTCGATCTCTCCGCTCGCGACCGGGCCAAATCCCTTTTGAGCCGGATTCGTGCCAGACCGAATCGGGTTCGTGATAGCCTGAAAGCCAGATAGCCCTCGTCGCGAAGGAGCCTATAAGGGGGCATTGCGGTCGCCGGCCCCTCGGGGGTATGTGGTTCGAGCCCTTGACGACCAGTCGGCTATGCCAAATATGCTCAAACGTGTAGAACCGCCCGAAATCGCGCGACATCATAGTCAGGCTGTCCACTTCGGCGGATGAGACAAATTCCAGGGAGAACTGGCTAACTCATGGACATTCTTGCCGCCGTACCCGACTACATCGTTCCCTTCCTCATTGCTTTGACCCCACTCGTGTTCATTCATGAAATGGGGCATTACCTCATCGCAAAGCGCTGTGGGGTGAAGGTGGAAGTCTTCTCGATCGGCTTTGGGCCGGAACTTTTCGGGTGGAACGACCGTAGCGGAACGCGCTGGAAGTTCAGTCTGATCCCGCTTGGCGGCTATGTGAAGATGTTTGGCGACGCGGATGTCACGAGCAGGCCGATCGCCAGCGGCGAGGGCACGGCTTCCTCCAACGACACGCCCACAAGCGGTGACGCACCTGTGAGCGGCGAGGAAACCGGGGACTGGGCGGATGGGAAGACCCGGCCCCTGACACCCGAGGAGCGGGCAGTCTCCTTCCATCATAAACGCCTGGGGCAGCGTTCTTGGATCGTGGCAGGCGGACCCATTGCGAACTTCCTGTTCGCGATTGTGCTCTTGGCCGGATTGTTCATGACCGTCGGCCAAGCCACCACCCCGCCGGTCATCGGAAAGGTGTTGGAGGATAGTGCCGCGGAGGCCGCCGGCCTTTTGCCCGGTGATCGCATCGTGGCCATCAACGGCAGCGACATTTCCCGATTCGAGGAGATCCAACGTATTGTCCAAATCGGCCTTTCCCAGCCTCTGGACATGGTGGTCGTCCGTGATGGCGCGGAAGTGGAACTGGTGGCCACACCGGCAATCATCGAGGTTGAAGACTACCTGGGGAACATGCAGAAGATCGCGCGCTTGGGGATTTCGGCCAGCGGCACCGAGTTCGTGCGGCACGGGCTGATCGATTCGCTATGGCGGGCAGGAGTGGAAACTGTCTCGATCACAACCGCCACGCTGGAGGCGGTGTGGCAGATGATCGTCGGTGTGCGCGGGACAGAGGAATTGGGCGGCCCGATTCGGATCGCTGAACTTTCCGGACAGGTCGCAACGGGCGGTGTGGCCTATTTCCTACAGTTCATGGCTATTCTCTCGATCAACCTAGGCTTGATAAATCTTTTCCCGGTCCCGATGTTGGATGGCGGGCATCTGCTGTTTTATGCTATCGAAGGAACGCGCGGGCGCCCGCTGGGTGAGCGAGCTCAGGAATTCGGTTTTCGCATCGGATTGGCTTTGGTATTGACCTTGGTTGTATTCGTGACGTGGAACGATTTGGTCCGGCTTCGCTTCATAGAGTTCCTGACGGGGCTGATCACCTAACGAGATGCGGCGCGGGGGAAACGGTGGCGAGGTGGTTCTCGTGACCGCATTCGTGGGGGTTAGGGGTGCTGCCAATCCGGCTTCTTGCCACTGTTTTGCTGGCCTTCGGTATAGTCGTCGCCGCCGGATGGGTATCGCGAGCGGAAGCTCAAGGGTTACTTGAAGGCGGCATCATCGAAGAGATCAGGATCGAAGGCGCCCAGCGCATCGACCCGCAGACCGTCCGCTCCTACATGCGCATCGACCCCGGCGAGCCTTTTGACGCCGTGCAACTGGACGATTCGCTGAAAGGAATCTTCGAGACAGGCCTTTTCGCGGACGTCACGCTGCGCCGGGAAGGCAACGCTCTTATCGTTACGGTTGTCGAGAACCCTATCATCAACCGGATCGCCTTCGAGGGCAACAATCGCATTGAGGACGAGCAGCTGGAAGCCGAAGTCGACCTTCGGCCTCGCACGGTCTTCACCCTGACCAAGGTCCAAAACGACGTCCAGCGCATCCTTGACGTTTACCGCCGCAACGGGCGGTTCGCCGCGACCGTGGAGCCGAAGATTATCGAGCTCGAGCAAAACCGCGTCGACCTGGTTTTCGAGATCAACGAGGGCGCGCTGACCGGCATCGAGTCGATCAACTTCATTGGAAACCGGGATTTCTCCGACTCGGATCTGAGGGGCGAGATCACCACCCAGGAAACCGCTTGGTACCGCTTTTTGACCCAGGCCGACACCTACGACCCCGACCGGCTGACCTTTGACCGGGAACTGCTGCGGCGCTTTTATTTGAGCGAGGGCTACGCTGACTTCCGGGTTCTATCGGTCGCCGCCGAACTGAACGCGGATCAGACTGGTTTCATCATTACCTTTACGTTGGAAGAGGGGCCGCGCTACCGCTTCGGCGCCATCGATATCGAGAGCACGCTGCGCGACTTGGAACCTGAGCAATTGCGGGACGCTCTGACGACCGAAGAGGGCGAATGGTATGACGCCTCGGCGGTTGAGGACACTTCGGAAGCCTTGGTTCAGCGAGTGGGAGACTTGGGATACGCCTTTGTCGACGTGCGGCCAAGAACCCGCCGCGACCGGGAAAACCTGACGATCGCGACCACCTACGACATTCAGGAAGGGCCAAAGGTCTTCGTTGAGCGAATCGATATCCAGGGCAATCTCCGGACAATCGACAAAGTGATCCGCCGGGAGTTTCGCCTTGTTGAGGGTGACGCTTTCAATGCCTCAAAACTGCGCCGCTCGCGTCAGCGCGTTGAGAATCTGGGTTTCTTCCGCCGTGTGGACGTCAATAACGAGCCTGGCAGCCAGGCGGACAAGACGCTGATCCAGGTAGAAGTGGAGGAGCAATCCACCGGCGATATCACTCTGGGCGTTGGCGTATCGACCCGGTCCGGGCCGCTGGCGAACGTTCAGCTGCGTGAGCGGAACTTGCTCGGCCGCGGTCAGGACTTACGCTTGAGCGGCACGATCTCGGGGCAAGCTTCGGAAATCGACCTCAGCTTCACGGAACCCTATTTCCTCGATCGTCCCCTGGCGGCCGGTATCGACCTTTTCCGCACACAGAATGATCAGAGCGAAAGCTCCTTCGAGGAGCTGCGCATAGGCGGCGGTGGCCGACTCGGCTACGACTTAAGCGAGCACACGCGCCAGGTCTTGCGCTACACCCTGGAGCATCGAGACATCACGGATGTGGATGACGACGCCGCCATCTCGGTGCGGGAGGAGGAAGGAACGACACTGCGCTCTTCGATTGCCCAATCCACCACGTGGGATCGTCGTGATAGCCGTTTCAATACCCGCGAGGGCTTCGTGGTCTCCTTCGATACCCAATTTACCGGTCTGGGCGGCGACGTCACGTTCCTGAGAAATACCTTGGCGGCGACCTACTATTACCCCCTGACAGAGAATTTCACGTTCGTCGTTGGGGCGGACGGCGGAATCATGCGGGGGATCGGCGAGGATACCCGGGTGAGTGACCGCTTCTTCTTGGGCAACGACTCCTTCCGGGGTTTTGAATTCGGCGGTATCGGGCCGCGGGACGTGGAGTCGGGCGACGCCTTGGGCGGAAAGCAGTATTACAAGGGCACGACGGAACTGCGCTTTCCCCTGGGCCTTCCAGACGAGTTCGACATCCGCGGCCGGGTGTTCATGGATGTTGGCGCGGTCTGGGGGCACGACGCATCGGGGGATGTGGACGACAGCAGTTCGCCGCGCGTTGCGGTCGGCCCGGGATTGTCCTGGAATTCGCCTTTTGGACCAATTAGCCTCGACATCGGCTTTGCGATCGTTGAGGAAGATTTCGACAGCACGCAGAAATTCACCTTCAGTTTTGGAACCCAATTCTGAGCATGCAGTTTCCCTCGAAGGGCAAGAAATCAGTTAGATCGTTCAGCCGCACGCTCAGTGCCATTGCTTTCGCTGTCGTAATCCTACCCCTCCTTGCGCCATCCCCCGGCTTAAGCCAATCCACGGCACCTCCGGCCCCGGTGATTTTAGTCATCGACATGCAACGCATTCTCGACGCCTCGACGGCGGTGAAGGAGGTTGAGCGCCAGATCCAGGAGCGCCGAAACGCCTACCAGCAAGAGCTTCGACAGCGCGAGGACGAACTGCGTGCGGCCGATCAGGAGATTTCGCGCCAGCGTCCATTGCTGTCCAGCCAGGAATACGCACGCAAGCGCCGCGAACTTGAAGAGCGCTTCGCCCAGTTCATGCGGGAACTCTCGGACCAACGGAACCTTTTGGACGATGCCTTCAACAAGGCGATGCGGGCCGTCGAGCGCCAACTTCTTACCATCGCCGATCAAATCGCGGCGGAGCGGGCCGCTAACCTGGTCATCCCCAAGACAGCGGTGGTCTTAGTTCACGAGAACTTCGAGATCACGGACGAGGCGCTCCGCCGGCTGAACGCCGAAATGCCCGAATATGTCGTGCCGCCGGTGCAGGCCGACTAAGTCCATCGGGCCCGCGCGCCGTCAACAACCTTAGAATGATTGATAAGTGCTTTCGTATAAGGCACAAAAAGATGCTTGTGGCGGATTGCTGGCTCATCCGTGTTCGAGACAGAAATACGCCCATTCATCCGACCGAGCGACAACAGGCGAAGATATGGCAGACGACAATCCGATCGCACCGGACCTTGCGGCGCCAGCAGAGTTGGGGCCTGTCGATGTGATGGGAATCATGCAAATGATCCCTCATCGCTATCCATTCCTGCTGATTGACCGGGTTGTGGACATTCGGCGCGATGGAAGCGCTGTGGGAATCAAGAACGTCACCATCAACGAACCGCATTTCCAGGGTCACTTTCCCCGCCAACCCGTGATGCCCGGCGTGCTGATCGTCGAAGCGATGGCACAAACGGCCGCGGTACTGGTCGTGGAAACCCTGCATGGGGCCGCCGCCGGCAAGCTCGTGTATTTCATGTCGGTGGAGGAGGCGCGGTTCCGCCGTCCCGTGTTTCCGGGGGACCAGTTGCGCATCCATGTCAACAAACTGCGCAACCGCGGACCGGTCTGGAAGTTCAAGGCCGAAGCCCACGTTGATGGGCACCTGACGGCGGAAGCGAGTTTCACCGCCATGATCCGCGAAGACTCTTGAGGCGCGTTTAGCTTCAGGTTCGGCCCTGAGCGCAGTCTATGCACAGCGCGACAGCTGGGTCGTTGATCAGCCGCCCGGGCGATATCTCCTCCTCGCAAGACGCGCAGAGCCCGTAGCTTCCATTATCCAGGCGTGCCAAAGCCGCGTCGATGCGCCTCAGTTCGGCCTGCCGACGGTCGTGGGTCGCCTTGGCGAGGGCCTGATTCTGCAGCGCGTCCATCCGCGAAAGACGGCCCACACGTGTTTGATCGAGTTCGACAGGGGCCCGGGACTCCCTGGTGGCGTCATCAAGCGACAAGAGATCTCGCTTCAGCGCAAGAAGACTGGCCCGCACGGAGGCCTCGTCGGGCTCGCTCATACCGCCCGCCCGGCTATAGCCAAGCCGCGGCGACGGCGGTTAGCTCCGTTTATCAATCGGCACGAACTCACGCTGCGCATAGCCATTGTAGAGCTGCCGCGGACGGCTGATTCGGTGCGAAGGGTCCTCGATCATTTCCGTCCATTGGGCCACCCAGCCCACGGTGCGCGCGAGGGCGAAAAGGACCGTGAACATCGACGTCGGGAAGTTCATCGCCTTCAAGATGATGCCTGAGTAGAAGTCCACGTTCGGGAACAGCTTCTTCTCCACGAAATAGGGATCTTCCAGGGCGATCTTTTCCAGCTCCATCGCGAGCTCCAGCAGCGGATCGTCCTGTATCCCCAGTTCGTCCAAAACCTCGTAGCAGGAGGCCTGCATCACCTTGGCGCGCGGATCGTAGTTCTTGTAGACCCGGTGGCCGAAGCCCATGAGCCGGAAGGGATCGTTCTTGTCCTTGGCGCGCTCGATGAACTCAGGGATCCGGTCCTTGTGGCCGATTTCCTGCAGCATGTTCAGCACCGCCTCGTTCGCCCCCCCATGGGCCGGCCCCCACAAGGACGCAATGCCGGCCGCGATGCAGGCGAAAGGATTGGCGCCCGATGAGCCCGCGATCCGAACCGTCGAAGTGGAAGCGTTTTGCTCGTGATCGGCGTGCAAGATGAAAATCCGATCCATGGCCCGGGCCAACACGGGCCGCACCTTGTACTCCTCCGCCGGAACCGAGAAGGTCATGTGTAGGAAGTTCTCCGCGTAGCTCAGATCGTTGCGCGGATATACGAAGGGCTGACCGATGGAATACTTGTAGGCCATCGCCGCGATCGTCGGCATCTTGGCGATTAACCGGTGCTGGGCGACCATGCGCTGGTAGGGGTCGGTGATATCCGTCGAGTCATGGTAAAACGCTGAAAGCGCACCGACGACGCCAACCATGATCGCCATCGGATGCGAGTCCCGACGGAAACCACGGTAAAAGTACATCATCTGCTCGTGCAGCATGGTGTGATAGGTGATGTCATGCTCGAACTTGGTTTTCTGTTTCAAGTTCGGCAATTCACCGTGCAAGAGCAGGTAGCACACCTCCATGAAATCGCTCTTGGCGGCCAGATCCTCGATCCGGTAGCCGCGATGAAGCAGGATGCCTTCGTCGCCGTCGATGAAGGTAATCGCCGAATCGCAAGACGCCGTCGAGGTGAAGCCAGGGTCGTAGGTAAACATGCCTGTGTCCGCGTAGAACTTCCGGACATCCACCACCTGCGGCCCCAAGCTGCCATCGATGATCGGCAATTCCCACCGTCGCCCCGTCGCGTTGTCGATCAGGGTCATTGTCCGCGTGCTGCTCTCGGCAGCGGAGGAGGTCGCGCTATTGTTCATGGTCGCATTCCCTGATTGTTGGTGGCGCGCGCTGGTGGCGTCTTCGTTGCAGCGCAGCATAAAGGTTATGCGGAACACGATCAATGCGACTCACCTCTTGGTTGGCAGAAAGGGGACAAACTTATAGGTATGCGCGCATTCTCCAAGCTGCCGCACCCGGTATTCTTGTCGAGATGTTGGCCGTTAACCCTTAAGATAGACATCACCGAACGTTCCTGAATTTCAAAAGGCCCTTTCGGCTGCGTCGCCCAAGTCTATCGCTGCGGTCACCTTCCTTGCCGCCCGCGGTTTCCATAGCGCGGTTCGAGGCGCACTCGAAGCTGACCGTGAGCGCTGGATTCTCTGGATTCCGACGGCATTCGGCTGCGGTATCGCGCTTTACTTCACCTTGCCGCGCGAGCCGCTTTGGTGGAGCGGGCCACTGGCGGCCACGATCCTGTGCGCACTCGCGGCCCTTGGCAGGCGCCATTCCTTCGTTCTTTTCCTGGCCATCGCTCTTTTGATCCCAGCCCTTGGATTCACTGCTTCGCAGTTTCGCACTTGGCGGGTGGCGGCCCCGATTTTGACGGAGGAGATCGGTCCCGTTCGCATCAGCGGAAGAGTCGAGGAGGTAGATTTCGGAGATAAGGGGGTCCGGATGGTCCTGGCCGATCCGACTATCCCCTGGCTCTCAGCGGCTGAAACCCCGCTCCGGGTGAGGGTTAGGCTGTCCAAGCGCAACGTCTTCGCGCCAGGTGAGCGCGTAAGTGTGCGCGTCGTTCTTCGCCCCCCCCCCGCCACGGCCTGCGGCACCCGGCGCCTTCGACTTCGCGCGGTTCGCGTATTTTCAAGGGCTGGGCGCCGTCGGCTTTGCCCTTGGCGATGCGCGGCGGATAGCGCCTTCTGGCCAAGACGGGCCCCCAAACGAGAGTATCGATGCGCCCTCGGGAAGCATGGAGCGGCTTCGCTACGCCATCGCGGAACGCATAAGGGCCGCGTTAACCGGCGAGCGCGGCGCTGTGGCCGTCGCATTGATCACCGGGTTTCGCGAAGGCATTCCGGAGTCCGTCGAGCAAAACATGCGCGATTCGGGCCTGGCCCATCTGCTCGCCATATCGGGTTTACATGTCGGGCTGGTGGCTGGGACGGTCTTTCTGCTTGTGCGCGGCGGCTGCGCTCTTGTCCCAGCGATTGCGTTGAGATGGCCGATCAAGAAATGGGCGGCGGTTTCGGCAGCGGCCGTTGCCTTCGGTTATCTTTTTCTCGCCGGCGCCACGGAGCCCACACAAAGAGCCTTTCTCATGCTTTTGATCACGGTAATCGGCATCTGTCTCGACCGGGGCAGCATCTCCATGCGTCTTGTTGCTTGGGCGGCGCTTTTCATCTTGCTGTTGTCGCCAGAGAGTCTGCTCTCCGTGAGCTTCCAACTCTCCTTCGCGGCGGTGACCGCTCTTGTCGCCGTCTACGAGACGATCACGGCACGGCGGGAGTGGGCGGCCAACGAACCCGCGCGGGTCCAGAGTGCGGGGAGCCGGTTCCCTCGATACGCCCTTCAATTGGGCCTGTCATCGATGATCGCCACCCTGGCGACCGCTCCCTTCGCGCTCTACCACTTCAATAGGGTCGCGGGGTACGGCTTGCTGGCCAATTTGGCGGCCGTGCCGCTCACAGCTTTCGTCATCATGCCTTTGGGCCTGCTCGCGGTCTTTCTCATGCCCTTGGGCTTGGAAGCCGGGCCGCTTTACCTGATGGGGCAGGGGATAGGGGCCGTCCTCTGGGTTGCGAGACAGGTGGCCAGCTTGCCCGGTGCGGCAACCTTGGTGCCCGCGTTCCCCCATTGGGGTCTGGTGGCAGTCACCCTGGGCGGACTATGGCTGTGTATCTGGCGCGGGCCTTGGCGATGGCTGGGCCTCGCCGGCTTTGCCGCCGCTGCCGTGGCGTCGCTGCGACGACGCCACCCGACGTCCTCGTCTCGGAAGACGGGCGCCTCGTCGCAGTGCGCGGGGCCGATGAGCGTCTGATCCTCTCCAACCGGAGGCGGGCGCGCTTCACTGGCGAGCTTTGGTTGCGTATGGATGGGCAGCGCGAAGCAGGATCATGGCCGGTCGTCGGCGCGACGCCACTACGGGGTCAAGCTTGCGGGAACCTTGGATGCATCTTCCGTATCCGGGACACGACACTCGCCGTGATAACCAACCCACTGGCACTCGAGGAAGACTGCCGTCGGGCGGATACAGTCATCGCCGCCAGGCTCTCACTACCGCGCCGCTGCGAAGAGGCTGGCCCAAACAACGTCATCGCGCGCTATCATCTTTGGCGCAGGGCCGGTCACGCGATCCGCATCGGTGAAGAGGGTATACATCTGGAAACTGTCGAGGATCTGCGGGGCACCCGTCCCTGGACCTCCCCGCGAAACGCCGGGCAATGACAAGGCTGCCGCCCTTTCGCGGAGCTCAGTAGCGGCGAAGCAAACCGACCAGCCGCCCCTGGACTTCCACACGATCCGGCGGGAACAACCGCGGCTCGTAGTTCTTATTCGCGGGCTCCAGCGCGATGGCGCCCGCGCGCTTGCGGAAACGCTTCAAGGTGACCTCGCCGCCATCCACGAGCGCCACGACGATTGCCCCATTCTCGGCATTCTCGGTCCGTTCGATGATTACGGTATCCCCATCGAGGATTCCTGCTTCGACCATGGAATCTCCCTCGACTTCCAGGGCGTAGTGTTCACCGCGGCCCAGCAAGCCATAGGGGACGTCGACGAAGTTACTGTTGTCCCGCAGCGCCTCTATGGGCGTGCCGGCCGCGATCCGGCCGTACATGGGAAGTGCCACGGTCTCGCCGGAACTGTCGCGAAGGGGCCGCCCGATGTTCTGCACATTGCGCCCGCGCAGACCGCCTTCAATAATGTTCGGCAGGAAACCTTGGCTTTTGCCGCTGATGTCGTCGGGAAGCCGGACCACCTCGATCGCGCGGGCCCGGTGCGCAAGCCTGCGAATGAAACCGCGTTCCTCCAGCCCGCTGATCAACCGGTGAATACCCGATTTCGATTTCAATCCAAGCGCATCCTTCATTTCATCGAAAGAGGGAGAGACGCCGTGCTCGCCCAAATGCGCGTGGAGAAAAAGCAGAAGCTGGTGCTGTTTTCGCGTTAACATGGAGGAAGGCCTTTTCCTAACTGCCCAGAGCTGTCGAAAGAGTCTTGAAGGTTTCCGCTTATGTTCTAATCATGTTCCTTCTGTACGTCAAGCGTTCTGGTCTTCCCTCTCTCAGATGCTCTTAAGGGGCAGGATATCGACTGCCGCGCCTGCGGCGATTTCCGGGGCGAAGGGGGGACGGACGATAAGACAATCGGAGTGGGCGAGGGTTGCTAGCATAGAGCTGTCCTGCCGTTGATAGGCGGTGACTGTCGCCGGTCCCGGTCCGTCGCGCCGCAAGCGTGCGCGAAGATAGTCCTGCCGCCGGTCGTTGGCGGGCAGGCCGGCCCCGAGGATCGCTTGCTCGACCGGGTGCGCTGGCCTGTTCAAGCCCATCAATCGGTCGAGAAGGGGGCGCAGAAAGAGCAGAGCGCAGACCAAACTGGAGACTGGGTTCCCCGGCAGGCCAAGCATCGCCGTGCGGCCCAGGCGACCGAACATCAGGGGTTTTCCCGGGCGCATTGCGATCTTCCAGAAATCCAGTTCGAGCCCACGATCCCCAAGCACTTGTCGCACAAGGTCCCGCTCTCCCACCGACGCGCCGCCGGTCGTGACGAAAAGGTCGGACCCTTCGGCCCCCTGCGAGATTGCCGAGAGCGACGCCGCATCGTCGCGCGCGATCCCTAGGTTCACTGCCTCTCCACCGCACGACTCGATCATGGCTGACAGGGCGAGCGCATTGGAACTGACAATCTGGTTTGGGCCGATGGGCTCACCCGGCATGACGATCTCGTCGCCCGTCGCCAAGATGGCCACGCGCGGGCGGCGACGGACCTTGAGCCAAGGAATGTTCATCGCCGCCGCCAAGCCAATGTCCCGCGCGGTCAGTAACTGCCCCGCGGCGATGCCGAGATCACCGGCCCGGAAATCCAATCCGGCCCGGCGGACGAACTGGCCGGCTTCGGCAGCCTCTCCAACGATCACCTCCGCGCCCTCCTCACGCGTGTCCTCTTGAATGACGATCGCGTCGGCGCCATCAGGTAGGGGACCGCCGGTGAAGATCCTAACAGCCTCGCCGGGCCCAACGGCCATGCCTTCGGCCCCGCCGGCCGGCGCGCTTCCCACCAAGCGCAAGCGTGCGGGAATGACGGCCGTGTCTTCGGCGCGCAGGGCATAGCCGTCCATCGCCGAGACGTCCGCCGGCGGCTGGGTCACGCGCGAGACAGCGTCTTCCGCCAGGGCACGGCCAGCTGCTTGGGCGATGGAAACCGTTTCCGAAGGCAGGGGCGAGACGTCCCGAAGAATGCGCTCCAACGCCTCCTCGACGCTCAGCATCACGCTGCCTCGAAGGTGCCGGACTTGCCCCCGGACTTGTGCACTAGGCGCAGGTTCTCCACGCGCATGGCCCGGTCCACGGCCTTGCACATGTCGTAGACCGTGAGCGCCGCCACCGCGGCGGCCGTCATGGCCTCCATCTCCACCCCCGTCTTGCCGGACACCTTGCAGGTCGCCGAGATCTCCACCGCCGAACGCTCCGGGACAAGGCTAAGTTCCAAGGTCACGGAGGTCAGGGCCAGCGGATGGCACAAAGGGATCAGTTCCGGTGTGCGCTTGGCGCCCATGATACCGGCGAGCCGCGCCACCGAGAGAACGTCGCCCTTCTTCATGGCACCCTCGCGGATCAACTCGAGCGTTTCCGGGCGCATCACGACATCGGCCTTGGCGGTGGCCACCCGCTCGGTCGGCTGCTTGTCCGACACGTCCACCATAACGGCCTTGCCCTCAGCATCGAAATGAGTGAATCCGGCCATCAGTCCACAGGCTCCAATCGCAACAAGGCTTGGGTGGCGGCGGTCACGTCCTCCTGACGCATGAGGGATTCGCCGATCAGGAAGACCTTGGCCCCGCACGCCCGCATGCGCGCGATATCGGGGGGTCCGTAAATTCCGCTTTCAGCGACCAAGAGCCGACCCTCCGGAACCCGTGGCGCTAGGGCCTCCGTCGTGGCGAGATCGACCTGCAATGTCTTGAGATTGCGGTTATTGATCCCCAGCAGGGGCGAGGCGAGGCGAAGCGCCCGGTCCAGTTCCTCGCCATCATGCACTTCCACCAGCACGTCCATGCCCAGTTCCACGGCCGCCGCTTCCAGCTCGGCCGCCTGACCGTCTTCCAGAGCCGCCATGATCAGCAGTACGCAATCAGCCCCCAAAGCGCGGGATTCGAGAATTTGGTAGGGGTCCAGCATGAAATCCTTGCGCAGCGCCGGCAGGCCCGAAGCGGCGCGCGCGGCCTGCAGATAGCTGTCATGGCCCTGGAAGTAGGGCTCGTCCGTCAGGACCGAAAGACAACTGGCTCCACCCGCTAGATAGGCTTCCGCAAGGCTTTCCGGATCGAAGTCTTTTCGGATCAATCCCTTCGAGGGGGATGCTTTCTTTATTTCGCAGATCAGGGCTATTCCGGCCCCTTCGGCACGCGTGGCCAGCTTGTCGCGGAAACCACGCGGCGGCTCTTGCGCGCGCGCCCGTTCCATGAGTTCGGAAACCGCCACCTCCGACTTTTGCCGGGCAATGTGGTCTCGCTTGTCGGCGCAGATGCGTTCAAGCACGTCGCTCATGCCGGTTTCGCTTCCTCCACAGGCCGATTGGTTATCTCGATCAAACGGCCCAGGGCTTCGCGCGCCTTGCCGCCATCGAGCGCGTCCTGGGCCTTTTCAACCCCCGCCCGCAGGTCGTCGACCTGATCCGCGACGATAAGGGCGGCGGCGGAGGTCATCAGAACAGTGTCCCTGAATGCGCCTGGAGCCCCTTCCAGGAAAGCCTCCAAGGCTCGCGCGTTCGCGGCCGCGTCGCCCCCGGCCAGGGCAGCGGGCGAGGACCGGGGCAGGCCCGCGTCCTCGGGCGTCACTTCGAAGGTCGTGACCTTTCCATCGTCGAGCTCGGCCACGAAGGTGGCGCCGGTTGTGGTGATTTCGTCGAAACCGCCTTCACCGTGGACAACCCAGGCCTTCTCATGCCCCAGGCCTTTCAGGACCTGCGCGATGGGCTCCACCCACTCCTTGGCGAAAACTCCGATAATCTGGCGTTTGACCTTGGCCGGATTCGACAGCGGGCCCATCAGGTTAAACATCGTCCGGGTGCCCAGTTCGACGCGAGTGGGGCCGACGTGGCGCATGGCGCTGTGATGGCGTGGCGCCATCAAGAAACAGGTCCCGGCGGTCCAAAGGGCTTCGCGCACTAAACCAAGGTCCGCATCGATGTTGACGCCAAGCGCGGCCAATACGTCGGCGGCGCCGCTTTTCGAGGACAGGGCCCGGTTGCCGTGCTTTGCGACGGGCACGCCGCAGCCCGCCACCACAAAACTCGCCGCGGTGGAGATATTGAGCGTTCCCTTGGCGTCGCCGCCCGTGCCGCAGGTGTCCATGGCGCCGGGAGGCGCATCGACCGTCAACATCTTGGCGCGCATGGTCTTCGCCGCGCCAACGATCTCGGGGACAGTCTCGCCGCGCACCCGGAGCGCCATCAGAAAGCCGCCCATTTGGGCAGGGGTGGCGTCGCCGGACATCATAATGTCGAAGGCTTCGGCCGCTTGCGCTTCATCGAGCGGCGTTCCGCTCGCCGCCTTGGCGAGCAATTCCTTGAGGTCAGCCATCGCGCTTCTCACGCCGCCGGCCGCCGGGCGTTGTGCCCGGCGAGTTGCAGGAAGTTCGCAAGCAAGTGATGGCCATGCTCCGACGCGATGGATTCCGGATGGAACTGGACGCCGTGGATGGGCAACTCCCGATGCCGCAGCCCCATAATCACGTCGTCTTCCGTCCAAGCGGTCGCCTCAAGCTCCGCCGGCAGACTTGCCCGCTCGACGACGAGCGAGTGATAGCGGGTGGCGGTGAAAGGCGAGGGGATGTCGGCGAAGACGCCTTGGCCTTCATGCTCGACGGCGCTGAGCTTGCCGTGCATCGGTGCCGGCGCGCGCGTGATTTTGCCGCCGAAGGCTTGGCCGATCGCTTGATACCCCAAACACACGCCGAGCAGTGGAAGCTTTGCGTCCGCGGCCTTGGCGACCAGATCGAGGCAGATGCCGGCCTGATCCGGGTCGCAGGGTCCTGGGGAGATGATGATGCCTCGTGGGTTGAGCGCGAGCGCCTCCTCGGCGGTCACGGCGTCATTTCTCCGAACCTCCAACGTGGCGCCAAGCTCACCTAGGAAATGAAACAGGTTGTAGGTGAAACTGTCATAGTTATCGATCAGCAGGAACATGGCTCTAACCTTATGAAAACGGCACCGTCTGGCGCGCCGGATAGGTTATAGCAGCCGCGAGTTGGCGGTAAAGGAGGGCATGGGCGGGTCCGCCAATCGCACCCTTGACCTTCCAGCTGCTGGAAGGTCCATATAGATATCCATGGACATGCCTTTCGATACTTTACCGCCCGAGGGACGCGCGGCAGCGGCCGGGGCCGGAGCTGGGCCGACGGATATCCGGGAGTTCACGATCTCCGGGATGACCTGCGGGTCGTGCGTCGGCCGTGTCGAGCGTGCGCTTGAGGGACTCCCGGGGGTCGCAAGCGCGAGCGTCAACCTCGCGACCGCGCTTGCACGGGTCAACCTAACGCAGCCTCTCGCCGACGCGGACTTGCAGTCCGCGATAGCCGCGGCTGGATATGGGGCGGAGCCTGTCATCTCCGGCGAGCGCGAGACCAGTCAAGCCGACCATGACCAGGCGCGCGCGGAAAAGCGCGACCTCTTGGTTTTGGCGGTCGCCGTTACTTTGACGCTGCCCTTGGTCGGGCAGATGGCTTTCCCGCTTCTCGGGATCAATGTTGGGCTTCCCCCACTACTTCAATTGCTGCTCGCCACTCCCATCCAGTTCTGGGCCGGTGCGGCCTTCTATCGCCATGCTTGGCCGGCCTTGAAAGCGGGCACCGGCAACATGGACCTCCTGGTGGCTCTGGGCACCTCGGCGGCTTATGGGTTGAGCACTGTGCTGGCGCTGTCGTCGGGGTCAGCGATGCTGTCCTGGCAGGATGTCCCGCATCTTTACTTCGAAGCCTCGGCGGCGGTCATAACCTTGGTCTTGCTCGGACGCTTCATAGAAGAGCGCGCGAAGCAGCGAACCTCGCAGGCCATTCGCGCCCTCCTGGCGCTTCGGCCGGAAACGGCATGGGTGGACCGGTGCGGAAAGATCGAGAGCATTCCCGTTGACCAGCTCGAGCTAGGAGATCTCCTCGTGATCAAGCCCGGCGAGCGAATCGCGGCGGACGGCACGGTGGTCAAGGGTGAGAGCGCCGTTGATGAATCTCTGCTGACCGGCGAAAGTCTGCCGGTCGATAAGTCACTCGGGTCGAAGGTGACCGGTGGCTCGCTGAATGGCAACGGGCTGCTGAGGGTAAAGGTGGAAGCGCTTGGGGAGGACAGCCGCCTCTCGCGGATCGTCGCCCTGGTTCGCGACGCCCAAGCGTCGAAGCCGCCGGTCCAAAAGCTGGTCGACCGGGTGAGCGCGGTGTTCGTGCCCCTGGTCGTCGCCGTGGCCGGAGTGACGCTTGCTGGCTGGCTGCTGGCTGGTATCCCAGTCTCGGAGGCGATCATTCATGCGGTAACGGTCCTGGTCATCGCCTGCCCCTGTGCCTTAGGGCTGGCAACGCCCACCGCCTTGATGGTGGGGACCGGCCTCGCCGCCCGCCGGGGAATTTTGATCAAGGACGCAAGCGCGCTGGAGCAAGCGCGCGAGATCGGCATGGTGGTCTTCGACAAGACCGGAACCTTGACGCTCGGCCAACCGGAGCTGACGGACTTGGAGCCCGCGCCCGGCACTGAAAATCCCGGTTTCGAGAGGAACGAGTTGCTGCGGCTCGCTGCCTCCGCGCAAAGCGGCAGCGAGCATCCCCTGGCGCGCGCGGTTCTGGAGTCCGCGGCGGCCCAGGGCATCGCGCTCACCCCCCCGGAATCCTTCGAAGGCTTGCCCGGCCGGGGCTTGCGGGCGGCGGTTGAGGGCCGCGCCCTCTTACTTGGCAGCGCGCGACTGATGGCAGAACACGCTGTTGGCCTAACGCCGCTCGAAGCCAAGGCGCGCGGTCTCGAGGCGGCTGGGCGGACCGTGACCTGGGTGGCGGAGGGTGGCACCCTTCTGGGTCTGCTCGCGTTTGGAGACCGCGTGCGGCCCGGTGCGCGAGAGGCAATCGCGGACTTAAAGCGCATGGGCTTGGAGACGGCGCTCTTGACCGGGGACAACAGGCGCGCGGCGGAACAGGTCGCGTCCGAGCTTGGCATCGGCCGGGTTTTGGCGGAAGTCTTGCCGGAAGATAAGGCGGCCGAGATCGAAGGCTTGCGGGCAACCGGGGCAGGGGTCGCAATGGTCGGCGACGGAGTCAACGACGCTCCCGCTCTTGCCAGCGCCGACCTGGGCATTGCCATGGCCGGCGGCAGCGACGTGGCGGTGGAGTCCGCGATGGTGACGCTGGTTCGCGACGACCCGCGCCTTGTGCCGGAAGCCGTCGTGATCTCACGCCGCACGCTGGCGAAGATCCGCCAGAACCTGTTCTGGGCTTTCATTTACAATACCCTGGGCATTCCGATGGCCGCCTTCGGGGTGTTGAGTCCGGTCTTCGCGGGCGCGGCGATGGCATTGTCTTCGATTTCGGTGGTCGGCAATTCCTTGCTGTTGTCCCGCCACGATCCTGGCAAGGAGACCGTGCGATGAACATAGGGGCGGCCGCCAGACGCTCAGGCGTCCCAGCTAAAACAATCCGCTACTACGAATCCGTCGGGTTGATCGCGCCGGCGGAGCGCACGGCGGGCGGCTACCGCGTCTATGAGCGGCAGGACGTGGAGACCCTCCGCTTTATTCATCGCGCCCGCGGGCTCGGGTTTTCCGTCGCGCAAGTGGCCGACCTATTGGCTCTTTGGAAAGACCGGAACCGGGCAAGCGCAGACGTTAAATCCATGGCACTGGGACAAATCTCCGCGATCCAGCGCAAAATCGCTGAACTTGAAGCGATGCGGAATACACTTGAGGAATTGGCGGAACGTTGCCAAGGCGACTCCCGGCCGGAGTGCCCCATCTTGAACGACTTGGCGGAAGCTCAAGACTAAGCGCCGGAACAATGCCGCGAGGGAATTAATCCCTTAACTCACTTCTTAGAATCGCTACCGCATGCTATTTTGCAGATTAATTTTATTGTCACGGCTCTAGGTAAGCTTCTCGCAAGTCAATTCATCGATAGGATGGCGGGTCCGAACGATGCGGCGGGCAGGGAAAACAATGAGACGGCTTAGCCGCCTTGGGATTCCTCTTCGGGCTCTTGTCGGGGGCGTGCTCGCCGGAGCGGTTTTCAGCGCCCTGATCCTGGCTTTGCTGGCGGAGCCGGAGCCCTATGTGCTCGCCAGCTTCCCCTTGCCGGCTTACGAAGAACCAGCGGAAGAAAGTTTGAGCGAGGCCGCCGCGCCGGCCGAGGGAGCGCCGATCGTAAAGGTCGCGAGCTTGCCGCCCTTGCCGCGGGCCGATGCCGCGGCGCCAATCTTGTTGAAGATGGCGCCTCTTGGATCAGACGACGATTCGCTGCGGGCTGGTTCGCGCCGGTCGGCGAAGCCCGAGTTGCCCGCCTGGAAACGGTTCGCCGCTGCGACGCCGGAATTCGACGGCCGCCCGCGGATCGCGGTGGTGATTGACGACCTCGGCCTCAACCGGCCCGGCACCTGGAAGTCGATCAAGCTTCCGGCCCCTCTGACGCTCGCGTTCATCACCTACGCCGACGATTTGGCCCGCATGACGCAGGCCGCGCGGGAGCGGGGGCATGAGCTGTTGGTCCATATCCCCATGGAGCCTCACGATCACGGAAAGAACCCGGGACCGAACGCCCTGCTGACATCCCTGCCGCCGGATGAGCTGGAGCGGCGCCTGGATTGGAGCCTGTCCCGTTTCGAGGGCTACGTCGGCGCCAACAATCACATGGGCAGCAAATTCACCTCCAGCGCCCGCCACATCGAACCGGTTATGCGGGAACTCAAGGGCCGGGGCCTGTTATTCCTGGATTCCTTCACCGATGGCGCCTCGATTGCCGCCGTGACGGCGGAGCGCGTGGGTGTGCCCACCGCCGGCAGGGACGTCTTCCTAGATCACGAAGTCAGCCGGGACTTTGTCCGCGCCGCCCTTCGCCGCACCGAGGAGATCGCCCGCCGGACCGGCCGGGCCATCGCCATCGGACACCCTCACGCAGTGACGCTGGAGGCCTTGGCCCGTTGGCTTCCCACTTTGCACGAAAAGGGGTTTGTGCTCGTTCCGATTAGCGCGGTAGTGCGCGAGCGGCGCGATTTCGCGAAATTCCCCATGGACCCGGCGGGCTAACGGCTAACCGTGACGCGCAAAGCGAACGGCTTCTTGCGCGGCGCGGATTAGGGCCCGGGCTTTATTCAGGCATTCCTGCTGCTCCGCCTCCGGATCGCTATCCGCGACGATGCCGGCCCCCGCCTGCACGTACATGGTCCCATCCTTCACCAGCGCTGTGCGCAGGGCGATACAAGTGTCCATGGCCCCATCCGCCCCGAAGTAGCCGACCGCCCCGGCATAGGTCGAGCGTTTGTCGCTCTCAAGCTCGTCGATGATCTCCATGGCCCGGACCTTGGGCGCGCCGGAGACCGTGCCGGCAGGAAAACCGGCGGCCAAGGCGTCGAGCGCGTCGTACTTCGGATCGATGGTGCCTTCAACGTTCGACGAAATGTGCATGACATGGCTGTAGTGTTCGATCTGAAACTGGCTGGTGACCTTGACGCTGCCGATTTGGGCGACACGGCCCACGTCGTTGCGGCCGTGGTCCAGAAGCATCAGATGCTCGGCGCATTCCTTGGGATCGTTCAGCATGTCCTCGGCCAAGGCGCGGTCTTCCTCCTCGGTGGCGCCGCGCATGCGAGTGCCCGCCAGGGGGCGGATCGTCACCGTGCCGTCGCGCAGCCGCACCAGCACCTCCGGCGAAGAGCCGACGAGAGCGAAATCCCCAAGGTCGAGAAAGAACAGGAAGGGGGAGGGGTTAAGGCGCCGCAGAGCGCGATAGAGCGCGAAGGGCGGCAGCTTGAACGGCAGCGAAAAGCGCTGCCCCAGCACCACCTGAAAGATGTCTCCTGCGAGGATGTATTCCTTGGCCCGCTCGACCATGGCTTTGAAACGTTCGGGCGGCGTATTCGACCGAGGTTCCGGAAGCGGCTCGATGTCGCCAAGCGGCTCGCGCCGGAAGGGCAAGGAGCGATCAAAATCCGTGAGCGCCTCGGCCAGCCGCTCGCAGGCAAGATCATAGGCCGTGGAGGCATCGACGCCCGATTTGGGCCAAACCGGGGTAAACAGCGTGACCAGGTCTTCCACCCGGTCGAACACCGCTGTCAGGGTGGGGCGCACGAAGATCGAATCCGGCAGCTGGAGCACGTCCTGCGTCTCGTCCGGCAGCCGCTCCATCTGGCGGACCATGTCATATCCCATGTAGCCGATAACGCTCGCCGCCATGGGCGGCAGCCCTGGTGCGCTCGGGACTTGGCTCTCGTTCACCAGAGCGCGCAAACGATCCAAGGGATTTCCGCTTTCGGTCTCGAAAGCCTCGGCGTCGAAACGCGCCCTCCGGTTAATCTCCGAAACGCCGTTCCTGCAGCGCCAAACGATGTCGGGCCTCATGCTGATGAAGGAGTAGCGGCCAATGGTCTTGCCGCCTTCCACCGACTCGAAGAGGAAGGAAAAGGGCTTGCCGTCGGCCAGCTTTAAGAAGGTGGAAACCGGTGTCTCCAAGTCCGCGACCAGGGCGGTGGAGACAATTTGCGACTGCCCGGCGTCATAGGCCCGGCGAAATGCCTCCAGGTCTGGGGTCGCCTGCATGGCGGTCAATATCCCACGACGATCGATTCGATCCGCTCTTCGTTGACCTCCACCCCATACTGCGCTTTCAGGGACTCCACATCGAGGTCTCCGAGATCTGCCCGCAAGGCCTGGGTGGCCGCTTCGCGAGCCTCCTCGAGAGCTTCCGCATCGCTGCTCGGGTCCGGCGCGACAATCTCGGTCAAACGCGCGACCACCGGGCCCAAGGGGCTGCCGCTGACAACGACGTCGTTGAGCTGCGCTTGGAAGAGGGCCGCTGAAAGCTCCGCCGAGGGGGTCCTCTGCGGATCGCGCTCGGTTCGGGTTACGGGCGCGGTCGTAAGCGCAGCGGTTTCCAGCTCATCTGCCAGCGCCTCCATCGTCTCGCCCGCGCGCAGCCGTTCGGCGAGGCCGTCGGCCTTTTCCCGCGCCTCTCGTTCCCGCTCCTGTTGGGTCCATAGCTCCGCGACCTGATCACGAACAGCGTCCAGGGGACGGACAGCGGGTGCTGTCACGCCGTCGACCCGGATCACGAAATAGCCTCCTTCCTCGGTCTCCAGAAGCAGGCTTTCGTCACCTTCCTCGGTCTCGAAGGCGGTCCTTAGGAACATCTCTTGATCCGGGAGGCCCTGTGCACTCTCGCCGTCCTCGCCGTTTCCTTCGGCGTCGATAGCCGCGACCTTCCGGATCTCTAAGGCGAGGCGATCGGCCGCTTCCTCAAGACTAGCGCCACCGGCGAGCGTGTCGTCGAGCTGGTTGGCGATCGCAATCAAGTTTTCCACGGCCTGATCAACGCGCGCATCGTCAAGCAGGCGCTCGCGCACCTCCTCGAAGCTTGGAACATACTCGGGGGCGATCGACATAACGTTGATGAGATGCCAGCCAAAGGGGCTCTCCACCGGTCCCGCGACCTCTCCCTCGGCGACCGCGAAGGCGGCTTCGGAGACTTCAGGCACGAGCTGGTTCGTCGTAACTTCCCCCAGTTCGATCGGTTCGCTGCCGGTTACCTCCTCGGCGACTGCCGCGAAGCTTTGCCCGGCGCGCAGCTTCTCAAGCGCCGCTTCCGCATCTGCCTGGCTATCGAAGAGCATTTGTACCAGTTCCCGCCGTTCGGGCTCCCCAAGCTCCTCCAGGCGGGTATCGTATAGCTGCCTGAGCTCCTCCTCGCTCACCGTTATCTCGCTCTCGAAGTCGGCCGGCACGAGAGAAAGGTAGGTCAGGGAGCGATACTCCGGCGCCCGGAAGCTGTCAGCGTAATCCTGGTGGAACTGGGCCAGTTCCTCCTCCTCGGGCGCGCGGGTTTCGGGCAGCGACACCAGCGAGATCAGCAGATACTCGGCAACCCGCCGCTCCGCGCTATAGAGGAATAGCCGCTCGGCAAGGGCATCTGGCGCGACCGCGGCCGAAGTCAGGGCCGATTGGACTTGTTCGCGCGCAATATCCTGGCGCAAGGAGGCGACGAATTGAGCCTCCGAAAGCTGGTTGTTGCGCAGCACCTGATCGTAGCGCAAGCGATCGAAGCGACCGGCCTCGTTCTGAAAGGCCGGAAGGTTGAAGATCGCTTCGCGAACCTGCTCGTCGGTGACCACCATGCCAAGATCCGTGGTCTTCTCGTCGTAAACAGCGCGGTCGACGAGCTGCTGCAGCACCTGGGTTGGAATGCCGATGGAGCGCGCCATCTCGCCGTCAAAAGCGCCACCGAATCTTTGCTGCAAATTCGAGTAAGCGCGATTGAAGGCTTGCCGATATTCCGTCTCGGAGATTTCGCGATCGCCCACCGAGGCTACGATAGGATCGCTCGTCCCGCCACGGATCACATCGCCGATTCCCCAAACGGCGAAACTGAGAATCAGCAGCCCAAAGAGCCCGAAGACGAAGACTTTGGCGAATACGCCGCGCAGCTTATGCATATCCTAGACGGTCCAGAAGGATTCAATGCATCCCGGAATAGGGTCCGGGACAGCGGGGCAGCATCTTAGAAAGGGGCGAGGGCGGCGGCAACAGGGGAGTCATCAGCTAGACTCGCCGCTGTTTGCTTGCCCGGGATACTAGTGACAGGCCTCGGGCATATGGTAGGAGAGACGCGGCAAAACAAACGCCCGCCGGGTAATACAAGGGACCACCGCATGCGCCAAAAGTTGATCGCTGGGAATTGGAAGATGAACGGCCTGACGGAGCCGGGGCTCAGCCTCGCCGAAGAGCTTGCTCAACGGATGCATCGCGCAGTCGAGCTGAACGATCCGGAGCCGCCGAATTGCGATCTGCTTCTCTGCCCGCCTTTCACGCTTCTCGCCCCGGTTTGGAGCGCGCTAGCAGGCAGCGGGATCAGTCTTGGTGGACAGGACTGTCACACCGAAATCAGCGGCGCCCACACCGGCGACATCTCCGCCATGATGCTAAAGGACGCCGGCTGCACCCATGTCATCCTGGGGCATTCGGAACGGCGGCAAGACCACGGCGAAACCGATGCCGGGGTCAAGGCCAAGGCCCAAGCCGCCGTTGAAGCGGGATTGGTTCCCATCGTCTGCGTGGGCGAGTCCGAGGGCGAGCGGGATTCCGGGTCCGCTCTTTCGGTCATCGCCGGCCAGGTAGCCGGCAGCTTGCCCAGCCTCGTCACCGGCGAGGAGGCCGTCCTGGCCTATGAGCCGATTTGGGCAATCGGCACCGGTAAGACCGCAACCCCTGAGGATGTGGCGGAAGTCCACGGCGCCATCCGCGCCTTGATCGCTGAGCGCGACGGGGAAGCAGCGGCGTCTAATCTGCGCATCCTTTATGGAGGCTCCGTGAAGCCTGAAAACGCGGAGGCATTGATGGCCACGGCCGACGTGGATGGCGCCTTGGTCGGGGGCGCCAGCCTCAAAGCGGACGATTTTTGGGCCATCGCGGCAAGTTGTCCCTAGCCATGGGCCGCTTCAGCCATTAAATAGCCGCGTTGTTCGAACGCATCCGATGCCGATTTCTGCTGGATGCCACCGAGGCCGGTAAGCTTCGGGCGAGACTGGAAGTAGCGAAACATCATGACGACCGTGCTCTTAGTCATTCATCTGCTCATCGCGCTGTCCTTGGTCGGCGTGGTCCTGCTGCAACGGAGCGAGGGCGGGGGCCTTGGTATCGGCGGCGGTGGCGGCGGCGGCATGAGCGGATTCATGACCGGTCGGGGGACAGCCAACCTGTTGACCCGGACAACGGCGATCCTTGCGGCGAGCTTCATGGCAAGCTCCTTGCTGCTGACCATTCTGGCTGGCGGAGGCCAGGAACGCGCGGGATCGATCGTGGATCAGCTCCCCTCGTCACTCTCCACCGATCCGCTCATCGACCAGCCTGTCGAGCCCGCCACCGATGAGAGCGAGCCGAGCGGACCTAGCGTCCCTCTGCAATAGGGCCGAGTCGCGGCGCCTTTTTCCATATTTCTTGAGAGAGAAAGCCGGCAAGCTTTTGCAAGGAATGAATTTTCCCTTGTGGGCAAGTCTGTGCTTGCGGCGATGGAGCCTTGTAAGGATAGTGGAGGCCCATGACGCGGTACATCTTCATTACTGGCGGCGTGGTTTCCTCACTAGGAAAGGGTCTGGCGTCGGCGTCTCTCGGGGCGCTGCTGCAGGCGAGGGGATTCAAGGTCCGGCTGCGTAAGCTCGATCCCTATCTCAACGTCGATCCGGGCACCATGAGCCCCTATCAGCATGGCGAAGTCTATGTGACCGATGACGGGGCGGAAACCGACCTCGATCTCGGGCATTACGAGCGGTTCACCGGTGTAGCCTCGCGCAAGAGCGATAACGTCACCACGGGGCAGATCTATTCGAAGATCATCGCCAAGGAGCGCCGGGGCGATTATCTCGGCGCGACAGTCCAGGTCATCCCTCACGTCACCGACGCCATCAAGGAGTTCATCCGCGCGGACGTCACCGACGAGGATTTCATCATCTGCGAAATCGGCGGAACCGTGGGCGATATCGAAGGTCTTCCGTTCCTCGAGGCAATCCGGCAACTGGGCAACGAGCTTGGCCGCGAGGCCAGTCTCTTCATGCACCTGACACTTCTGCCCTACATCCGCTCCGCCGGCGAACTCAAGACGAAGCCCACCCAGCACTCGGTGAAGGAATTGCAGTCCGTCGGCATCCAGCCCGATATCCTGCTCTGCCGGGCGGAGATGGAGATCGGCGCGGATGAGCGGCGCAAGCTGGCGCTGTTCTGCAATCTGCGCGAGGGCGCAGTTATCCAGGCGCTTGACGTGGACACGATCTACGCTGTCCCGCGCGCCTATCATGAAGAGGGCCTGGACCACGAGGTTTGCCGCCATTTCGGGCTTGAGACGGCGGAACCGGACATTGCGACCTGGGACCGGATCGTTGAAACCGTCCGACGGCCGGACGGCGAGGTCACCATCGGTGTGGTCGGCAAGTACACCAGCCTGATCGATGCCTACAAATCCTTGGCGGAATCCCTCACTCACGGCGGCATTTCCAACAACGTACGTGTCAAGATTCACTGGCTCGACGCGGAAGTGTTCGAGCAAGACGGACACGTTCAGGAGCTTGAAGGCGTACACGGCATTCTGGTGCCCGGAGGATTTGGGGAGCGGGGCACCGAGGGCAAGATCCGCGCCGCCGGCTTCGCGCGGGAGCGGGGAGTGCCCTATTTCGGAATCTGCCTGGGACTGCAAATGGCGGTCATCGAGTCGGCCCGCAGCCTCGCCAATCTTCCAGGCGCCGGCTCCAGTGAATTCGGCGCGGTCAAGGACCCGGTGATCGGCCTGATGACCGAATGGACCAAAGGCAACGAACTGGAGACCCGCACGGCGGAGGGGGATCTGGGGGGCACCATGCGCCTTGGTGCTTATCCCGCTGTGCTCACGGACGGCAGCAAGGCCGCCGAAATCTACGGCCAGCACGAGATCAGCGAGCGCCACCGCCACCGCTACGAAGTCAACATCACCTACCGGGATCGCTTGGAAGCGACAGGCATGCGCTTTTCCGGCCTATCCCCCGACGGCGAATTGCCCGAGATCATCGAGATTTCCGACCATCCTTGGTTTATCGGCGTTCAGTTTCATCCGGAGTTGAAGTCGAAGCCCTTCGCACCACATCCGCTGTTCGTATCCTTCGTCAAGGCGGCGGTGGAGCAATCGCGCCTGATGTAACCGGCGCGCCCAAGAGGAAAGACAAAGACCATGGCTAGCACCCGGCATGTGGAAATTGGCGATTTGACCCTTGGCAACGATCTGCCCTTCACCTTGATCGCGGGGCCTTGCGCCATGGAATCCCGCGCGCACGCCCTGGAGATGAGCCAGGCCCTCAAGGAGATCACCGGCGCCCTGGGCATCGGGCTGATCTACAAGTCCTCCTTCGACAAGGCCAACCGGACGAGCATCGGGTCGAACCGGGGCATCGGCCTGGACGAGGCGCTGCCGATCTTCGCGGAAGTGCGCGAGACGGCTGGCTGCCCGGTCTTGACCGACGTCCACGAGCGCGAGCAGTGCGCCATCGCCGCCGAGGCGGTGGACGTGCTGCAAATCCCGGCTTTCCTCTGCCGGCAAACCGACCTGCTGATTGCGGCCGCTCAGACGGGGCGCGCGGTCAACGTAAAGAAAGGGCAGTTCCTCGCCCCCTGGGACATGAAGAACGTCGCCGAGAAAGTCCTCGCCTCCGGCAACGACAAAGTGCTGTTGACCGAGCGCGGAACCTCTTTCGGCTACAATACCTTGGTCTCGGATTTTCGCGGCATACCGACCATGGCGGCGGATACCGGCTGCCCTATCGTCTTCGACGCAACCCATTCGGTGCAGCAACCAGGCGGGCAGGGCGGAACCTCGGGCGGACAGCGCGAGTTCGTTCCCGTGCTCGCCCGCGCCGCGATTTCCCTGGGTGTGGCGGCGGTGTTCATGGAAACCCATCAGGATCCCGACCACGCCCCTTCCGACGGGCCGAACATGGTGCATCTGAAGGACATGCCGGCCCTTCTGGAAACCCTGCTTGAATTCGATCGCTTGGCGAAAGCCCGGCCGCTCATGGTGGCCTGAGGCAGGGGTGCAAGCGCGGCGCTTGCAAGCGCAGAGCATGCTCGCGGGCCTGGCCCGCAACAATGCCTGGGCGAACTTCCGCTTGCTGAAGGCCTGCGCCGGCTTGCCGCCCGAGGAACTCACGGCGGAGCGCAGTGGCTTCTTCCCCTCGATCCTGGAAACCCTCGCCCACATTCTGATGGTCGATCGGTACTATCTGGCCATGCTTGAGCGGCGAACGGCATTCAGCCGCGACCAGGCCGCCTTGGTCGCCGAGGGCTTCGCCGCCATCAAGGCCGGTCAGGAGGAGAGCGACCGCCGTCTGATAGGCTTTTGCGATGCGCTGGGCGCCGATGGAGCAGAAGGAGAAGTGGTTCTGATCCGGGACCAAGGGGTGCGCTATCGGGAAACCGTGAGGGCCGTGCTCCTGCATCTCTTCCAGCACGACATCCACCATAGGGGCCAAGTTCACGCCATGCTGTCGAGCACCGGCGTGGCGCCGCCGCAACTGGACGAATTCTTTCTCGAGCAAGACGCGGATATCCGCCGCACTGATCTCGCGGCCATGGGTCTCAAGCCATAAGCCTTGCCGAGCCCGGGCTTGGCGGGTATCTCTGCGGCTTCTGAGGACCTGGCTGGAAGGAAATCCGTTCATGACCGCCATCATCGACATGCGCGCGCGCGAAATTCTCGATTCCCGGGGCAACCCTACCGTCGAGGTCGACGTGACCCTGGAAGATGGCTCCTTCGGCCGGGCGGCGGTTCCCTCGGGAGCCTCGACCGGCGCCTACGAGGCCGTGGAACTGAGGGATGGTGACGCCGAGCGCTATAACGGCAAGGGCGTCTTGAAGGCCGTGGACGCGGTCAATCACGAGATCTTCGACGTGCTCTCCGGTGTCGACGCGGAAGATCAGGTCTTCCTGGATCGATCCATGATCGAGCTGGACGGCACTCCCAACAAGCAGCGGCTGGGCGCGAACGCGATCCTTGGGGTTTCCCTGGCCACGGCGAAAGCGGCGGCGGAAAGCGCCGGCCTGCCGCTCTACCGCTATGTGGGCGGCGCCTACGCACGAACGCTGCCGGTTCCCATGATGAATATCGTCAACGGCGGTGCCCATGCAGACAACCCGATCGATTTTCAGGAATTTATGATCATGCCCGTCGGCGCACCCAGCTTCGCGGAGGGTCTGCGCATGGGCGTGGAGGTCTTCCATGCCCTCAAGGGCCGGCTGAAAGCGGCGGGTCACAACACCAACGTCGGCGACGAAGGGGGCTTCGCGCCGGACCTGCGCTCACCCGCCGAAGCCCTGGATTTAATTGTGGAGAGCATCGCGGCCGCCGGGTACAAGCCCGAAGCCGATGTCGCCTTGGCCCTGGATTGCGCCGCCACGGAGTTTCATCGCGACGGGCAATACGAACTGGCGGGTGAGGGCAAGAGCCTGGATGGAGCGGGGATGGCGGACTTGCTCGCCGATCTTTGCGCAAGTTATCCGATCGTTTCAATCGAGGACGGACTTGCCGAGGACGATTGGGCCGGCTGGGCGGAATTGACGCGCCGGGTCGGGGACAAGGTTCAGTTGGTGGGGGACGATCTCTTCGTCACCAATCCCACGCGCCTCTCGCGCGGTATCGCAGAGGCGACTGCGAATTCGATCCTGGTGAAGGTCAATCAGATCGGAACGCTCACCGAAACCCTGGAAGCCGTGGATATGGCGCACCGGGCAGGATACACCTGCGTGATGTCGCACCGCTCGGGCGAGACCGAGGATGCGACCATCGCCGATCTGGCGGTGGCGACCAACTGCGGCCAGATCAAGACAGGCTCTCTATCGCGCACCGACCGCACGGCGAAGTACAACCAACTGCTCCGGATCGAAGACGAATTAGGGCCGGCCGCCCTTTACGCCGGCCGCACTGTCCTGCGCGGTTGAGTCCAAAAAGAGTCCAAAGCGAGAATATTCGCGTACGGTCAAGGAAGAGCCAAAACTTATTGGAATCTTTTGTTTTTTCCTTTGACCGGCACGCTCTGGCATGATTCCTTATGCCCCATGAGCGTGTTGAGGGAAATCCGCCGCCGAGCCAAGCAAGTCGCCCCGCAAGTGGTGGCGGCTTGCGTTCTTGCGTATTTTGGCTATCACGCGGTGCAAGGCGAACGTGGCTTTCTGGCCTACCTCCACATCTCGAAGGAATTGAAGGAGGCCCAAGCCATCGCCGCCGAGGTGGCGGATGAGCGGTTGCTGATGGAAAACCGCGTCGCCTTGATGC
>JARFRB010000139.1 GCA_029287455.1 Pelagibius litoralis | reverse complement strand
TCTTGAGGAATGGACGCGACGATCTGGGCTCGAGTCACGGTGGTCACCGGGGTGGGCGACCCCCAGCTGTTGTTCAAGACCACAGCCCCGCGCGCGACCGCGTAGTCGATCGCGTTGGCCAGTTCCGCGTCGCTCACGGCCAGGCTGCCACCCGCGCTGAAAAGGCGGATCGGCAAGAGCTTCGCGTCGTAGGCGACCCCATGCATGCCGACATCGTCCTTGCGCGCGGCGGCGATCCCGGAAACGTGGGTCCCATGCCCGTTCGGATCCGTCATATCGGGGGTGTCCAGCACGAAATCATAGCCGCCAGGCGCGATCTGCCCCTGAAACTCGGGGTGCGTGACATCCAGGCCCGAATCGAAGATTGCGAGAACTATTCCTTTCCCGGTGAGGCCTCTGACATAAGCGTCCGCCGCGTTCACCAACGCCAGGCCCTCTTGCGCACGGTATTCGCTCTTGTCGAATTCCGGCGGACCCGGGCCGGGTTCGGGATCCGGAGGCTTGGAGTCCGGAGGCGGGGACTCGGGATCCGATCCGCTACTGCCTCCCCCCGAGCCTCCACCGCCCCCCCACGGCGACGACGGCGCCCACCGCGGCGAGGCCGCCGAGACCGGCGATAACCAGATCGCCACCGCCGGACCCGGTGTCGCCCGATGCGGCTGTCTGGGTTCGCAAAGGCGGCGCGGCCGATGCCGTCTGGATCTCGTCTTCGAGCTCGGGCTTTAGCGCTAGGGCGCGCGCAGATGGCTTCGGCCAGGCCGGGATGCTCCCGGATCGCCGCCTCCACCGCCGCGAGGAGCGCTTGATCCGTACTTGCTGCCGCATCGAGAAGCGTCGCGCGGATCGGCGCCGGCAATGCGCGCAAAAGAGGTTCCTTGTTGGCGCAACCGGACCTGCACATCTTCGGTCACCGCGAAGACGCTCCGGCATGCCCGTTCAATATTGGGAGAATTCTATGTGTCTTCTTTATTCTGGATTAAAGAACATCGAAGCAATCTAAGTATACTTTAAATAGTAAGGGCGATAATCCAAAATAGTTTAGATTGCACACCGCGAACCGCGCCATTAAACGAAAGCAACAAATCCCGGTTCAAGCCGCAGACTCATAAACCCGATTCCCCTTCAGGCGGTCTGGCGCTTCACTCCCTTGCCGCGATGAGGGGATCGGTTTTGGGCTTTCGCGAGGATCTATGGAGCAAGGGGCCTCGGTCAAGATACCATCCCGTTCGAATCTCGAAGACCCAATCCACTTCAGCCTATTGCTGTCAAATCCGGGGCGTGTGCGGCTGAATGCGAAATGACACCGCAAGGCTGCGAGTCAGCGACTTTCTTATCTTAATTGGCCCTATTGAACCCGGACCTATCCCACTTTCTCAAGGGGTTTCAGAACACGGGCATGAAGCGAGTTGTAAACTATCGACGTTTCTATTCGAGTAATGAATGGCCGGCTCGTGAATTGCTCAAAGGCCAGGGCTTTCAGATGATCCATACTTGTCCCGACCACATTCGCCACAATGTCGTAGCGGCCAGTCACCAAGAAAATCGACACCACTTCTGGCAGGTTGAGCACCTCGTTCATAAACTCTTCAACGGTGCTTTGGTCGTGCTTGTCTAACTGGATAAGAAACAAGGCCTCAAGCTGAACACCCATGCTTGCCGGATCCACGACAGCATGGGCGGACAACAAATTCTCGGTCTCTCGCAGCGCGCGGATTCGCTGGGCAGTCGCGGAAATCGATAGGCCCACCGCCGCGGCTATCTCCTTTGACGAGGACCAGCAATTTTCCTGCAAAGCATCGATGATCCGATAATCTTTCGCGTCGAGGTCGTATTTATACGGCATTTTCGTCATCTATCCTGAGAACCATCATCATTTTTACGATAAACTTTAAGTATAACAATAATATTAAACATGCACGTTCGGCGGCGCCAACCAGGAAGGAGAGGTTCATTGCGTTCTATTCTCTTGATTAATTACCCTACGGTGAATTTCACATTAAGCGACACGAGCGCTCCGAACCAAACGCCACATCTGGGCAACGCCTACAACTACACAATGCCAATAAGTCTGGTTCGAGTCGCCACGATACTCGAGCGTGATTTGGGCCTTGAGACCGAAATCGTTGATCTCAAGGCGTCGCCATTCGCGAAACGCCAGACCTATCGGGAAGTGCCATTCGGGTCGAAAGTCGCATCATTGAAGCGGGTCGGCATTGATCTCGACACATTGCGCGAAATCGTCCCAAGGCTTGACGCCGTCGGCGTCTCAAACCACTTCACCTATGAAAGCGGCATTGTCAGAGAGGTTATCAGGCTTTGTCGTTCGATCAAACCAGACCTCAAAATTCTAGCTGGCGGCGCGGATGTTAAGGCACGTCCGCGTTTCTATCTTGAAGCTGGCGCTGACATGGCTTTCGTCGGCGACATCAACACACAAGCCATAGCGGAAAACGATTGGCTGACTCCAACCATTGTCCCGGCCCACCGATATCCATTTGAAGGGCTTAGCAAACCCGACTTTAACAAACTCCAAGACGTATCAATTTACTCGGACAGCCACGACGGCCCTGTCCCCGCCGGGGTCACGACCCCCGTCGGTTTTGCCTATTTTACCCGTGGCTGTCCGAGAGAATGTGACTTCTGTGAGAGTCGCCGGACAAAGTTCGAGGCGTTACCTCTCGACGCTGCATTTGAGCTCTTGGAGCACTATGCGGCTGCTGGCATCCGAACGATCAATTTTTCGGATGACAACTTCTTGCTGCTGAAACGACCCTATCTCGAAGCGCTCTTGGGCAAGATGCGCGATCTTGGCTTTGCCTGGGAGTTTCCAAACGGCCTTGAAATCGGTCGTCTTGTGCCGAAAGGCGCAGTCGATCACGATTTGGTTCGCTTACTCTTCGCCAACAGTATCGATCCGGTAACTGGGCGGCATCTAGGCGCGTACCGCGCCTTCATTCCGGTCGAAACCTTCGACAGACGCGCGAACTATAAGAAGTTGAAGCCGGTCGAAGATCAGAACGCAGCGATTGATGCCATTCTCTCTCACGCTATTCCTGAGATTAACTTTGGCGTCGTCCTGTCGCCTGACGCGACAGAAGAGACCTTCGATACCATCGAAGAAGGGTATGGCGACATCAGAAAGGTGCTCGATAATCACCCGTTCGTCAAAAGCCGGTTCTCCATATTCCACCTCATCCCGATTGCCCTCTACAGGAGCATGAACACGCTCTACACATCCGAGGAGTTCCCCGAGGGATGGAATTTCTACTTCCCTGTCTACGACGGCAAACACTTCTCCGCCACCGAGCTATTTAATCGGCGTGTAGAAACGATCACCCGCATTGATCCCACCGCGCGCAAGACAATGGAAACGGGGACCTATAGCTATGCCTGAAACCCGAATTGGGCAGACCTAACCGATGGTTACGAGCCTGTTACTTTTCCTGATAACTGTAATCAGCCTGCTCATCGTACCCGGGCCAGATATGCTTTACGTAACAATCAGAGCGCTCGCCAACAGCCGTGAGTCCGGGTTGAAAGCGGCGATAGGCATTTCCGCTGGCTATCTAGTATTCACGGCCTTGGTCGCCGTCGGTCTTGGCGCGGTCTTCGACCTTTACCCAAAGGTCTTTCTTGCCTTCAAAATTCTGGGGATGCTGTACCTGTTCTATCTCGCCTACCAGCTTTACGTGGCCGATCTCGTTTCTTTCGCCAGAAACTCCGAGAACGACACCCAAGCCCTAGATGAGATCAAGTTCGGATTCCTCACCAGCGTTCTCAACCCGAAAGGACTGGCGTTTTACTTCGCACTTCTACCGCAATTCTATACGCCCGGAGTCCTCCCCTTCTATGGGTATGCGGTCATCTTTGGCACCATCACCAGTTTGCTATGTTTTCTAATATACTCGAGTGTCGGTCTCATTGCTTCCGGCAAGGGACATCAGCTATTGATGAGTACACGAAACGGCAAGACAATCGCTCGAATAGCCAGTCTCTTTGTGTTTCTCATCGCTCTCTCGCTGATCCTGTCAGACGTGTTGGAGGGCATCGGCTTTGATGACTTCTCTTCCACTTTTATGAGACCCTAGACTGATATGCTCTCAGGCGCGGGCGTGTGGCCGCGCGCTTCACCATTGCTAGAAAGGTTAATCCCAGTTTGTCGTGGCGGGTGGCAGTTCGCCCAGAATATCTGGTTTTATTGAAGAACTGCTCATCCGCGTAGTGATCTCTATAAAGAAACGGGCTGAAGCGGATTGAGTCTTCGCGATTCCAACGGCGCAGTATCTTGGCCCCATCCCCTTGCTCCATAGACCCTAGCGACGGCCTAAAACGCGCTCCCTCATCGCGGCAAGGGAGTGAAGCGCCAAACTGCTTTTTGGGGGTTCATGGGTCTACGGCCTAGCCAAGAACCGAAATATGCGGGACAGCTTTCCAGGAAACTGCAGGTGAAGGCCGCACAGTCTCGACTGACTCTCGGGGCGTCCTCTGGCTATGATGCTCGCTCGCATTTCCCGAGGAAAGCAGCCCATGAGCGAATTCGGCGAAACACGGAACCGGACGAACCAACAAATGGACCCTCCCCCCTTCCCCGTCGTGCGCGACTTCTTGCCGGACTTTCAGTTGCCCGATGCCCAACTGCAGCCGCAGTCACTGCTGTCGCTCGCTCTTGGCCAGCCCGTGGTTATGATTTTTTGTCCGCAGCCCGCGAGTACGGGGGGACGGGATATGCTTACGGCGCTGGACGCCGCCGCCGCGGAACTTCATGCCAAGGCGACAATCGTGCCCATCGTCGGTGCCGATTTGGACGGTTTGCGCGCCCTCGCCGGCCGGCTGCCCGGCCTGGTCAACTTGCTGGGCGACCCTCAAGGGGTGGTCATCCGGGGATATGGAGCGGCCGGGCACCAAGGCTGTAGCGTCGTTGTCGCTGACCGCAACCGCCGGATCCGCCGTGTCGACCACGGTGTGAGTGACCCGGCTTACATAACTGCTCTCAACACCTATCTCGACGGCTTCGCCGAACCGACGCCGGCGGAGATGAGCGGCTTCGCACCGGTGCTCTTCGTGCCCGACGTCCTGGAGCCGGATTTCCGCGATCACTTGATGGCGGTGCATGACGCCGACAACGAACCCTCCGGAGTGTTATCGACCAATGTGGCGGGAGAGAGCAGCAAATCCGAACAGCACGACATCAAGCGGCGCAGCGACCACTACGTTCGGGATCGATCGCTGATCGGCGAACTGCATTGGCGCATCGGGCGCCGGGTGCTGCCGGAGATCTTTAAGTACAGCTGGTATCGGGTGACGCAGATCGAAGAGTACAAGATTGTCTGCTACGACAGCGAGGGCGGGGGTTACTTCAAGCCCCACCGCGACGGCATGAGCAGCGCCGGCGCGCATCGGCGCTTTGCCATGACGCTCAACCTCAACACCGGCGCCTATCAGGGCGGCCACTTGCGCTTTCCCGAGTACGGCCCGGGTTTGTATCGCCCCGGGGCCGGCGACGCGGTGATCTTTGGCTGCTCGCTCCTTCACGAAGCCATGCCGGTCACCGCCGGAAAGCGCTATGTCCTCCTCTCCTTCCTCTATGGCGAGGACGGCAAGGTACAGCGGGCTGAGTCGCGAAGCGGTGAGCAAGGCGGCGGCGTATAGGTGCCGCTCTTCCTCGAAGCTAAAGCCGCGAAAGCCCGACAGGCGCGGGCCTAGCTTGGAAGCTGCTCCGGTTCGATCTCGTCCTCGACGGGCGCCGAAAGCTCCGGCGCGTAGACCGCCTGAGCGGCGCGGGGCTCGTAGGCTACGTGCTCGTCGGCCGCGGCCGCTTCCCGCTGGGCCATGCGATAGACGACGAACAGACCGTAAGCCGCGGCGATCGCAATCGCCACGTACATGAAGGCCTTCACACCAAAGAACGAGGTCATCAATGTCGCGAAGCCGGGAATAACGAAACCGGAAAGCGACCAGGCGAAGAGCATGGTGGTCGAGACCGCAACGTAATATTCGGGGGACGCACGATCATTGGCATGGGCGTTCGCGACCGCGTAGATCGTCTCCGTCGCCCCTGCCCAAACGGCGAAGAGAAGGATCAGGAGCCACAGCGCGTCTCCATCATTCCGCGCCGCGAGCCCCGCGAATATCACGATCAACAGGGTCGCGGCGACAAGGACATAGCGCCGGTCAATACGATCGGAAAGCGCGCCGAGGGGAAGCTGCACGGCGATCATCCCAAACTGCATGAGGAAAAGCAGAAGGCCGATCTGGGACTGGCTGTATCCTTCCGCCTGGGCGTAGATCGGTGCGAAGCCCTGCACCAGCAAGGTAAGCCCGCCAACGGCCAGGAGGCCGGCCAGGCCGACCGGAGAGATCTTCCAAACAGCGCGCAGCGCGATCGAAACATGCTCCGGCGGCAGAGGGGCCCTCAGAATTGTTGTGCCCACAGGTAAGATCGCCAAGGTCACCAAGCTAACGGCGAGAAGCGGGCCGGCAGCGGTGCCCGTATCGATGAAGGAGATCATGTAGCCGCCAATCCCAATGCACACCACATAGGCCATGTAGAAGATCGCCATGACGCGGCCACGCCACTCATTGGGGCTGGCATCGTTGAGCCAGCTCTGCGAAACAATGAAGAGCCCCGTAACGGCGAAGCCGTAGACCATCCGCGCCGCGGTCCAAACCGCGGGATCGTTCGTCAGAGCGAGGAAAACATGAGACAGAATGGTCAAGGCGGCTAAGGTCATGTAGGCGCGGGCATGGCCGACTCGTTTCACCAAGCGGCCGGTGTAGAGGCAGCCCACGAACCCCCCTGCCGCCATCCCGGTCAGGATCCACCCCGCCACCGACGGCGAAAACCCCAACTCGCCGAGCTTCACCGGAATGAAGGCGAACATCAGTCCGCTGCCGATAGCGACCAGCGCCATGGAGACAATCAATCCGGAGACGGCGCGAAGGGGCGACGGACTCGCCCTCTGGACAGCTTCCATTCCCACTCCGTCGTTCTCTAACCTCCCCCGCCAGCGGCAAAGGGCGCCTTTACAAGGCCATCAAGACGGTCAATCGCATTTGCCTTGATGCTGTCAAATGAAATCGGCCGAAAGCAGGCGCCCATCGCGGCGATGGCGAGCGCGAACTTCGCAAGACGCCCGCACCGGGCGAGGCCGAGAACCGGATGCACGAAGAACGATGGGAGGCGTCAAGCGGATGGATCGACTGCCCTCGGAACCCCCGGCTCGGCAAGTGGGGCGTCGAGTTCCGCTCGATACCAGTTCCCCCGCTCGGCCGCCGCCGCGTAAGTCGAGGTGAGGAACGACAGCAACGCGCCCTCGGGATCGGGCGACAGGCGAACGGCCTCGTAGGGGAGCAGAAATTCCCCAAGCGTTGTGTCGAAGTAGGCGGCATCCGGAAGAACCGGCTGCGCGCTGAACCCTTCCGGCACCGGGTAGGCATAGGAGTAGAACATCGCTTCATCGACGCCCCCGTCACCCGGCCAAAATCCCGCCGAACTCACTTCATGCGAATAAGCTTCCCGTGTCACGGTGTCTGGAAGAGCCGGGACCCCCCCCGGATGGAGCGGTGCCTTACGCCCCGAGAAACGTGTGACAGCGAGATCGAAGCTGCCCCAGAAGAAATGCACCGGCGAACACTTTCCGAGAAATCCCGTGCGGAAGCGCTTAAACACGCCATCGATAGCGAGCAATGCCCGCCAAAACTGGTGAACCGCCTGGCGGTCGTAGTGGCCAGGCTCGATCTGCTGCTCGAAGGGCACAGGATCCGGCACCTCATTCGGCGCACCGTGAAAGTCGGGGCTGGCGCCAATCTGAGACAGACGTTCGCGAAACAACCGCTGGAAATCCGCGACCGACATGGCTTCCAGAACAAGCTCGGAGCGCTTGCCGTTGCTGGAGACGAGACGCAGGCTATGGTCGAGAAAATCGAACTCGATCTCAACGCCTTCACCCGCATCTTGAACGAGAGATGTGGTGAGCCCGCGCGCGGAAACGTAGAAGGTGGCATGCCACGAATGGTTCCACCAAGGAGTGCGCGCTAAGCGGTACTTACCAACGATCTGTAGCCACATATGCAGGTTCGAAGCGCTCTTGGCCCAGGGTGCGTAGGGGATTTCCGGCCAGTCACTCATCGTGCGCGATCTCCTTCGTCAGCGAGGTCATATCTACCCTAATTGGGCCAAGGGCGACTGGGTAGCCATTCCGCCCCTCTCCCGCCGACCCCGAAGGCCGGCGCGACCGGCGCCGGCTAATACGATAGAACTCTAAAATCGATGCCCCATGGGTTTACTTGAAGCGGCGAGTGCACATATCTTCCCACACCACGCCCCGCCATCGAACGTGATCGTGACCCAGACAAACCGAGCGAAGATAAAAGTTAGATTCGTCTATCGCTGGCGGCTCGGCCCCAATCCGATTAGGCATCGGTGGGATGAAAGGCTTTGGGGCGGCGACCTTCTGCGACTGCAGATGAGCGAGCTCATGAAGCCTCATCTGCCCGAGCACATCGAACTATCGTTCTGCCCTTTCTACCCGCGCTTCTGGGGCTTCGAGCGTTGGCTTCGCAAACAACCGCGCGCCATTTACGTCCTGCTCTACAAGGTGGGCTATGAGTTCTCGCCCGAGCAGGTGCAGCGGCTGCGGGAGAAGGCGATCGCGGTGGGCGTCGACCACAAGGATGGCGACCTTTCGAAAGTGGATCTTTCTCTTTTCGACTTTCACATAAGCGCCTCCGACAGCGGACGCAAAGCGCTTGACCAGCTCATCGCCGAACGCGTGCCCGATGCCGCACGCCGCCCCTTTACCGACGTTCTCTACCAATGCCCCGACACACGCCTTAACGGGCTTACGCCTCGTGAGCTCAACCGGCTCTCGACCGTTTACCTTGGTTTGCGGAGCAACAGCTCCATTCCCCCTGAAATCGCCGGGGAGATGGATGTGATTGAGATCCTGCAAGGCAGCGACATGGCCGCCGCGATCGAAAAGCTGCCCAAGTACAATTTTCACTACGCGGTGCGGCCCGGCGACGGTTCAGCGTTGCTGCGGCGCTACAAGCCCTTCACGAAGGGTGTCACCGCCGCGGCCTGCGGATCGAACATTCTCGTCAACAAGGACGCGGACGACGCCGTCGATTTCCTGACGGTGGACTATCCTTATCTCATAGAGAACAATCGCACGCCGACAATCGTCGAGGCCTTCCGCAGAGCCGGGGAGGACCAGGGCGGTCCGGAATGGAATCGTGGCCTTGAGATCATGCGCTCCGTGAAAGAGCGGGTGTCCGGCCATGCTCTGGCCGCGCAACTCACGCGCATCGTCGAAAAGGCGGCAAACTAGGAGAAATTGGCCGGCCTTTGCCCGCCAATCGCTCACCTGAGCGCAAGCAAGTGAGAAAGAATGCAGCGCAGTTGGATGGTGCAGCGGTTCGACACGTCGAGACAATGCTTGACCTCGGAGACCCTCAACCAGAAGCCAAGCTCCGCCGGCGGCTGGGGCGCATCGGCGTCGATTGCGACGATTTGATAGCGGCTTGAATCCTTGTGGAAGCGCCCGCCTTCGTCGGATTCCAGGGTTTCCGACAAGATCCGCGCGTTCACCAGCCATTCGGGCGGCGAGTCCACCATGCCCGGATACAGCAAGTACGAAGGCGCAAGGGCGCATCCAGGAGCAAGCCCGAACTCGGCCAAGGGCTGCACGAAGACTTCGGTCATCCCCTCAACTTCGCGGCAAGCAAGAACCACCCGCCCCTCGCCGCCGCTATTGATAAGCGGCTGAATCCAATGACCAACCTCCCGATATGCCGCCGCGACTTCGAAGAATTCCACCGAGAAGCCCTGATCGGGCGCGCGCTCGCGCAGCCCCCAGTCGTCGAGTTCCCAATTCGATAGGTTCATAAGCGGGACAAAGCCGGTCCGCGGTCGCGAGACAGTGCATAGCGCGGTTTCCAGCCTCGCGAGCACCTCCCCACGTGGCCGCGCCACCAAGCTCCGGCGCACTTCGGCGCTAAGCGGGGTCAGCTCGCCGTCCGCTTCATCCGGGCTCCAGCTGGAAAATGCGAGCATCGAGCGCAGATCGGTGTTCAAAAAAGCGCTTCTCGCAACCGCCTGTCGGATCGCCGATGGGCTAGCCCAAATGAAGCATGGCAGCGTTTCTTGGGGCTCGGTCGCTTCCAGAGCAATCAGGCGTTTCGTCTTGAACAGATAGCGCTCGCCCAAATCCAGCTGCGCGGTCTCCCGCAACAGCGTGACATCGGGGCTGTGCTGCAAAAAGGTTTCGATGTAAGGGGTGCGCGCGCCGCCGTGCATCCTCAGGTAGTTGGCGGGCGTGGATTGCACGGTCGGACCGAACTGCGCCTCGCCCAGATTCCCGGGCTCTGCACGTGCCTGCAAAAGGAAGTGGCGCTCCCCGCCGATAACCGTCGAAAGCAGTCCGTTGAGAGCACCCTGCGGCTGATAAAGCATCACCCGCTCTTGCTCTTCTCCTTCCCGGCGCACACCGGAAATGCTGAAAAAACCACCGGACCGGTGCTGGATTGCCCCATCGACCAGCGACCAATGTTCGGTCGCCGACATGGGCACCTGCCGCAAGGAAAACCCTGCGCGAGCGGTGTCCAGGGCTTTCTCGAGCGCCGCAATATCATGAGCGACAAGCGGCTCGCTTGTTGAAGAGATTGTCGAAATCGAACTCATGACTCTCCCTGCCGAGACATTCCGTGCTTTGTGCCAAACCGTTACCGGCACTTTCACGCCCTGGACCGATGCTTTGCCGGATGCACCAGTGATTCGCCCGCTCCAAGCCAGGTGTTAAAGTGACGGAATGAGACTTGCGCGCACAGTCACCCGAGAGGCGTAACCCGGATAAGCACCCCGCCGAGGTCTAGTTAGCCAGAACGAGCGTACCCGGCTCATCGGCATCGAGAGGGGAGCCGAGTCCGGGAGCTTAAGCCCCGCTCCCCCGGTTTCCGACGGCCTCAGTTCGCTCGTAGAAGCCGGTTGGCTAGAGCCAGAAAATCGTCGGCGGCTGCCTGCCAAGTGTAGCGATTTCGCACAGTCCGCCGCGCCCGGGAAGCAATCTCCGCCCAGCGCCCATCATCCCGCAAAAGGTCCGTCAGCGCATCGGCGAGGCCGGGGACGTCAGCCTTGGGCACCACGCGCCCGTCAACGCCATCCCTGATGAGTTCGGCAAGCCCTCCGGCTTCTGTGACAACGGCGGGGGTCCCGAGAGCCATGGCTTCCGCCGGCGGCAAGCCAAAACCCTCATCGCAAAGAGAAGGGAACGCAAGCACCCGCGCCGCCGACATGTGCCGGGACACCTCGCCGCGGCTCGCGACCGGCCCGAGAAAACGGATCGCGGAGAGCGCTTCGGGGTTTGCCAACGCTCTTAACATCCCGGTGTAGTCGCCTTCGAAGTATGGCCGCAGCGCCGGTATGAATGGATCGTCCGACAGTGGGAAAACCGCGGAAAAGGGCCGGGCACCACCGCCGATGATCTCGAGCTCTACCTCCTCCAGCCGTTCGTGGACGAGATTGAAAGCCGCGATCAGATCGTGAAGCCCCTTTTCAGGGGAAACAGCGCCGACATAAAGAATTCGCTTCTTCACCGAACGCTCCACGGCCGGTCCAGTGTCCGCCAAAGCATGGTCGACCCCATTGCGGATCAAGAACGCATCGCGGCCGAGCCTTTGCCGCAAGTCCTCCACGATGAAACGGCTGACCCCGCTGACCGCCTCGGCACGCGCCAGGTCGCGCCGGTAGCGCGCCGTAAGCTCTTGCGGGAGAAGTTTCGCATGAAAATGCAAAATCACCGGTGTCGCCGGGTTGAGGCGCTTTATCGGGTCAAGACGGCGCGCGTTATGCTGAATCAGAATGACATCGACCGGGTCCCGCGCGATGTCCTCGGCCACCAATGCTCCATACTTCGGATAGGCAAGCGCCGATGTCGTGATCGGCATTTCCATGCCACGATTGACGAAGCGCGTCATGCTGCCGGCTCGTTTCAAGACCTGAAACAAAGCGGTGTCGAGCGCCGGTTTTGGGAGAATTCGATACTCTACGTCATGCAACGAAGCTCTGCGCGCCCGGCGAAAGCCGTCCGCCATTCCATAGACCCGTACACTGCAAGTGCCCGCCAGCGCTTCGGCGAGACCGCGTGTGCAAATTCCGACCGAGGTCTCGGACGGGGCGAAGAAGCCGTCGAGGTGCTGACCAACGATCGCGACCTTCAGGTTTTCGTGTACTGGGAGTTTCGTGGCCATGGCACCGAGGGATTAGCTTTTGTCCGGAGGAACGGCCAAGATAATGCGCCACGAGCGCTGCACCGTCAGCCGCCACGGCCGAATAGTGCCTCTCGAGACGATCCTTCGGCAAGCCGTGTCCGACGCGACCGGACCTTACAGCTCAGGTCCCCCCCACATCATACCGCCGGAACGCCTGCGCTCACCGGTTTTGGGCGTGAGGCCCGGCCATGCGGCCGGCACCGTCCAGCCGCCCAACCGCTCAAACGAGCCTCAAGAAATCCCGTTTGGAATACTCCCGCTCCGAGGAGCGCGCGTTTCCGCCGTCGACGTTGCTGCCGTTGGTGTTTCCCTCGATGGTCCGGAACTTTTGCGGCAGGGCCTCGCTGACGATCCCCACATGGGTCCAATCGTTGGGCTTGCCCCGGATCACGAAAAGCGTGCCCGGGGAAATGATCGATGGGCGTAAGTTTGGATCGCTCAGTGTGTTCTCAGCGATGAAGCGCCCGTCCCTCTTCGCGTCGCCAACGAGCGTATCGACACTGACCTGGCGTTTCCACGGCAGTTTCAAGCCGATGTCGCGAGCTGCCTGAGCAAACAGGGCGCAAACAAAACCCGCGCACCAGCGCTGGTTTTCGCCGTGCTGCCCGGTCATGTAGAGCCTGACCCAAGGCCCCATGTTGTTGCCGCCGACTTCCGCGGGTTTCTGCAGCAGGTGACGTCTGGCAACTCGAATCAAGCCCTCGGCCGCATTGGTCATATCTTCCAAAGGTGCCAAGGCCCGCCGCATCGGGAGTGTCAGCAGCAACCAGGTTTCCCGATCGACCTCACCGGTCGCCGCGAGGCTGTTGCGGTTTTGAAAGCGCTTCACGCTCCCCTCGGTGCCGCCACCAAAGTCGCCATCGATCGTCGTGGGGATCGAATGGAGGCAGCACCATTCCTGAACGCGCTGCACGTTTTCGCCCCCAGCACCGATCCGGATGGCGGAGTTCGCCGCAAGCGGAAAGGCGATCTCGGCTTGCGCGTGGGGGAAAGGGCTAAAGTCGATTGCATCGAGGTCTTCGGTGCCAAGCGCCGCGGGCGCCAGCGAAGAAATCGCCTTCCTGGAGTCCGAGATCGAGAGGAACCCGCGGTCATTCAGGCGTTTCGAGAGCACGCCGCCGCCCACCTGCCTCGACGGGAACTCAGGGTCGAACTTGCCATCCTCGACAAACTTGCCTTTCTCGTAGTACTCGGAGCCGCTCCAGAGATAGGGACTCATGAGCCCCCGGTTCCGGTAGCCAAGGCCGTTCCAGCGCTCCATCCGCTCGAGCGCCTTTCCGAGCGACCAATCGTCGAAGGTGTCAAGCTTGTGATCGCCGCCAGTCAGCGCATCGGCGGCGCTCTCCTCCCACCGCATCCCCGGGCGCCAGTTCGCGGGGCGCCCCGCGGGTTCGCGAAGGGTCGGCGCGTTGAGAGGATCACCGTTGTGCAGGTGTCGCGTGAAGTTTCCGCTGGTTTCCATTGTGTGGAGGATAGCGACGAACCACCAAGGAACACCGGTTTCCCGCTCGACCGCCCTGTAGCGGCGCGCGCTGTCAGGATGAGCCAAGATGTCGACGGCAACATCCGCCATCTCGACGAACTCGGGGCGGAGCTTGATGGTTTCGAAAGCGGAGACGTAGTCGGAGGGCTTCCGTGGGATCGAGGGTCCACGCGAAGCCGGCCAGCCGCTATCCGATACGGCCGCGCCCTCCGCGCCGGGGGCTTCGGGCGCGCGCTCATGACGCAGCGCATCGTGGATGGCACCGGCACTCTCGCCGAGATCTCTGGCCACGGCCAGAAGGTCGTCGGCGAAGAAGGTATCGACAGCGCGATCCATCTCGCGCGTCGCCTGCTCCAAACGGTCGGCAAGGGCGGCGATCGCACCGGCGGAAACAGCGAGATCGTTGAGCATGACCCGCTTTTCGGCGCGCTTGATCTCCTCGAACAGCGCTTCCAGCTCCGCCATGAGCGCGTTGTCGCCCACTGCCTCGGCGCGCAGATAGGCCTCCCGGGTGTTTTCCTTGAGTTCCCGAATGCGGGAAAGGGCTGTGGACATTCGCCAATCTCCCAGTCACATGAGTCAGTTGGCGCCCGTCGCGAGCGTCGTGCGCACTTCGCGGACAATCAGGTCGAGGTCCGTGAGCGTTGTCAGCAAGGTCGCCGATCCGGCCTGCCCGCCGGCCCGAACCGCCTCCACCGCGGCCGCCAGCGCCAAGCGCGATTCCTCGAGCAGCACAACCCAGCTAGCCAACAGCACACGGATATTCTCGATCCGCGCGACCTCCTCCTCGGTCAGTTTTTCGAATGTGATGTCATCCGCCCGGTCGATGACCGGCTCGATCATCACGCAGAAGATCGACGCAGTCGTCTCTATCCCCTTGCATGGCAGGGGCTCCCCAATGCCTGCGTCAGATTGCCTTGGATCCGAGGGCGCGCCGCCCGACTCCGGGCGTTTGGGGACGTTGCCGGTGATTTCAATCAGCCCGGCGAGAACATCGTCCATTGTGCCTGCGTCCTGGAGCAGCCTTTCGCGGAATTCCGCCAGCGTCTTTAGCTCCAACGCTTCCTTGGCGAGTGGCTTCAGGGCGTTTAAGGGCGCCGAGAGCGGTGTGGCGTCAACGGCCAGGCCGGACGCCCCGCCGGTGACGGGCCCCGCGAACTGTGCCCCAAGGGAAATCGCCGTGTTTCCGATTTGGACAAGGCGCGCGGCCATGGCTTCGGCGGTCTCGCCGCTGGCCAAGCCGCCGAGAGCCGCATTGTAGTTCGCGACGATCCCCAGGGAACGCCGCAGCAGATGCGTTGCCGGTGGATCGACGGTCTGGACGAAGTAGCGCGCGTGGGTCGGTGAGAAGCCTACCGTATTTACCGCAAGCGGCGCCTGGCTTAACTCGAAAACCTGCCTCTCGGCAACGGCCAGGCGGTCGAGTACCGCTTGGCCGGTCGAGTCCGCGCGGATGTAGGCCGCCTGATAGGCCTGGAATTCCGGGACCCCGGTGTTGCTGCAAGCCAGAGGCAGCGAGAGTAAGGCCACCGCGCACGCCAGCCGCGAAAGCCGCCCTCCACGCACCACAAGCCGCGATCCAAGGCACTCCGCGATGAGTCGGTCGAGCATCCCGAGCCTCCCTGACTCAATCCGCCGCTACCCTCTTTTGAGTTTCGCGAGAATGGTCGCCCGAGAACGGGAGGGAGGTCAGTGGGAATACTCACAAGGCGGCTGGACCAGGCATGACGGGGATGAGCGATCGGCGACGGGAAGAGAAGGAGATCGCCGGAGCGCCTGTCAGCCCAATGACGCTTCGGGTGGTTGTGTTCTTGGAAACCGCGGCATCTCACTCAGGCGCCTTCGCGAGGGGCGGGCATCCTGCCCGCGCCGGTTCCGCCGGTTCTATCCGACGTCAGCTCGCTTCGGACAGGCAGTCCCGGAACGACGCCGCCATGTCGCGAATCAGGTTGAAGTAGAGGTCCGGGCCGTCCTGCAGCGACGCACCGAGCGGGTCGAGCACGCCGGATTTCGCGGAGGTGCCTTCGGTGATGGTGGCGACGAGCTTGGGCTCGAACTGCGGTTCGGAGAAGACGCAAGTCGCGTCGAGTTCTTGCACCTTTGCGCGCAGTTCGCTCACCCGCGCGGCACCCGGCATAACCTCCGGCGAAACGGTGATCGCCCCCAATGCCGTCAAGCCGAAGCGGTGCTCGAAGTTCTGATAGGCGTCGTGAAAAACAATGAAGCCCTTGTCCTTGACCGGCTGGAGGGACGCGGTGGTCTCCGCCGTGAGCGCGTCCAACCGGGCCATGACGGCCTTAGCATTAGCCTCGTATGCCGCCGCGTTGGCCGGATCGACGTCCGCCAGAGCTTCCTCGATCTCTTGAACCAGCACCTTGGCGTTGACGGGATCTAGCCAGACATGCGCATCGAATTCCCCGTGGCCGTGGTCATGATCCGATTCGGCATGTTCTTCCTTTTCGCCATGATCGTGCTCCTCTTCGTGGTCGTGGTCGTGGTCGTGAGCGGCCTTCGCTTCCTGCTCATGTTCGCTGTCATGATCCCCGTGCTCGGCATGACCATGTTCAGCATGGTCATGTTCATCATGGCCGTGCTCATCTTCATGCGCGTGGGCCTCGAAGGCACCACCCTCGCGCAATTCCATCTTCAAGAGCCCATGCGCATCCAAAAGCTCGACGGTTCTGGCATTGGCAGGAAGAGTTTCGAGAGGCTTTTCGAGGAATGACTCAATTTGGGGACCGATCCAGAAGACCAGGTCCGCTCCCTCCAGCATCGCCGCCTGCGACGGCTTCATGACGTAGGTGTGCGGCGAACCGGCGCCCTCGACAAGCAGGCTGGGCTGATCAACACCCTCCATGACGGCGGCGACAAGCGAGTGAACGGGCTTGATGGACGCGACCACATTGATCTCTGCGCGCGCCACGAAAGCGCTTGTTGCAAGCAATGAGGAGGCAAGAAGGAAAGACTGGGCGATACGCATTTCGGTCTCCGTTGCCTGGCGAGCATTGAATCGTGAAGCTTTGAAAGAATGAATTGTGTTATGCTATAACGTATGGGATACAGCGTGTCGATATATGTTTCCAGGCGAATTGCATAGCCCGTTCAACCCTGTCGTCGCGATGCTGAAACCACCACAAACTCTCGTTACATTGGACAACATTGGCGTGTGGCGCACGAACCGATGGCTTGTGCACGGGGTTTCCCTGAGCTTGGATCCGGGGGAGATCGTAACCTTGATCGGGCCCAACGGCTCCGGCAAGACGACGACCGCCAAGATTGCTCTGGGGGTCTTGAAGCCAGACGAAGGCTCGGTCTCTCGGCGCCCCGGCCTTAAAGTCGCCTACGTTCCACAGAAAGTCACCATCGACTGGACGCTGCCCCTGAGCGTGGGCCGCTTCCTGCACCTGACCGGGCGCGTAAGCAAAGGCGAGGCCATGGAGGCAATGGAAGCGACTGGGATAACTCACCTGGCGCGAGCGGAGGTCAGAACACTCTCCGGTGGTGAGTTCCAGCGCGTGCTTCTCGCACGGGCCATAGCACGCAAGCCGGAATTTCTGGTGTTGGACGAACCGGTTCAGGGCGTCGACTTCACCGGCGAAATCGCCCTTTACGATCTGATCAAGCGCATCCGCGACACCCTCCAGTGCGGGATCCTGCTGATCTCGCATGATCTCCATGTGGTGATGGCGGCGACCGACCGCGTATTATGCCTCAATGGGCACGTCTGCTGCGCTGGAACTCCGTCCGCGGTGGCGTCGAGCGAAGAATACAAAGCACTATTCGGCGCGCGTGCCGCCCCGACACTTGCCGTCTACGAGCATCATCACGATCACACCCACCTGCCCGATGGGCGGGTGCAGCAAAGTGACGGCACGGTGTCAACGTTCGACCCCTCCGACGATACGCAAGTGCATCACCCTTCCAAGCAATTGCAGCCCCATAATGGAGGCGACCGGGATGCTTGACGATTTCTTCACCCGCGCGCTCGTCGCGGGCGTTGGCGTGGCGCTTGTCGCCGGTCCGCTTGGATGTTTCATCGTCTGGCGGCGCCTCGCCTATTTCGGCGACACCCTGTCCCACGCCGCGCTGCTGGGGGTAGCCCTGGCCTTGCTCTTCGAGGTCAACATCACGCTCGCAGTCTTCGCGGTCTCTGCCTGCGTTGCTTTAGCGCTTCTGCTTTTGCAGCGCCGGGCCGCGCTTTCGGCCGACGCGCTGCTCGGGCTTCTCGCTCATTCCGCCTTGGCCGTAGGCCTTGTGGTGCTCGCTTTCATGGCTTGGGTGCGAATAGACCTCATGGGCTTCTTGTTTGGCGATATCCTCGCCGTGTCCAAGTCCGATATCGCCGTTATCTGGGGCGGAGGCGTGGTGGTCCTGGCCACGCTCGCGGCTGTCTGGCGCCCGCTGTTCGCGGCCACGGTGAACCTGGAGCTCGCCCAAGCCGAAGGCATGAAACCCGAGCAGGCGAACATTGTCTTCATGCTGCTGATGGCCGCGGTTATCGCCATATCCATGAAGATCGTCGGCGTTCTCCTGATAACCGCCCTTCTGATCATTCCCGCGGCCACGGCCCGTTCATTTGCCTCCGGCCCCGAACAAATGGCTGTTCTCGCTGCACTTATCGGCGCTGCGAGTGTGTTAGGCGGATTATTTGGCTCGCTAGAGTGGGACACCCCTGCCGGCCCGAGCATCGTCGTCGCCGCCCTTGTTCTGTTTGTCCTTTCTCAGTTCTCCCTACCATGGTCCTTGATGCGAAAAGGGCCACGCAAAGGGGGCGATGGAATCAGCGAGACGCCTCCCACAGGGCCAGGGGCATGAGCGAAAGCGTCGGTAGCACCAACCATCTCACAAGGAACCAATTGCTGGTGATGGGGGAGTTGTCGAAAGTCGATGGCCCGCTCTCCGCCTATGAGATCCTGGACCAATTGCGCGATCACGGTGTTCGGTCGCCACCTCAGGTCTACCGCGCTCTGGACAAGCTGGTCGAATTCGGTCTCGTCCATAAACTCGAAAGCCTGAACGCCTTTGTCGCTTGCCGCCACCCCGGCGGCGAACCGCATGAGAAAACTGCGTTCATGATCTGTGAGAATTGCGGGCAAGTCTTTGAGATCACAGACGACTCTCTAACAAAGCGGGTCGCGGCGTTGGCACGTGACACGCAATTCTCCCTCACAAAATCCACGATCGAACTCCGCGGTATCTGCCGCGGCTGTCAGGCAGCGTGATCAAGCAAGAGTTATTTGGCGTCGAAGATGAATGCGCCGTCCCAGTCTTCGGCAGGCGGATTGGCCATGAAGCCGCGGCACCGATCGATGTAGGTTTCAACGAGGGTCGGTCTTGAAGTTTCCTGCAAATGCGCTTCGAAGGCTTGGAGCGCCGCCCCCCAATTCCGATCGACATACAAGCCATAGCAAGCTTTCCACGACAGCAATTCCCGTTTGTTTTCTTCACTCAAGGGATTGATGCCGTTTGGGCCGATCTCGCAAACCAGCTCAAAAATCTTGATCGGCCTGCTCGTGCCGGCCGGGGACACAACGTCGACTTCGCGGAAGACGAAAGACTCTCCAGCGTGAGCAACGACGGGTTCGGTGACAAGGGAGTCGGTGCCGTACTGCTTGTTTAGGCTCTCGATGCGCGAGGCCAGGTTCACCGTATCGCCGATTGCCGTGTATTGCATGCGTGAGAGCGAGCCGACATTGCCGATCACCACTCGCCCACAGTGCAGACCAAACCGTGTCCGAACCGGAAGCAAACGGGACGATTTTACTTCTCTATTGAGCTTACCTTCCGCGGTGCGGCAAGCGAGCAAGGCGCGACAAGCATTTGCGACATGATCGGCATCTTCCAGCGGCGCGTTCCAGATGGCCATGATCGCATCGCCGATGTATTTGTCGACAGTCCCCTTGTGAGCTGTGATCTCCTTCTCCATCACCTCGAAGTACCGGGAGAGGTCGGTCATCAGGGATTCGGGATCGAGATTTTCGGTCTTTGCCGTGAACCCTTCGATGTCCGAGAATAGGATCGAAAGCTCTCGCGCGGTCCCGCCGACTGTCACACCTTTTCCGCCCGAAAGAATAGCGCGCACGAGATCCGTCGGCACGTACGCGCCGAAACTGCGCAAACCGACTTTCATATTCTTCACCGCCGAACTTAGCTCGTTTACTTCATAAATGTTCGAGTGAATTCGGAAATCATCCTCGAGCTCGAAGTTGCTGATCCGACCGGCTTCACTGGCGACAACTCTCAGATGACGGCTCAACAGACGCGAGACAAAGATTGTCACCACGATCGCAACCACGAGAATCACGGCACTAATTTGCAGCACTTTGCTGGTGGACCTTTTGATCGCCCCGACGAATTCGTCCTCGGGCACGATGAAGCCAAGCGTGGGGTGAATGCCAAAAACCTCCGGCAGCGGTGCCGCGGACGCGAGAAACGTTCGGCCCTCGCCACCGGCTTCGACCTCGAAATCGAAGAACTCTCGCCGATCTCGAAGCCACGTGGAGATCGCCGCCGCGACAATAGGATTGTAAGTTGCGGATTGTTCCTCTGAGTCCATACCGGCAAAGGTCAAGCCTTCTCCGCTTTGGCGCGTCCCGCTTTGCGCGATAAGCGGGCCCGAGGGGTTTAGCAGGAAAACTTGACCCTCTTTTCCAATTCGAAGATTGTCGAGAATCTCGATAACCTTGCCCATTGTAAGGTCCGCGCCGACAACACCTATCAATTTCCCATCGCGGTCAACGACTCGGTGAGCAAAGGTAATCCCCGGCCGGCCAGTGCTTTCGAAGCGATAGATACCAGTGACGAAGACCCCGTCTCGCTCGGCCGCGCCCTCATACCAAGGACGTGTCCGAGGATCGAAGTTGGTGAGGCCACTGTCATTCCCAATCTCGCGTCCCCAATCCGTTTGGTAGGAATACCGCTCCGTTCGACCACCGCCCTCGGCAGCGATGCTCCGGAGAAGAATTCGCGTCTTCTCCGGGATGGGTGCGTCGCGAGGTCCGAGCAGTTTCAGATCATGGGGAACCTTGACGATCTGATAAAACGCCCCGCTCTCCTCAAGGCCAAAATAGAGGCCGTAGTAATGGTTGAGGCTCTCAATCTGACTGTAGAGCACACCCATGCCTTCGGGCGAACTCACGGTTTCGGAAAAAGCCTCCACCATCTTTGCGGTCGTCCGCACGATGCGTCCCGTCTGGAGAATAAAATTCAAGAGCTCGGATTCGGTTTGAGCCCGAGCTGCGATCATCTCCGACCTCGCCGTGCTCACTGCGAGCTCGCGGCTGCTGTAAAACAGATAGGCCACGACGGCCCCAATCATCAGCAAAGTGACGGCGGTAAAGGCGGCGGTGACACCGAGGTGAAGGCGTATTTTCACTCTTCTGTTCGCAGCAACATTTCAAGTGGATTTGCTTAACCCTTAGACTGGACCCATTATATTCAAACTCTATACACCTTCTCTAAAAAATTTTGGGTCGTTCACAAGGCCACTATCTTTTGCATTACAGATGAACAAACCGCGCCTTTGGTGACCGCGAGATCGAGGCAACGCTGTCGTGGACCGGCGAGTAGCGAACGTCAATACGGGAAGCAAATCTTGTCCACCACGGCCCAACAACAAAGATCGTTACATCGTCGGCACTGTTGAGCAGCGATATGGAATAGCGCGTCGGCACAGGCTGGAGCCTGCCCCTACCGCCCAACCCAATCTGCTTTGAAATGGTCAGCGGGGGGATTTACAGACCCAGCTTTGAAATTAGATTCTGCTAGTACAAATGATCTGCTAATGATCTGGCGAAACGAAGCGCGAACCGGCCGAGCAATGCGAGTGACCAAGAAGAAGACCAGCTTGACCCTGCATCGCGGCGCGACGCTGTCGATACAGCCAAGGATTAGGAAGGGCGCGTTTTTCGAAGCGTCCTGGAGATACGGTTGCCGGAAGTTCTCCGTCTACAATAGAACCTTCATCTCCAGCACTTTCAGCGATCCGCTGGAGGAGTATTGGAAGGTCATCAAGGATGTAGCCATTTGGCCGGTTATGGGAGAGCGCCAGGTTGAAATCTCAGGACCCGACGCTGCCGAGTTTGTTCAATTTTTGACGCCCCGCAATATGTCAAAGTGCGCTGTCGGTCAGTGCAAGTACGCGCTCATCACAGCCGCGGACGGCGGGATTGTGAGCGATCCAATCATCCTCAAGCTCGCAGAGGATCGCTTTTGGCTCTCGACGTCGGATAGCGACTTGGAGCTTTGGGCCAACGGCGTTGCGGTCCATTCACCCTTTCGGAACGTGACGATTCGAGACGCAAACGTCTCCGTCATCCAAGTCCAAGGGCCTAAATCTCCCCGCCTGATGGCCAATCTTTTCGGCGAGGAGGTGTTGGACCTGCGATATTACTGGTTCATGCCGGCCGATTTTCAGGGGCATGAACTTAAGATCTCCCGCACGGGGTGGAGCGGTGAGTTCGGATATGAAATCTATCTGGAAAACCCAGATCAGGGCGATGCACTCTTCGACGCCTTGATGGAGGCCGGACAGTCCTCAAATGTTGCGCCGGGCGCCGTCAGCCAGATAAGGCGGATCGAAAGCGGCATCTTGTCATGGGGAGTCGATATGGGGCTGGACGAGACCCCTTTCGAAGTCGGTTTGGGGCGTCTTGTCGAACTGGAAACAACACCTGATTTTGTCGGCCGTGCCGCCCTGGAAGCACTGAAGGACAAACCGCTTTCAAAAACACTCGTCGGGCTGACTATCGGCGGGGATGCTCTGGAGACAAACGAAACAGCCTGGCCATTGTTTGCCGGCGAGCTGCGGGCGGGAAAGTTGACCAGCCTTGCATACTCCCCACGGCTGGAATCGAACCTCGCTCTTGGATTGGTCGCGCCGGAGCATGCGGACATCGGAACAACGTTTTCAGTGGAAACATGGCGTGGAACGCAACGCGCCACAGTAAGCAAATTTCCATTCTTGCCGAAACTCCAATCCGGCAATGCGCGAGAGCTTTTTGCCGCGAGCGCGGTCTAAACCAAATCACTAAGGGATACAAAAGATGGCCAAAGTCACTTCAATCAACCACATCGCCTTCGCCGTGGAAGACCTTCAAGCCTCTCTCGATAACGCCATCAACGTCCTTGGCGGCGAGATGATGATGCAGTTCGAATCAATTGAAGACCGCTACAAGGGCGCTTGCGTGCGATTTGGCGACAGCATTATGAGCTTCATTTCCAGCGACGATCCGGAGAGCTTTATCTCGAAGCATGTCGCGAAGCACGGGAACTCGATACAGCATATCGGGCTCGAGATCGATGATATCGAGGAGTACGTTGCTCAGCTGGAAGGCAAGGGCGTGCGTCTCGACAAGACCGAAATGGCCGACGCCGAGTTTCAAGAAGCTTTGGTGGGGCCGAGAGTCGGCAATGGGGTCGTTTTGCAGCTTACAGGGTGGAAAGCCGGCCCGTTCGACGCGACCTACGACGGGTGCGAGCGGCTTTGCCAGAAGTATTCACAGAACCCGAAGCTCAATCTTCTCGAGGGCAATCAGTTGCCCAAAGACTAGCGCGCTCCCAGGGGGCAGCCTGCAATGCAGTCTCAGCATTACGGAGTCTGGCCCAAGGGTTTGCCGCACAGCTTGCCACCCTCTGAGTTCAGCGTTTTTCAGAACCTTCTCGCGTCCGCACGGAAGTACCCGGAGACCCTTGCCGTCAGCTATTACGGCAGGGGTCTCCAGTACATGGATTTGCTCCAAGATGTGCGAAGCATAGCGGGCTTTCTGCATCAGGAATTCGGCATTCAACGCAAGGATCGTGTCGCGATCTATATGCAGAATGCGCCGCAGTTTATTATCGCATACTACGCCATTCTGGCCGCGAACGCTGTTATCGTGCCGATCAGTCCCATGTTCAAAAGGGCGGAATTGGCGCATATCCTTCGCGACTCCGGCGCAACGGCTTTGATCCATGGCGAGGAACTGAGCATCGAAGTGGCGGCCGTTAAGGACGAGTTTCAGGACCTCGATCTGCTATCAACAAGCTATTCAGAGTATGCGCCTGCCAACGCCGGCCTCGGGATACAGGATAATGGGCTCCAATCACTGGAGCCGGATCATGCCGTAAACTGGCCCGACGCCTTGGCGCTGAACTGCCCGCCGCCCGAGCACATTTGCGGACCCGACGATTGGTGCATCGTTCCCTATAGCTCCGGCACCAGCGGTCGGCCCAAAGGGTGCCTTCACACACATTCCAGCGTTAACGCGACCATCTATGCCTATCCCGGTTGGGTCGGCATCGAAGACGGATCGCGTATCCTGGCCACCCTGCCGTTTTGCCATGTCACCGGCATGCAGCATTCAATGAACCTGCCGATCCTGACCGGATCGACGATCTACCTAATGACGCGTTGGAACGCTGAAACCGCAGCCAATATTATCGAAACGGAACGCATTCAGCATTGGCGCTCGATCACGACAATGATGATCGACTTTCTTTCGCTCCCGGGGATCGAGGATCGAGATCTCTCCTCGCTTCAGGCAATTGGAGGCGGCGGCGCGCAGATGCCCAAGGGTGTGGCGCAAAAGATGGAAGACTTGATCGGTCTCGACTACATCGAGGCCTACGGGCTGACGGAAACCATGGCGCCCACCCACATCAACCCAATTCAAGCGCCCCGAAAACAGTGCCTGGGCATACCCATATTTGACGTGGATTGCCGGGTCATCGATCTAGGAACGAACGAGGAGATCGGCGCTTCGCAAACGGGCGAAATCGTTACGCATGCGCCGCAGGTCTTTCAAGGATATTGGCAACGCCCGGAGGAAACCAGCGCGGCCTTCATCGAAATTGACGGCAAAAAGTTCTTTCGGACCGGGGACATCGGTTACTACGACGAGCAAGGTTACTTCTACTTCGTCGACCGGCTGAAGCGGATGATTAATGTCTCGGGCCTAAAGGTCTGGCCAGCCGAAGTCGAGGCGATTCTGCACGGTCACCCGGACATTGCGGAAGCATGTGTGGTCGCGGACGAAGACCCGCGAAGTGGCGAGGCCGCGCGGGCGGTCATCGTGCCCGCCCAAGGCTTAGCGACCTTGGAGGTCGAGGCGTTGAGGGCTTGGTGCAAGGAAAACATGGCCGCTTACAAGGTGCCGCGGCGTTTCGAGTTCCGGAGCGAACTGCCCCGTGGCGCGGCGGGCAAGGTTCTTTGGAAGGACCTTTGAGTTTTGAACCAGCAGGCCAGGATGCGCCGAACCTCTGCCTCGGCTCTAGCTGCCTCCCCCGAAGCGGCCGGCGGGACTCGGGATCGAGCCGGTGTCGCGGCGGAACCTCACATATGCCGATGTAGGTTCCTTAAACCGATTTGCGCCGTCAGCCGAGGTCACGGTGAATTTGAGCCCATGCGGATCGGAATAGGGATTGAGTGTCTCTCGGCTTCAAGCCCTTCAGTGGCTCAACTTTGCTTGTATCCGTCGCGCGTCTGTAGCGGTTTGATCCCCAGAACGGAGCCTGCGACCTGAGTCTTCAGAATCTGCACGGTGCCACCACCGATGGTGAACATCCGGACGTCCCGATACATGCGTTCTAGCGGCTCCAAATCTCCATATCCCCGAGCGCCGAACATTTGAAGCGCGTCATTGACGACCTTGATCGAACATTCGGAAGCAAAGGCCTTGGCCCTTGCGGCCATCATCATGTCCGGAAAGCGATTGCTATTCCATTCCGCGGATTGCGCCACCTCGAAGAGCATGAGCCGGGACGCATGGACCATTGCGTCCATGTCGGCGATCATCCATTGCAAGCCCTGGAACTCGGCCAGCGGTCTTCCGAACTGTTCGCGTTCCAAGAGATAGCGCTTGGCGTGATCCAACGCACCAGCGGCAACGCCCATCGAGATTGTGCCGGCTCCGACTCGCTGGCTGTTATAGGCCGTCATGAGCTCGGCGAACCCGCGCTTCATGCCGGAGGGGGTGCGCAGCAGCATATCGTCGGCGACCTCAAGATCGGTGAACCGAAGTTCGGCCTCCGGCATGCCGCAGAGGCCCATTGTGCGCTCTCGCCGCGTAATTTCGAATCCCTTGGGGTCGGCGCCCTTATCCTTGTCCACATAAACCAAGAAGCCACCGATCCCCAGCTCAGTTCCGCCTTCATCGATCGCGCGCGCAAAGATTAGGTGCAGCTTCGAGACGCCGCCACCTGTGATCCAATGCTTGCAGCCGTTAATGATCCAGCGGTCGCCCTTCTTATCCGCGCGGGTGGTCATCTCTGTCGCCGCGCTTCCGGCTTCGGGCTCGGTTATGCAAATCGCCGGCTTACCCCCGGCCAGAACGATGGGTGCGGCAAAGCGGCGTTGCGCCTCGCTGCCATAAGCCATAACCGCGCTGATTCCGCCCATATTGGCTTCGACCAGAATCCGAGCGGTCAACGTGCAGGTCCGCGCGGCTTCTTCGACGACCTGCGCGACCTGAAGAAAGGTTGCGCCTCCCCCACCATACTCGCGCGGAATTGACATCCCCATCAGACCGGCGCCCGCGAGGTCCTTTACATTCGGCCAGCAGTATTCCCGCGACTGGTCCCAGGTGGCCGCTCTCTCTGCAAAAGCCGGAGCCAGCGCCCGGATTCTTGAAAGCCAAGGATTGTCAGGCAAGGCGTAGGTCGAGAAACTGGGCTGTTCGTTCATGACGCTAATTCATGATTTGTTGGGATGGATCCTCCGGAACGCCTTTGGTACTCGCCCCGGGGAAAGGTGGCGGGCGGCGGAGCGTTTCCAAATTGAGCCGGCTGGTGACGTTTGGGACAACCTCCCTACCCCGCTGGTGGCGTTCATGTTAGCAAGATGCTTCGTGTCCGCCATGGGTCAATACCGGATACTGTAATCGTCCACGGTCGATGATAGGGAGACGTCATGCAGCGCCCGCCCGATGCCTGGAACAGGGGATTTTTGGTGTACCTGCGAGGACTTCCGCTATCGGACAATCTTCTGCATTTCGAGACGGAAGGTGATCTCTACGATCACCTCGACGCCCACGGCCTTACACTCTCCAGCGAGGGCGTCGATATCTACAAGGACGGAAAGCCGTATCTTGCCGATTGATCACCTAAGTCATGGAAAGAGACAGAGAGAGAGAAGTGGTCGAAGCCCCCGTCTCCTTCACGGGTCTCTCTGACATCTTGAGTGTGCCGCGGCTCACAGGCCTGCGTTTCTGCGGCACACATTGCCCGCTTTAAGCCAATGTCACTTTTGTTCACGTCGGCTTGACGCACCTCGAGTCCCGCCGGCCGAAGCGCCATCTAACCCATGTGTTTCGAGGAGATTTCGCATGAACAGATGGTTTGGAGCACTTCTGCTTGCTGCGTCGATTCTTACCGGCGAAGGCGCGTCGGCAGCCCCCCTGAGCGACAGTGCGGTGGCTCAGTATAGCCGCGAGGCGATCTTCGGGACTTCTGCGCGGTCTGCCGAAGCCGCGCGCGCATTTGCGGCCAGGGGCGAGCGCGACACCGTGGCCGTGCTAACTCTTGCGAGCCGGTTCCGCCGGAATTCTCCCCCAATTCTCCAGGCCCTGAGTGAACTCACGGGAGAGCCCATCGAGAGTTGGGCGGATGCCATGCTATGGCAAGAAGCCCATCCAGAGGTCCGGCCGCACCCGAGCTTCCGCGAAATCAAGGTCGAGGTCCTGCGGCAAATTGATCCCGAGTTCGCGCGGTTCCTGGGAGGTGAGAAATCACGACCCGAAAACATGAAGATCCGTTTGGAAGAGATTACTTGGGGCGGCGTGGCCGTGGATGGGATTCCATCGCTCGATAATCCGCTGTTAATTCCGGCGGAAGAGGCCGAATACCTGCTGGACGACGACCTTGTGTTCGGAATCGAGATCGCGGGCGATGCGCGCGCCTATCCGCTAAGGATCATGGGGTGGCATGAGATGTTCAACGATGTCGTCGGCGGCGTACCTTTGGCGCTTGCGTACTGTACGCTCTGCGGTGCGGGAATTCTCTACGAGACGCAAGTTTCGGAGGGAGAGGATCCGCTGGTCTTCGGCTCCTCGGGTCTCCTCTACCGCTCAAATAAATTGATGTTCGACCGCGGAACGGACAGCCTGTGGAATCAGTTTACCGGGCGCCCCGTAAGCGGCCCACTGGTGGAGTCCGGGATCGAACTGAAGACAAGGCCGGTTGTGATCACGTCTTGGGTTAAATGGCGGATACAACATCCTGAAACTAAAGTCCTTTCCCTCGAAACAGGACATAACAGGGATTATGGCTCCGGCGTTGTCTATAAAGAATACTTCGCGAGCCCGGAATTGATGTTTCCAACCATCGTGCGCAACGAGGAGCGGGTGAGCCGCAAGGATTACATTTTCGGGGTGCGCACACCCGGAGCGGCTCGAGCCTGGCCGATGGATGCGTTTACGGGCGGCGCGGTCATAAACGATGATGTCGGAGGTATCGCCGTCGTTCTGGTCGGTGACGCAGCGACCCGGACGGTGCGTGCCTTCGAGCGGGGCCCGCACAGGTTTGCCATGGGCGAAGAGGCTAACGGTCTCACGGGTCCAGGCGGCCTGTGGCCGGTTGGCGAGGATGCCTTGACCGGCCCGAACGGAGAGCGCCTTGCGCGCATCCCGGGACATATAAGTTACTGGTTCGCATGGGATGGATATTTGGGCGTGGCAAGCAGTCTCTATCCCGACCCCGCGTGACACCTCTGTCCGGCTGGCTCCCGGCCATGCGAGGTGCGGGTCGAAAGCTTGACCGCTTTCGGCACATGGCACATGGTTCCGAAGGGTGCGAAAGCCGCTCCCGAGCCATGGATTTGCCACTCGCTGACCTCCGAAGAGTTCCCGCGGAATGGATGCAACCCGGTACGACCCCCTGCTTGAACCTTTCCGCCTGAAAGGCTTGACTCTCAGGAACCGCGTCATGTCCACGAGCCACGCTTGTGGGTTGGGCGATGAAAACCACATGCCCGCCGAAGCCTACCAGCGCTACCACCTGGAAAAGGCCAGGGGCGGGCTTGCGCTAACCATGTTTGGGGGGTCTTCCTATATCGCAGAGGATTCGCTTTGGGCATCAGGCCAGTTAAACCTCGCCAGCGACGCCGTGATCCCTTGTCTGACGCGTTTCGCCGAGCGCATCCACGCCGAGGGCGCGGCGATTATGGTGCAGATCACCCATTTGGGCCGACGCGCCGAGACCAACACACAAAACTGGCTTCCGACCATGGCCCCCTCGGTAGTCCGGGAGATCGGCCATCGCTCCATTCCACGGGAGATGGACCGCCACGACATCGACCGGGTCGTTAAGGCGTTCGGGGAGGCGGCGTCGAGGGCTAAGGACGGCGGACTCGATGGCCTGGAAACCATGACGCACGGACACTTGATCGGGCAATTCTTCTCCCCTGTCACCAACAAACGAACCGATGGATTCGGCGGTAGCCTGGAGAACCGCTGCCGGTTCGGGCTTATGGTACATGAGGAAATTCGCAGACGGGTTGGCGACGATTTCATCGTCGGAATGCGTTTCGGCATCGACGAGAGCGCGAGCGGTGGCTCCAACGTCGAAGAGACTTTGTCGATCGCGCGCATTTTCGAAAGCGCGGGGCTGATCGATTTCATCAACGCCAACTTCGGCCGTATCGATACCGAACTGGCGCTTGCCAACGAGTGCATGCCGGGCATGGCAATGCCGAACGCACCTTGGCTGGAGCGGGTTGGGACGTTCAAGCGCGAGATCGGGCTACCCGTGTTCCATGCCGCGAAAATCGCCGACATAGCGACTGCCCGTTACGCGATCCGGGAAAGCTTGTTGGATATGGTGGCCATGACGCGGGCGCATATTGCCGATCCTCACATTGTGAACAAGATCGCTCGCGGCGAGGAAGATCGCATCCGCCCCTGCGTTGGTGCATCCCACTGCATGGGGCAAAACCGTCCAACTTGTCTGCACAACCCGGCAGCGGGCCGCGAGCGGCTATGGCCGCATATCATCGAGCGCACCGCCGGCCCAATCCGCAAGATTGTGGTTGTCGGTGGCGGCCCAGCCGGCGTGGAAGCAGCGCGCATCTGCGCCGAGCGCGGCCACCATGTTGTGCTGTTCGAGGCCGCCAGTGCTCTGGGCGGCCAATTGCGCCTGGCGGAGCGCGCGAGCTGGCGACGGGATATTGCGAGCATCGTCGCTTGGCGCGAAAGCGAACTCGACTTACTGGACGTCGACGTACGGCTCAACACTTACGTCGAGGCGACGGAGGTCCTGGCGGAATCCCCGGACATCGTGATCGTTGCGACAGGCGGCCTGCCCAACCTCGATTGGCTAGACGGTGCAGAGCTTTGCACCAGTGTCTGGGATGCCCTCGCCGGCGGGGCCACGCTGGGAGACTCCGTCATTGTCTATGACGGGACCGGTCGCCATGCCGCCCCGACAATCGCCGAGCGTGCCGAGCAGGCCGGGAGTTCGATCGAGTACATTATGCTCGATGATATTCCCGCCAAAGAACTCACCTACGCGGAACGGGTGATCTGGAAGAAGCGGTTCGCCGAAAAAGGCATCGAGCCGCGTGGCGAGTACGGGCCGCCGGCGGTGGAACGCTCGGGCAACATGCTGATGGCTACGTTTGTCCACGAATTGACCGGCGAAACCTTGCGGCTGGAAGCGGACACGGTCGTCGTCGAGACTGGCACAGTGCCCGCCGACGGCATTTTTCACGATCTGCGAGCCAGCGCCGTCAACGACGGCGTCATGGATTTCAACGCCTTGACGAAAGGGGTGCCGCAACCTGCGCCAAAAGCGGAGGGGCTCACCCTGTTCCGTATCGGTGACGCGCTCTCTAGCCGCGATGTCGCCGCTGCCATGTTCGATGCCCTAAGGCTCTGCTCCCAGCTTTAATGCGAGAACGACGGCTTTTGTGCCGCGTCCGCGACTGGCGGTAGTCCACTGTTTCCATGGGCCGAGAGAGCCTCAAGCAAACATGGTTCGCGGCTGTGTGCACTTTGGCAATGCTGCCCCGACCTCTAGGCTCGGAGCACAGGAAAGGATCGCGGCGATTAAATGCCTCCGGACCTAGCCCATGCGCGCGGTCACCTGCTCGGCGCCCCGGTACAGTATGGCGCGCAAGGCGGACACTGCCCGGTCGTGGAAGGCAACGGCTTCTGGGTCCATGTCTTTTGAAGGGATCGGCGTCGGTTCGAAGTGACCATAGATATCCCTGCCCCTGACCAAAGCGGCGCTGTCCCAAGCGGCCACACCCTGCCGCGCCCGGGTCGGGATGTAGTGCAAGGAAATCCCGATGCGACGATCGCCCGAGGTGTTGGGGCCGGAGGCATGGGCGAGCCGCACGTTATGTAGAGACATCTCTCCCGGTCTCAGCGCCATCGACACGGCCTTGCGCTCATCGACGTCGACGTCGATTTCCTGTCCCCTCGTCAACATGTTGCTGGCATTGAAAGTATCCTTGTGCGGAAGCAAGGGCTCCGCGTGGCTTCCCGGAAGGACGCGCATGCATCCGCTTTCCGGAGAGGCCGGTGAAAGCGCGACCCAGGCGGTAACCAGATCCGTGGCGTCGAGGCCCCAATAGTACAGATCCTGGTGCCACGACACGTAGGTTGAACTCTCGGCCTCTTTGATCCAGAAAACGGTGTTCCAGCAGAGAATATCCGGGCCGATAAGATCTTCGACCGCGTCCAGGATGCGGGGGTGGCGGATCAGATCGTCCAGCCACTTGAACAGTAAATGCGCTTTGTTCCTTTGTGCGCCTTCGATTGGTCCGCCTTGTTGGGATTCGAATGCTTCCAGGCGAGAGCGAAGCTCCGCGACTTCATTCGCCTCGAGAATCGGAACAGGAAAGAAAAATCCGTCGTTGCGGTACTGATCGATTGCTTCTTCGCTCAAGGACTTGGGCATTGCAACTCCCCTGCCCTCGACCAGCATAAGGCGCTCCCTCAGGCCGTCGACGGCTTATGGCTGACAGATGTTGTCCTCAGGACGATAGGTCTGTCCACAAAGTTTCCGCGTATCGCGCGTTCCTTTTGGGCGTCTTTGTGCGTCTTACGGTGATTTCCGATGCTATAGTCGCAGCATGCATCCGTATTGCCATCAGACCGAGAGCAATGCAGCAAGAGCCGGCGGCAGCGTTAGATGGCGCCCGCGCGCGCTCTTGTTCATCGTATTGCTGTCTTGCTGGACCTTTGGGTTTGGCGCTCCGCAGCCGCGCGCGGAGGAGATCTCGCGAAACAGTTTGAGCATCGTTCACCAGGGCGGTGGGCTTTTCTCTATTTCCACGCCGCCAGGGCACCGCACATCCGAGATGGACACGCAACGAGAGACGATCGATCTCAAGCGCATCGCACACGGGTACGATTCCACTGTGGATCTGGATGTGGTTCCGGAAACCGATATTACCCTCAATGATCGGGTCGGGCCCTTGATCGACGATCAGGGGCGCCCCTACGCCATGCTGACGCTTTACCAAATCGATCCGCCGCTCGCCGATCTGCCCTCGCGCGACCCGGGTGTTGATAGGGGTATCGACATGCGCAGCCCCGCGAACATGGTGAAGAGCGCCTATTCGAACTACGTGAGCCCAGTCGTCACCGATGACAGGGACCGCCACCCGGTCGCGGGGCATCCCATCGGGCATTTTCTCGTCAAGCTCGAGATTCCCGGCTATCCCGCCTTGCTGACCGGGATGACAACCATCCAGCGGGCGGACCGGGAATTGGCCGATTGGACCATTGGCAGGGAGCTTGGCATCGGAGGTGTGCTGCTCACGCCTCAGCCGGGCCGTTTGAACACCGCCGAGGAGGCCATGGCGGAACTCCAACTCCGTCAGCGGAGGTTGCGGGTTATCGACGGTGTCTTCTATCGCCGCCCCGGCAAAGTGAACCTCGGCCCCGAGTACATCATCGAGGACGGAAACGTCGTTTTCGCGCGGTTCAAGCTGCCCCAAGCGAACGCGAAGGATGCACTGGCGGTTTTCGTGGAGTTTATCTTACGCGGTCAGCACAACACATTCGGCTCGCTCATAAACCGGCCCTACAAAGGAACGGGGTCCGGGTGCACGCCCTTTGCCATGTCTTGGCTCAAGGCATCGGGGATTGTGCCCTTTGTCGTGGAGCCTGAGCACGGCCTTGCCGTTCAGGACATGACGGCTGTCCAGATGGACAGCCAGGATTTCTGGCGCAGTCTTTTCCGAACCGCGGAGATTCCTTGGGAGCACATCGGCTGCGACGAGCGTGTCGGTGCAAGCCGTATCGTGCCAGCCGACTACACGGTTTACGACCATCTCTTCTATGGAGAGTCGACCTTGCACCTGCTCCGTGCGCTTCCCGGCCTTGCCGACAAGATTCGGGAGGAACAGGGAACAGTTATCGCCACGCTCTTCGCGTTCGGGGCCCTAACGCCGCTGCGCGACCTGGTCACCCTGGTCAAGCGCAAGGACCCTGAGGACAAAGGAGACTATCGATGGGCGCCCCCTGGCAAAGGATTTACGGCGCGTTTTTGGGATAATGGGCGTTTTTCCGATTGGATTAAGCGCTTGTGGGCCTCGCAGGATCCACCCGAAGGCATCACTTTGGACAGGGAAGGCCGATTCCTCGGGATTGAGATAGACGCCATGAATACGCCACGCCAAACAGAGCCTTTTTTCGCCGAGGCCGATCGGATTCAGCGACTGGCCGCGGAGGTCAACCTCTCGGCTGCTGACCTTGATTCGTGCCGGTCCGTCTTTGGCTTGGGCTTGCAATAGGCGCAGGCTCGCCCTTCGCCGCCGATCAACGGGGTTTCCGGCCGTTTTTACAGGGAAGGTCGGAAAGCCCAAACAGGAACTCCCCTTCCTTGCCAGGTATGGATTGGCAGAAACCCTCCCGCAGGCGCCCAACCAGATCAGCGGCGGCCGCCTCCATGACAGCTGTCTCCTCGTCGGATATGTCGTAGTCCAACCCCATCCGCAAAATCGCCCGATAGTTCTCTTGGCGCTCCGAAGGGCCCTCCGTGCAGCCAGAGGTGTCTTCCACGCTAAAGGCATAGAGCCCGGCGCTGCCGGCGCCCCGCAAAGCAGCCCACTCACGCTCGAAGCCGGGCTCCTCGCAGGCCGCGCTGTTGGCTGGCGGTTTTCGGTAGGCGGCGAGGAAGTCGTGCACCGCCAAAACGATGCCATAACAGCAATTTTCGGCACTGCCCGCGTTCGCCAGTTCGGCGTTGGTCAAGTCGGCATTCTGTCCATTCGCCGCCTGAACTGCTCGCCTCATCCTTGTGTACTCGGAAAAACGCAAAACCCGCTGCTCGTCGAGCAGGACATTGACCGGCTCGACGATCTTGCGGTGTTGGAGAATGGAGTCCCAAAAATCGTACTTAGCCATCGGGCTGTCGCTGTTGAGGCCCTGAGTGGGGATAGCACCGTCGATCTGAATGTTGATAATTCGCCTCGGCCGCAAGTCGAAGTCGGTGGAAGATTTCGTCGCGTGCCGTTCGGGATACGCGGCCAGATAGTCCCGGCCTCTCAAGACCCGAACCACCCATCCGGGCAGCGATGCCTCGGGCACCTCATCCGGTTCTCCCGCCGTGCCTCGAGAGACATCGCAGAAATCGACTGGCGTCCTATAGACCAGTTCGCGGCCCGCGTCGGGAAAGAGATTGAACAGAACTTCGGTGGTCGGCGAGAGAGCCGCTTGGTCGCGAATACCCCCGTCCTGCAAATGCAGGAACCTCCGTTCCTTGTCCTCGCTCTCACTTTCGTAGTCTTCCACAACAAGGGGATAGAACACCCCGGGAAATGCGCTGGAAGCTGCAACGGCGTTAGAAATCGGATAGCGGCTAAGATCCGAACCGATGCGCTCGAAGTCCTCCAGTGTGAAGTAGAAGCAGCTTCCGGTGCTGGGCCGCGCTCTTTTGCGCCACGCCTCTAGATCGTCGTCCGGATGCGTCATCACTGTCGCACCCAGGATCAAGTTTGGCCGGAGAGGATTCAACTCCTGAAAGGTGCGCCCGTGCTCGTCATCAAACGGTACTGCCGAACCCTTCTTGAAAATGTGGTTCGCGAAGGCGTCGGCGAAGATATCCGTTCGGCTAAAATCCGTTACCGAGTAGGGAACCAGGTTCCAAGGCTTGATCACTGATAGGGTGCCAATAGCGAGAACGTCGCGCTGCATGCGCTCATCAATCTCGTCGCTGTCCCAAATCAAGACTTCCGATGGCTTTTGAAGGTAAGCCTCACACTCCGCGGCAGAATCGCAACTGAGCGCGTAAAGGCTAGCCGGTACCGTTCCGCCCGAAATCGCCGACATTGCGTCCACGTGCTGGAGTAACCCAAGGTCCTCGAGATTGCGCATGACGGCACGTGCGAACATACCCGCGCGCATGCTTCCCCCGGAAACCGATAGCGTGACCAGAGTCTCGTCGGTTGCAAAAACGGCGCAATCGGCGAGCGAATCGTCTTCAGAAGCGAGCGCGCGTGCGTGCGTGATTAAGGCCCAGCGGCAACGCGCGGCGAGTTCGACTGCGCAGGCGGGATCGCCGTCGCAAGTGTCGGGTAGGTCATCTCCGCCAGACAAACGCAGATACCAGGGAACCGCGAAGCTTGCCACCGCCGTGCCGCCCCAGGCCTCCGCATCCCCAGGCGAGCTTGCATAGGTATCCGGCAAGGGGCTGGAATAGGGTTCCTTTTCAAAGGAGGACCGCGGAACAAAACTGCAAGCTTGAAGGAACAGGAGCCCGGCGATCAGTGGGAATACGCAAGCCGCCGCTCTCCATTGCACGCCTCTGGTCCTAGCCCATCGACGTGGGCACGGAACCACGCGTTCCACGCCCCCGCGCGAGCTGATCGAAACCATCGGCAATCCAGCGCCTTGCCAGAACCAAAGCGTCGACATTTCGCAAACCAACTCAATTCTGAAAACTAGTCTACCAAGGAAAAACCCGATTGAGTCATGCCAGGGCGATCGAGCAATTGCGTTGCCCATTTCGATCCCAGATACGACCCGCAGCCAAACAGTCTTGTTGATCAGGAAAAGGGTACTGGAAAACCCGTTCTAATGGCAGAGCGCACGACATTGCAGGTGGCTCGGATCGCGAGAAGCGGAAGCGCGTGATTTCCAAAGCAAGTCGGCACGGTGCGGCGGCGCCCTCTGTTGCGCGTCGGCGAGGAATAAAACTATCCCCTCGGCATGGATTCTCCGCCTCTGTCTGACTAATCTCCTCAACTAAGTAGATTGGCGTGGAACGGAGACTCTCAACCATCTTCGTCGCCGATGCCGTCGGCTACTCCCGGCTGATGGAGGCGGACGAACAAGCAACGCTGGCCGCGCTGGCTGCCTGCCATGCCACAATTGAATCCGAGATTGCATCTCACAACGGCAGGGTCTTCGGTGGAGCCGGCGACAGCGTGATGGCGGAGTTTGGGAGCCCCGTTGAGGCGGTGCGCTGCGCGGTAAAGATTCAGAATGCGCTTTCCCAGGGCGACTCTGGCTTGCCGGATGATCGCCAGATGCGGTTCCGCATTGGCGTCAACCTTGGCGATGTGACCGCGAATGGCGGAAACCTGCTAGGCGACGGTGTCAATATCGCCGTGCGGCTGGAGCAGATCGCCGATCCTGGAGGACTTTGTATTTCCGGCACCGTACAGGATCATCTCGCCGGCAAGGTGGACCTGGCGCTGGAGGATACCGGGGAACAAGAACTTAAGAATATATCTCGACCGGTCCGTGTGTGGCGCTGGTCGCCAAGAGTGATCGATGTGGGGAATGAAGTGGCGCATTCCCCCAAACCTAGCATCACCGTGCTGCCTTCCGACAACATGTCGGAAGACCCCGAGCAAACATACTTTTCGGATGGACTGACCGAAGACATTATCACCGCGCTGTCGAAGCATCGTTGGATGGATGTGATCGCGCGCAATACAACCTTCGCCTACAGGGGCCAGTCGCTCGACATACGCAAGCTGGCGGGGGAGCTAGGAGCGGATTATGTCCTCGAAGGCTCAGTCCGGCGTGCAGGCGAGCGTATTCGGGTTACCGCGCAGCTAATCGATGCCAGCTCTGGCAGTCATGTCTGGGCCGAACGCTACGACCGCAAGCTCGAGGACATCTTCGACCTTCAGGACGATATCACGCAGACCATTGTGGCCCGAATAGAGCCCGAGATTGGTACGGCGATCCGTCAAAAGGTGCAGCGGGTTCCTCGCCGGGACCTTCGTGCATGGGATTGCTATCACCTTGGCATCGCTAACTTCTACAAATTTACTGCTGAGGGGAATCGCGAAGCTCAGACGCTTCTTCAAAGAAGCCGCGACCTTGACCCCAGCTTTCCCGAAGCGCATGCGTGGTGGGCCTATTCGGTCATCCTTGGCATGGTCTATTGGGATACAGACCCGGACCCGGTTGTCTTGGACGAGGCACTGGCCGCCGCCCGCCAGGCGATCGCCCTCGACAATCAGAACGCCCTTCTCTACATGCTGATGGGCCGGGTGCAACTCGCCAGGCAAGAATACCGCAGCGCATTAGCCGAGAATGAAACCGCGGTCCGGCTTAATCCCACACTGGCGCCAGCCTTCTGTGGCCTCGGCGATTCGCTCGCTTACGAGGGCCGGTACGACGAGGCGAGGATCCAGTTCGAGAAGGCCGTGGAAATGAGCCCAAACCACCCGCAGCTCTGGGCTTTCCTATCCTATGGCGCGCTTGCATCCATCTTCGAGCGCGCATTCGAACGTGCGCTAGATTGGGCCGAACGCGCGCGTGACTTGCCCAACTGTCAATACTGGGCGACCGCGCACGCGGCGGTGGCTTTGGCCCATTTAGACCGAGCCGAAGAAGCACAGCTCATGGTCGCGCGGCTGATGTCCGAGCAGCCTGCGTTCACGCGTGCTTTTGCAAAGAGGAAGCTCTTCTATCTGAAGCGTCCCGAGCAACTGGCTTTATACCTCGAAGGCTTGGAAAAAGCGGGCGTGCCTTCAGGATAGTTCGAGAATGTGAGATCGGGCGAACTGCCGCGCAGGCCGGTTTGGCCCGATAGTGCAATACGAAAGCTAGGACGCCGGTCTAGCCGGAGGTGTCGGGCGAGGGAGAGTCTCCGGCATCTGATTGGGCGGAGGCCTTGAAGGCGTCGATGAGGTCGTCGCCGGACGAAAAGAAGGCATCCGGGCCGATCATGCCGGGGATTCCATAGCGATCGAGTTCCTTGTGCACGTGAGCCGTGACCATGACGAACACCACGCGGATTCCTTGATCCGAAAGACGAGAGATTGTCGTTCTAAGGACCTGCGCCGCCGAGAAATCGATGTCGGCAATTGCCGCTGCATCCACGCAGAACCAACGCAGCGGCTTTGGCGCTTGGGCAACAAGGGTTTCGACCTCGTCGGAGAACTGCCGGGCATTGGCGTAGTAGAGGCTGTGCGAGAAGCGATAGACGATCAACCCGGGAAGGTATTCTCCCGGATCTTTCACCGGTCTGGCCCGCCAGCCGCCAGTTTCGTTGGCAACGACCACGGAGTTCCTGGCGCGGTATCCCCTGCGGGTATGATCGATCAAGGATAGAGCGACCGCCAGCAAAATGCCCTGCTCCACGCCGACGAGGACCACGGCGGCGGCGGTAATCGACGCGACCCAAAACTCAGACCTGGCTTGCACGAAGACCTTTCGCATGCCCTCGACGTCAATCAGCTTTAGCCCGATCAGAAAAACAATGACGGAGAGCACAGCGTTCGGCAGATAGGCCAAAGGTCCTGTGGCGAAGAGCAAAACCGCCAGAACGATGGTACAGGTGGTGATTTGAGCGAGCTGCGTTCTTCCGCCCGCGCTATCGACCATCTCGGTCTTGGTTGGGCTGCCGTTGACAACGAAGGAACCGCAGAAGGCAGCACCTAGATTGGCCGCTCCTAGTCCAACCAGATCTTGGTTCTCATCGGAGCGTTCGTTGTAGCGGGCCGCGTAAGCGCGCGACGTCGCCGCGCTCTGCGCCAGGATTACCAAAAAGATGGAGAAGGCTGTCGGAAGAAGGCCGGAAAGAAGCGATAGGCTCCAATCCACCTTTGGCAGCGCGATCTCGGGCAGCCCGCTTGGAACCTCGCCCAGAACCTTCAGGCCTTGGCTTTCCAAATCGAAGTACCAGTTGGCGGCGATCGCGCCCATGACCGCGATCAAGGGGCCCGGTATCCTCGGCGACAGGCGCCTTGCCCCCAAAACAACCAGCAACACCCCAAGCGAGACCGCTAGGGCGGGAAGACTGAAACGGTCCAGGTTGGAGACAGTATGCGCGAGTTTTTCAAGAGTTTCATGGCCACCTCCCGAGATTCCCAGCATGCCGCCGATCTGGCCGATGGCGACCTGTATACCGACGCCGGTCAAAAAGCCGATCAGAACGGTACGGGATAGGAAATCCGCTAGGAATCCGAGACGGATGGCCCGCGCGACGAAGAGCAAAGCAGCCGCCATCATGGCCAAGAGCCCCGCGAGGCCAACGTACTCCGGCGACGCCGTCGTGGCCATGCCGGCCAAGCCGCCCGCGAGAATTGCCGCTGTCGCCGAGTCCGCACCCACCACGAGGTGACGCGACGCCCCAAGGAGCGCGAATAGAGCCATGGGAATCAGAAGGGTGTAGAGGCCGGTGATCACCGGTGTGCCTGCGATCTCCGTGTATCCCATAACCTCTGGGATGGCGAGACTGGCAAGGGTGGCGCCGGCGAGGATTTCAGAGGAAAACCGCGCGGCACCAAGAGGCAAAATGCCTTTCAGGATGGGAAAGCGCCACCCTGCCCGCCCGGCATCATCCGGGCGTTTAGAGGGTGCCGGATCAGCCACCCGCCCTCCGGTGTTGCAAGAACTGCTGGTACCAATGAGGAAGCGGGTGCCCCTCGCTCTCAGTCCTACGATAGACGTCGCGTTTCGCGAAATCGAGCGCGAACATCCAGACCAGCATGTAGAGCCAAACCATCGCGATGATCGTCCAGGGTATGGCGGAAACAAACCATCCGAAGCCGCAGATCAAGACGGTGAGGATTTGCGTGCCAACGATGGCGAGGAAGAGCGGTTTGGCGGGCCAAGGCCGTTCATAGAAAGCGCCCCGGGACCGGAGCACGAAGAGCAAGAGATGCCCCCCTGCGACAAGCTGCAAGAACACGACGGTTTGTATCTGGGATTGGTCGAGGGGGATCCAAGCTTGCCACTCCGGTGTCTTCATCCACGCGGTTCCGATCAGCAGCAGCCCGAAGGTTTGCGCCGCGGAGAGAAGGCCCATCAGGCTGGCGCCGAAGAGCAAGCGGCGCATGTTCCAGCGCACAGGGGATTTCGGCAGTAAGGTGTTGTCATAGGCGATCGTCATGATCGGCACGTCGTCCAGGAGGGCGAGCATGATGATCATGACAGGAGTCAGCGGGGAAAAGCCGAGCAGAATGGTCGCCAGCACGACCACGAACATAATGTCCAGAGTCATCGAAACGCGGAACAGCACGTAGTTTATGATGCGCTCGAAGATGCGCCGGGCCTCGTCGATCGCCTCTATGATTGTGGACAGGCCGGGCGCGGTCAGGATCAGTGCCGCGGCCGCGCGGGCGGCATCGGTTGCGCCGCTAACAGCAATCCCGCAGTCCGCTTGCTTGAGCGCCGGCGCGTCATTGACCCCGTCACCGGTCATGGCGACGACGTGCCCCCTGTCCTGCAACGCCTTAACGATTCCATACTTGTGCTCGGGGAACACCCGCGCAAAGCCGTCGGCCGCCTCGACCTTTTCCGAGACAGCTTCGGGAAGATGGCTCATGTCCATTCCCTTGGTGAACACGTCCGAGGCGGGCAATAAGTGCTTGCCCATTCCCAACTGCCCAGAAATCTCGCTTCCGATGGCCACGTCGTCCCCGGTCACCATCTTGACCTTCAACCCGTGCTGGATCGCGCTCTGAATGGTTTGCTTGGAGTCGTCACGCGGCGGGTCGAGCATGGAAAGGATGCCTTGAAAGGCCCAGGTCTTGCCATCGTCGTCCGAAATCGCGACGCCAAGCGCGCGCAGACCCCTGGCGGCAAGGGTCGCGACGGATTGCTCGGCCTTGCTTTTTGTCGCGCTGTCGAGGTCGCAAAGATCGATCACGACTTCCGGTGCGCCCTTCGTGTAGCGGCGGCGCTTGCCGCTTGCGTCAGTAACCTCGGCTTCGGATCGTTTGCCAACGGGATCAAACGGAACGAACTTATCCTGTTTGTACGCGGTCAGATCCTCCGACTTCGGCAAGCCCGCCAAGACGGCACGGTCGATCGAGTCGTCGGTATCTTTCTGGGACGCCAAGGCACCAGCCAGGATCAGGGATGCCTTGTCCTTCGCGCCGAAAAGAATGGGATCGCCGAGGGTCAATTGATTCTTCGTGAGGGTTCCGGTTTTGTCGGAGCAGAGGACATCGACACCAGCCAATTCCTCGATTGCCTCCAACCTCGCAACGATCGCCTTGCGGCGGGACAAGGCCAAGGCGCCAAGCGCGTTGGTCACGGTGATCACCGTAGGCATCGCGACCGGGATCGAGGCGATCATCAAAACCAGAACCATGCGCAGGATTTCGATGAACTCGGACCAGGCCCAATCGTCTTTCACCACGAGATGCCGGTAGAGCTCGAAGCCCACGAGGAGCGTCGCAAGAAGGACGGAGAGGACGATCAGGAAGTCGCCAACCCGCGCCACCGCCTTCTGGGAGTGAGACGCACCACGCCCCGCCGCCGCCACCAGGCTGGCGGTCCGGCCGAAGAATGTCCGGTTGCCCGTGGCAATCACGACAGCGGTCATCTGGCCTTGCTTCGCGATGCTGCCCGAGTACCCGACGTCCCCGGGCCCCTTGCTGACAGGCAAGGATTCTCCCGTTAGGGCGGATTGATCGATGCTGACGTAATCGCCCTCGAGGAAACGCACGTCGGCGGGCACGACCTCCCCTAGAGCAACCCGGATGACGTCGCCCGGGACCACGTCGCCAGCGTCCAAGGAGACATATTTTCCATCCCTCAGGACCTCGGCTTTCGGGGCCATACCGGCCTTGAGCGCGGCAAGTGCGTCGGCCGCTTTGCGCTCCTGCCAAAACCCGGAAATAGCGTTGTAGATCAAGAGCACCATGATGATCGCGAAATCAGCCCAATGCCCTATCAGGGCCGAGAGACCGGCCGCCCCCTCGATCATCCACGGAATGGGCCCCCAAAAGTACCGGAGGAATTTCTGAAGGTTGCTCGCCTGCTTGGCTGTCAACTCGTTGCGGCCATAAGAGCCGAGACGCGCCGTCGCTTCTTTGGAGGAGAGCCCCTTCGCCGTGGTCCCAAGAGCCTTGAAGACCTCGTTGACCGGTGCTTTCTCAAGGTCATGCCCGGCCGTCCCTGCGCTGGACGATTGGGGCGTTGACGTCTCCGTGGCGCCTGACTTGGTTGCGTCACTCGCCACGGAGCCTCTGTCCTTTGCCAATTCCACCCCCCAATCTTGCAGGCGCATCTTGCGCGGCATCTGCCGCAGACAGGAATTTCAGCATATCCTCGCATTCCATCGCAAATGCTTGGGCCTCATCTTGGCTCCGGGGTGGCTTTGGGCGATCTGCTCAGGCGTTCGAGATCGAGCGGACAACCTCGCGGCGGGGTCACTACCGCCGCTAAGTGCCACGCGTTCTCGACTTTGCCAAAGCGGCCGCGCTATGCAGCGGAGGGATTGGGCCTCGCAGAAGCCATAGCGCCAACAGCAAACCGATTGCGGAGACGACCGCGGCAACCAGCATCGTGTTGTCGAATGCATTGTCTTGCAGGTCCCGCAGAGCGCCCGCTAGCGCCGTGCTCGCCGAGGGATCGAGCCCAGCCAGCAGGTGCCGCACCGCGCTTGGCGCTCCATGCGCCAGGGTATGCAGCAAGTCCTTGCGCTGGCTCGAACCGGCTGGCAGAGCAGCGATCACCTCGGACAAGCCGCTACGGAAAGTGAAGGCCTGGGCGACGCCGCCCACCACCGAGCCCAGCGTGGCACCGAAATAGAGAAAAGTGTTGATGACGCCCGAACCCTGCCCCGTATGCTCCTCCGGCAGCAATCGCAGTCCAAGGCGCGGCAAGAGGGAGAATGTCAGCCCCATGCCGATTCCAAGGAAGATCAGCTTCCACCAAATCTCGCTATAAGCGGTCGTGTTGTTCGTCCAGGACAGCAGCAAGAAACCTGTCGCCAGAGCGGCCATGCCGATGCTTATCGGCCAATGGAAGCTAACGGGTGCCAGGAAACGCGGCGCGGTCACCGATAGCGCGAACATCACAGCGCTGAGCGGAAGTACGGCCGCGCCGGCTTCGATTGCCGACATGCCGAGTGCGTCGGGCGATTGCACGAAGACATTGAAGAACACGAAAAAGCCGAACAATGCGAAACCGGCGACGAACATCCCAATGGCCGCCATCAAGTAGCGCGGATGGCGAAAGTAGCGCAGCTCTATCAGCGGATCGTCGGATCGACGCGCCGTGACGGACAGCGCGATGGCGGCGAGTACGGCAACGACCATTGGCACCAGGGTCGACGGACTGCCCCACCCCGCGCTCTGAGCGTTACTCAATGCGAATGAAAGTGGCCCCAGGAACAGAAGAAGGGCGATCGCGCTGGCATAATCCAGTTTTGCGCCAGGCAAGCGGTGTTCTGGCACGTAACCGCGCTTGTTGACGTTCAGGCCGATCAAGAACGCGATGCTGAGCAACACGATGTCCGTGACGAAGATCCCGCGCCAATTCAGGAAGTCGTTGAACGCTCCGCCGACGATCGGGCCAAGGCTGATGGCGAGGCCAACCATGGCGCCCCAAGCACCCACGACCTTGGTTCTCTGCGATTCCGGCGTGGCCGCGCTAAGCACGGAGAGGGAAGTTCCGAAGAGAGCCGCCGCGCCTGCACCTTGCCCACCCCGACCCAGAAGCAAGACCTCAGAGTTCGGCGCCACGATCGCCGCGAAGGAACCAAGCGCGAAGACCACCATGCCGAAGAAGAAGACCCTCATCTTGCCCGTGATGTCACCGAGACGCCCAAGGATCGGAACGAGGGTGGCGCTGGCAACCGTATAGACCGCCATGACCCATTGCATCTCGGCCGGTGTCAGGTCGAATTCGGTCCTGAGGTTGGGCAGTATGGTGACAACAGCCGTGGTGTTGTAGCCGACAACAACCATGCAGATCGCCGTCATGGCGAAAACTAAGCGTGTCCCACTCTCGTGGGGTGCCTTTCCCGGATCGTCCGTCGACATGCGAGGCTCCCTATACGCCTCTCCGTCTCACGGCGATCGGCTTCCGTGCAGGATGAAAACTACATACCACGGAAATCTCTTCAGCTTCGATGCATTCGACCTAACCGACTTTGGGATTTAATGAATTTCCCCATGCTCACGAGCATCCGCCTTGGGGGGATGCTCCCTGTGCAACTCGAATCGCTGAAGGGCATTACCTTCGCCCGAACCGCCGAGGCCAAGCGGCGGCGCCCCAAAGTTACCGGATGAGCGCGTCGAAACCCCAAGAGAAGAGCGGGCGCCCGCCATCGCGGGTTACATGGACAACCTCCTCCAGCCACACGCGCTCGTGTTCGCCGCCGGGGTAAAGCAGATGCACCGGGACCACCATGTCTTCCTCCAAGACCCAATCGGTGTTGCGTTTTTCGTCTGCCGTCGTGATCTCGACGTCCATGTGGGAGAGACCTAGCCCATGAAAGAAAATCAGCGCCGCGTCGGCGTCTGGAACCCCTTCCCTCCGGTAGATTTCACGGCCCTTGGTCTGTAGTTCGCTCACGCGCGCACCCGGCTTCATCTCCCGAATCAGCATCTCGCCGACATATCCGGTTGCCGTCGCGTAGAGCTTGGCCGCGCCTTCAGGTTCACCTTCGACCACCCAGGTTTTGCCTCCGTCCCAGCAGTAAAGATCAAGGGTCCCATGACAATCGAACATGACGTGCGTACCGGGCGTGATCTCGTTGTCCTCCAGGCAGTTAGACAGCATAAGCGCTGGGTCGCTGCCGCGAGGGTGTCCCCAGACCATGCCGCCCGGATCGCGCACAAAGCCGCCCAGTTCGCTGACCACCATGGCATAGGCCTTGTTCAGGTCCCGCCAAGTGGCGCCTCTGTCCCAGGTCGACATGGTGCGACGAATGGCCTCTTCGTTGAGCGCCGTCGACCGTTCCAGGAGACCGAGCTCGGTTTTGGTTTTGACAGCGCGCGCGAACATCATGGGGTCGTAGCCGTCCACGACGGTCATGTCCTGAAGCCCGAGCCGGAAGCCGACAGCCATATTGTCGAAGGCGACTTTGGCCGCGTCGAGCTTGAGATCCGCCAAGGCCTTCTTGATCGCGCTTGTCTGGTCGAAGGCGTAATGGCCTCTTGCACCATCGATCCAGGCGATATTCTCGGTGCCGCGCGGAATAAACCGTTCAAGTTCATCCTCGCGAGGCGGCCGGTGGATCGGCAGCATCACACCTCGCACCGGGCGCACGTCCTCGACCCAGGTCGGCTGTGAGAGCAGGCTGCCGAGGTAATACTCCGCAATGACCAAGACTGGGTGATCCGGGTGGTGCCGCGAGAGGATACAAGCGTAGGGGCGCGGCTCATCCGACTTGTGCGCGACGCCGTTGAAGGAAGTCAGATAGAAGACGTTCAGCGGCTGGGAGACAACGATACCGTCTAGATCACGGGCCTTCAGCGCATGCAGCAGGCGATCGAGATTGCAGAACTGTGGAGGCAGGGCACTTCGGCTAAAGCGTGTCGCTCCGTTCCCGTAAGCCATCTCAACATCTCCCGCAAGGTCAACACCGCATGCGTAAACCATACCGCCGGAAACCGTGTTTTGACGAGTATGGAAGGCAACGCGGGACGATTTTACGACCTCGCCCGTGTTACCGTTGCGCTTCGGAGACTTGGCCCGTCCTGCAGAGGACTCACGGTCTCTAAAGGGTCATAACGCGGTTAGACGGTGTTTCGACGGGTTTGGTCCGTCATTCGGCGGCCGTTTCCCGGCGGGCTGCACCCACCTGACGCGCGATCTCAGCTATGTGGCGCCCGTCAGTACCTGTCTCTTATACACATCTGACGC
>JARFRB010000118.1 GCA_029287455.1 Pelagibius litoralis | reverse complement strand
GGATCTGATCGCGGAGCTTCAACCGGCCGATATCAAGGTCGAGAAGATCGCGTTCTCGGCCTTCTACATGAGCCGGATGGAATGGGTGTTGCGCCGGGCCGGTATTGAAAGGCTGATATTTGGCGGGATCGTGACCAACGGAGGTGTGGCTTCCACGGTGCGCGATGCCCATGTGCGCGACTTCGAGACCGTCGTCCTGCGAGACGGCTGCGCGGCCTTCAGCGAGGCGGCGCATGAAGCGGCCATTGCTTCGCTTGGCACTATCTCCACCATCGCGGACGTTGGTGAGGTCTTGGCGGCGTTCGATCGATGAACGCCCCGGTAGTTTCCGCGGCAGGTAAGATCTTCGAGCATCGGGTACCTGTCGTCATCGTCGGCGGAGGCGCCTGCGGGCTGGTTGCCGCGCTCTCGGCCCGGGACGCCGGCGCGGACGTTCTGGTGCTGGAGCGCGATCCCTTACCTCAAGGCTCGACCGCGCTGTCTTCGGGCATGATCCCGGCTTGTGGCACCGCCGAACAGGCGGTTAAGGGCATTGAGGACTCCGTCGCGGTCATGTCCGCCGATATCCTTGCCAAGGCGCATGGAGAGACTGACCGCCGGATCGTCGAGGCGGTCTGCCGGGAATCCGGCCCCGCCGTCAATTGGCTCAGCGAGCGCCACGGCATCGATCTGACGCTTGTGGAGGGATTTCTCTATCCAGGCCATAGCCGCTTGCGCATGCATGCGCCTGCCTCGCGCAGCGGCGCGGAGCTGATCGGTGCGCTCGCTCGCGCGGTCGAAGCGGCGGGGATTCCCATCTTGACGGACGCCCGCGTCACAACGCTCTTCGCCGGGCAGGACGGCCACCTGCGGGGCCTCTCCTTCGTTCGGCCCAACGAGACCGAGGAAACAGTTGGATGCGGTGCATTGATCTTGGCTTGCAACGGTTTTGGTGGAAACCCGGAGATGGTGGCGCGTCTCATTCCCGAGATGGCTGGAGCCATGTACTTCGGCCACCGCGGAAATCAGGGCGACGCGGTGGTCTGGGGCCAGGCTCTGGGCGCGGCGATGGCGGACCTCGCAAGCTATCAAGGTCACGGCTCGGTTGCTCATCCTCATGGCATCCTCGTGAGCTGGGCCCTGATGATGGAAGGCGGGGTCCAAGTGAATGCCCTGGGCCGCAGATTCTCCAACGAGCACGACGGCTACTCTGAACAGGGGCGACGCGTGATAGCACAGCCTGGCGGCGTCGCCTGGGATGTCTACGACGAGCGCTTGCACCGGCTTGGCATGGAATTCGAGGACTATCGCCAAGCGCAGGCCGCCGGCGCCATCCGCGAAGGCAATACGCCGGCCGAGTTGGCTGGGGCTTGCGGCCTGCCCGAAGCGGCCCTTGCGCAAACGCTGTCGGAGGCCGCGGCCTGTGCGGACGGGAAGGCGGTGGATGCCTTCGGGCGCGATTTCGCCGCGAAGCCACCGCTTGCGCCACCCTATCGGGCCATCAAGGTGACTGGGGCGCTTTTCCATACCCAAGGCGGACTCGTGGTGGATGAGCATGCTCGCGTTCTGCGCGGGAACGGCACAGCATTTCCCAATCTTTTCGCTGGTGGCGGAGCCGCTCGCGGCGTTTCCGGGCCATCCGATTGGGGCTATCTCTCTGGAAATGGGCTACTGACCGCCGTATCCCTGGGACGGATTGCGGGTCGTGAAGCCGCTTCGATCTACAAATCCTCCAACGACGAGGTGATCTGAACCAAAATTTCGCTTTCTAGCCAAGCCAATCCGCCCCCGCCGCAACCGAGTGGTGCGATCGAGAGGTTCAGGGGCCGGCCATTTTCCGGCCGATGTTGGCGAGTCTCGCACCGGCGGACAGGGTAGGTTCCCGTTTCGGGTGGGTTCGCGTACGGCCCAAGCTGTCAGTCCCTGCGCCTGAAAAGGCGGTAAGCGCCGCCCCAAATATCGCGCACCGCATCGGAACCCGAGATTTTCAGATCCTTGCCGAGCGGCCACCCGGCGACCGCGTCGCCGCGCTCCAGCAGATAGCCGCCTGGCAGGATTTGTCGCTTGAGCCAGTCGTAGCTAGCGCGCCGCGCCTCGGGTGTGCGCTTCCAGGACCCGATGTCGTTCCAGGCCAGGGCCACGTCCATATCGTCTCCGGGCCCCAGGTGCCGCACATCCACTTCCTCGACACGGGGGTGACCGGTGTCGTTGATCAGGTCAAAGCCCGTGCAGCGCCGATAGCCCCAGTGGCTACACCAGGCGTCGAAGATCCTTGTATTGTGCGTGCCGAGCATCAGCACGTGGCCGTTCGGCAGCGTGAGAGGAAACAGCACCTCGCGGCTCATCCTCAAGCGGTCGGTCTGGTAGGCGCCGGCCTGCCAATCCTCGCGATAAAAGCGCGCGGCGAAGGAGGCCTCGTCGTCTCCGAGGGCGGGGCGCAGGTCCAAATGCTGGGTCGGTGTCGCGGTGCGGGCCACGTCATGACTCCCTGGCGTGTGATGTCTCGCTGCCAGAAGAGGTAAGCGCGAGCCTTCGGATTGTCCTCTCACGCTTTCGCGATTTTCCCGTTATCGCTGAGCGGCCTCGAGCGTTGGGGACCGGGCCGCCCTTGCCTCCCAAACCCGGCCCGCCCACCAAAACGAGGGAGAATCCAGAGATTTAGCTATCCGACCGTTTCCGAAGCGTCCGGCCCTTGGCCTCTCGCGTAGCTCATCCCTGCGCTAGTCTTACTTGTCCGGCATCGGCGGCGGTTTGTAGCCGTCCCACTTTCCCGCCAAGACCTTGTCGCTGGGGGACTTCTCGTCGGTGCGAGGGGCCTTCTTATAGGCCTCGGTCACATCCGGCGGCAGCACGTAGTCATCCACGACCGCCACGCGGACCTTGATGGTGTCTTTGGTCAGATTGATCACCATGAGATCGCGCGCCAAGGCGAGCGGTCCGTTATAGGTCTTGCGGATGCCGTCCGTGATCGCGGCGTTGTTCTCCGGCGATTGCACCGAATGGTAGCCAACGGCCAATCGCGGCTGGACCGCGGACATGACCTTGCCGAAGGCTTGGGGCTCGGTATGAACGCGGGTCGCCACGTAGGTCGCTTGCGCCAGATCCCAGCCGAAATACTCGGCGAGCGTGTTGGGCGGCAGGAAAGCCTCGTGCTACGCAATGTCCGCGTTCTTGGCGAACTCAATGTACCACTTGTTCGGATAGGTATCGCCGCCAAAAACATACTTTAGACCGTTCCACTCGAGGCTGTAGCTAACCGAACCGTCCAAGCTGTGAATCGCCGGCCAGGAGCGAATCGTCACGCCGTTTTCCTGATAAACGACCTCGTTCTCTTGCCTATAGTCGAATTCCTCCACGACGATTTGCGCCCCCTTATCGGGTAGGGCTCCGGTTCGGGTTTGCAGGTCCCACGCGTAGCCCGCCTTCATGCCTTCGACGAAGGCTTTGGTGCCCAGTTCCGGCGTGGCGCCAGTGGGGCCGTATATGTGGATCGGCGTGTAGCGGCCCGACAGCCAACCGCCTATGTGGAGGCCCATGAAGTCGCCCACGTGGTCGATGTGCAGGTGGCTGACGAAAACCTTATCGAGCTTGGAGAAGTCGGGACGCAGGGAAAACAGATTTCCCATGGAGCCAAGTCCCATGTCGAACAGGAATTTCTCGCCGTTGCCAAGTTCGACCAGATAGGAGATCGAGACCGCCGCCTTCGTCTGGTTGGGCATGCCCGTGCCAAGCGCGGTGATCCGCATCTCGTCGGCGCCGAGCGCCTCTGTGTTGGGAAAATAGCTGGCTGGATACTGGCCGTCGGCGATTGACGTCGCGCTGCGCCCCAGAGGCAGGTTGTCCTTGGCCTGTGTGCCTTCCTGAGCTTCAGCGGTGGAAAAGCCTATCGCGCCCATGGCTTGGCTGTAGGCTTCGGACACCTCGTCTTGTGCGCTGGTCAGCCAAGCGCCAATCCCGATCCCCAATCCGAAGATGATGCCGCCAAACGATAGCAGGTTCTTGTTGAGCATAATGCCTCTCCGCGACTTCAGAGTTCGCTGACGAAGAAGAAGCCTAAATCATATGTATACATATGCAAGGATGCCACCACGCATCGCTTTTTCGAAGGCTCGCCCTTGCCAGGCGGGCACCTCCGATTCCCGCAGGCCGGAAAATTGGACTCGACTCCCGCGCCCGATGGAGCGTTGCTAGCCAAGCGCGGCGGAAAGACGCCGCGCGCCTATTCTTCTCGGAGGACCCAAGATGACCGAAGCGCTCACGGTTCCGCCACGCAGGGAGTACCAGAGCTTTCACGACCTACCCATCGTGACCGACCTCGACGGCATTGAGGCCGATGTTGCTATCTTTGGGATTCCCTTCAGCGATCCCTACACCATGGAGGAAGTCACCAACGACCAGACCAACGCGCCGACCGCCATCCGCCGCTTCTGCCAGCGCGCGCTGCGGGGCATCGATCGCTGGGATTTCGATGTCGGGGGGCCGATCTTCGATGGCAAGGATATTCGCGTCGTCGACCTGGGTGACGTGCCCGGGGATCCACGCGATATGGGTAGCCACTACCGCAAGGCTGAAGAGGTGGTGCGCAAGCTGCTGGCGGCCGATGTCCTCCCCATCACGCTTGGTGGCGACCATGGCATCCCAATCCCGGTAATGCGCGCCTTTGAGGGCCGCGGCCCCATCACCCTTGTGCACATCGACGCGCATCTGGATTGGCGCGATCACGTAAACGGCGCGCGGGAAGGTTACTCCAGCCCCATCCGCCGCGCGGCCGAGATGGATCACATTGGAGAAATCTTCCAAATCGGGCTCCGCTCTGCCGGCAGCGCCAGGCCGGAAGAGGTCGAGGCGGCCCTGGCCTATGGAGCCCATCTGATTCCGGACGTTGAGCTTCAGCGCATCGGCATGCAGGCGGTTCTGGACCGCATCCCCGACGGCGGCCGTTACTATCTCACCATCGACGCGGACGGGGTCGATCCGACGATCATGCCGGCCGTCGCGGGCCCCGCCCCCGGTGGCGTCACATATGACCAGATGCGCATGCTGATCCATGGCCTGGTCGACAAGGGACGCGTGGTCGGCATGGATATCGTCGAGATCACGCCGAAGCGCGACGTGAACGGCATCACGGCGATCACGGCCGGGCGCTTCATTTGTAACTTGATCGGCAAGGCTGTCAGAGCCGGCTACTTCGACTAGCGCGAGCGGATTCGCAAGACGCTCCATCCGCCCCAAGGGAGGGCACGAAGGAGGGGCGCGTGGGAGGTGCGAGGGAGAACGCGCGCCTCGATCCGGCCTTTCGGTCAGGCCGCCGGCATTTCCAAGGTCCGGAGCAGCCGTTTCTGCGCGGCGATGCGGAACGGCGCGTTCGCTGCCCCGTATCCGCGATACCCGCCCCGGCGCTCGAGCACCTCGAAGAACATGCCGCCCGCGAAAGGCTCCGAGTAAAGCTGAAAGAACTCGCCGCTTGCGTCCCGGTCATAGAGAATATTCGCCTGCCGCATCGCCGACAGAAGTTCCTCGTCGATCTCGAATCGCGAGGCGAGGTCGTCGTAGTAGTTCGAGGAAATTTTTAGGGGCGCGAAGCCAAGTGCTTCAAGCAACCGCGCCGTCTCAAAAATATCGGCCGTGGCGAAGGCAATGTGCTGCACTGGCGCCCCGAAGCTGTCGGCGAGGAATGTGCCTGCGAGCGTCCTATGGGCCTCCGCGCCATTCAAGGTGATCCGGAAGGCATCGTTCTCAGCTTCCAGAGCCTGGCTGCGAACGAGCCCGTCCGGGTCGATGACGTCCACCATCGGGGCTTTGCGCATCCGGAACAGGGAGGTGTAGAAGAGCGACCAGCTCAACATTTCCTCATAGAGCATCGTCTGTGCGATGTGGTCGATGCGGGTCAGCCCGGCATCCCCGGTATCGCAACTCTCTTCGCCGCGGAACTCGACCTCCCAGACCTTGGAAAGTTCGCTGCTCCCGTCAAGGAAGTGCAAGATGCTTCCGCCAAGCCCCCGAATGGCCGGAATACTGAGCTGACCCGGCCCAAGCGGCTGTGAGAAGGGTTTCGCCCCCAAGGCCGTTGCCCGCTCGAAGGTGTCGCTCGCGGACGCGACCGTGATTCCGATATCGCAAACGCTCGTCCCGTGCACGTTGTAAGCGGTCCCGGCGAAATCCCCGCGTTCCTGGTTGACGACAATGCGGATCTCGTTCTGCTGCCAGAGGCTCACGTCCTTGGAGACATGGTGGCCCGCTTTCTTGAACCCAAGGCTGCCGAGAAGCGACTCCAATGTCCTTGTCTCATGGCCGCGGCTCGCGAACTCGATAAAGGAGGCTCCCTCAACGGCCACGCGTGCCGGCATGAAAGGAAGGTCAACTGGCACCTCCGGCTGGGAGCGCCTCACTTCATCCATTAAATGGATGAGCGAGCGGTAGCCGTCCTTGGCGACGCCCTGGGGGCTGCCGCCGCGAAACTGGTCGTTGAAGATCTCAAGGCTGACCGGCCCGGAATAGCCGGAGGCGGCCACCGCCCGCATGAAATCGGTGACGGCCAGATCACCTTCGCCCGGCATGTTGCGGAAATGCCGTGACCAATAGAGCAGGTCCATTTGGATCAAGGGGGCATCGGCCAGCTGCACGAAGAAAATCCGGTCCCCCGGTATGCTCCGGATTGTGTCGGGATCGATTTCGCGGGCGAGAGTGTGAAAACTGTCCAAAATTAAGCCGATTCGCGGGTGATCGGCGCGGCGCACGATTTCCCAGGCGTCCCGGTGGTCGTTGACGTGCCGCCCCCACGCGAGCGCCTCGTAGCCCACCCGAACGTCCCGCTGGGCGGCGAGTTCGCCAAGTTCCCGGAAATCCTCCGCGGCCCGGTCGATCCCTCCAAGCGAATCGGGGTGGATTGAAGAGCAGATCAGCATCAGGTCGCAGCCGAGTTCCTGCATCAAGTCGAACTTGCGCCTGGCCCGATCGAAGGCTTTCGCCCGAAGCCCGCCCGTGAGCCCCTCGAAGTCGCGAAAGGGCTGAAAGAGAAAAATCTCAAGGCCGTGATCGCGGATCATGGCGCCCACGTCCCGGGGGCTTCCCTCATCGGCGATGAAGTCCTGCTCGAAAATCTCGATCCCGTCGAAACCGGCGGCGGCAATCGCATCGAGCTTTTCCCGGAAATTGCCCGAAAGAGAAACGGTTGCGATGGAGGTTTTCATCTGTCGTGATCCTTGTCGAATTGCGTTGTGGCGGTGGGCGGCGGGATAAGGGAGGTCAGGCCCCAGGCAGCCCCGATGGTCCATAGGATCAAGGGCGGATCGCCCTGCACGCCCTTGGGC
>JARFRB010000100.1 GCA_029287455.1 Pelagibius litoralis | reverse complement strand
ATGTTGGCATCAGGATCAACCTCGTCGCGGATCCGATTGGCTGCTTCGTCCACTTCGAACAGGGTCATATCCCCGCCGCCGGTGATGTTGATCAGCACGCCCCGGGCGCCGCGCATGGAGACGTCGTCGAGCAGCGGGTTGGAGATCGCCGCCTCGGCGGCCGCGATGGACCGGCCGTCGCCCTCGGCTTCGCCAGTTCCCATCATGGCCTTGCCCATCTCGGTCATGACGGAGCGGATATCGGCAAAGTCCAGGTTGATCAGTCCCGGCATGACCATGAGGTCGGTCACTCCGCGAACGCCGGAGTAGAGAACGTCGTCGGCCATCTTGAAGGCATCGGCGAAGGTGGTCTTCTCGTTTGCCACGCGGAACAGGTTCTGGTTGGGGATGATGATCAGGGTATCGACATACTGCGTCAGTTCCTGAATGCCCGACTCGGCGATGCGCATGCGGTGAATGCCCTCGAACTGGAAGGGCTTGGTCACCACGCCGACCGTCAGCAGGCCGGCTTCGCGGGCGGCCCGGGCGATCACCGGAGCAGCACCGGTGCCGGTGCCGCCGCCCATGCCGGCGGTGATAAAGACCATGTTGGCGCCGTCCAACTCGGTCAGAATGTCCTCAAGCGCTTCCTCGGCGGCCGCGCGCCCCACGTCGGGCCGCGATCCCGCGCCGAGGCCCTGGGTGATGTTGCGGCCGAGCTGGATGCGGCTGGCGCAGAGCGAGCCGTTGATCGCCTGGGAATCCGTGTTGGCGATCAGGAACTCCACGCCCTCGAGCTGGGACTGGATCATGTTGTTGACGGCATTGCCGCCGGCGCCACCGACACCGACAACCGTAATCCTGGGCGCCAATTGCTCCTGAATGGACGGTACGTTGAGATTTAAAGTCATTTTGCCCTCCAATTCCCTAGTTTGCCTAAGTTCGCCGGTCCATTGCCGCCGGCCTGTATGCCTGCCCGGATCGGCCGGGCCACCGTGTCTTCCGTCGTCAAAAGTGCTCGCGTATCCACCCGCCAACCTTCAGCAAGAGGCTGCCAGGATCTTTTGTTTGCGGCCGTGCCTCTGGCGGCAAAGCCGTTTCGGCCTCCATGGCGTAGGTCAGGAGCCCGGCCGCGCCGGCGTAGGCCGGCCCGCCGGTTGACTCGGCCAGGCCATCCACATGGATCGGCTTGCCGAGGCGCACCTGCTTGTCGAGAATGAGCGAAGCAAGATCGCGCGTGCCGGGAAGCTGGCATGCTCCTCCGGTCAGCACGACACGCCGTCCGCCCAGCTTGTCGAACCCGCTGGCTTCCAGCCGGGCCCGGACCAACTCAAAAATCTCTTCCAGCCGCGGCTGAATGACGCCGACCAAGAGCGAGCGCGGCACCTGATGGGCCTGGCCTTCGTCCTCCTCTCCGACCTGCGGCACGTCAATCATTTCGCGCTCGTCGGAGCTGGCCGAGATCGCGTGCCCGTATAGGGTCTTGAGGCGCTCGGCATGGCTAAGCGAGGTGGATAGCCCGCGGGCGATATCGTTGGTCACGTGCATGCCGCCGACCGGCACCACGTCGGTGTGTATGGCGTTGCCTTCGAAGAACACCGTGATCGAGGTTGTGCCACCGCCCATGTCGATCAGGGTGACACCCAACTCGCACTCGTCCTCGACAAGGGCCGCCAGACCCGAAGCGAAAGGCGAGACCACGAAGCCGGCGATGTCCAGGTGGCAGCGCTGCACGCAGGTTGCCAGATTGCGCACCGGGCCGGTGGCGGCGGTGACGATGTGCATGTTGACGCCCAGCCGCTCGCCGTACATGCCCCGCGGGTCGCGAATGCCCCGGCTCCCGTCGATGGTGTAGGCGACCGGGATGGAATGAATGACCTGGCGGCCCTTCTCCGGTTGGCCCAGAACGCCCTCGACTTGGTGGCCTTGCTCCAGGGCGCGACGAAGATCGCCGTCGCCGACCTCGTGGCCGTCGATCGCGACTTCCACGTGCACCGAGCGTGAGGCGGGGTAGCCGCCGGACAGATTGACGACAACCCGCTCGATGGTTTCCTGGGCCATCTGCTCGGCCGCGTGGACGGCGGCAAGGATAGCCTGCTCCGCCGCTTCCATGTCGACGACCGCGCCGTTCTTGACCCCACGGCTGATCTGCTGGCCGATGCCGAGAATTTTGATCCTAGGCGGCGCGTCGGCACGGCCGACACCGGCGCGCCCGATCAGGCAGCAAATCTTGCTGCTGCCCACGTCGAGCCCGGCGACGACGCCGTGGCGGTTCCGCTTAATCCCGTTCCTCATCGCTTCCGACCGCTCCCCACTCGGGCAGTGCTTGCCGCCGAGCCCCTCATGTGTTCTTCCCCGCCAAGGCGTCCGGGCGCACCGGCACCTGGCCCGTCGAGCTGCGCACGACCAAGCGATCGGGAATCCGCAGATCGATCATCACCACGTCATGCTCCAAAAGATCCTGTTCGCGCTGGACACGCGCCAACTTCGCCCAGGCCGCTTCGGGCGCCTCCTCGGGCAGGCGCACGTCCACGCCCCCGTCGAGCTGAAGGTTCCAGCGCCGGCCGCTAACACGCACGGCCGCTACCACCTTTGGCGCGAGGTCCGGCTGGCTGGCGAGCATCGACAGGAGCCCGCGTACGTGCTCGGGCGCGTCCTCGCCCACCACCAACGGCAACTTGGCAAAACGCTGGGGCTTGGCGCCTGGGATCGGCAAACCGTCCTGGTCGATCACGGAGAGCTCCCCGCCGACCTGCCAAAGGGCGAGCGGGCGCCGCTCTTCCAGGCGTAGATGCACGATGTCCGGCAGGCGGCGCGCCACCTCGGCGGACTTGACCCACGGCAGCGCCTCGAGCCGGGCCTTGACGGCCTTCGGATCGAGCTTCAGGATCGGTGTGCCGCGCGCCACGTCTAGGGCGGCGAGAATAGATTGGGTGCCGCTGCGGTCGCGCCCCTCGACAAGGACGTCCTCGACGGCCAGTCCCGCCGCTGCGGTCATGTTGTAGACGCCGTTCCCGACACTGTCGGCGAAGCGCCCAATGGCGCCGGAGGTCCATAGCCAGGTGGCCCCCAGCCCCAAGGGCAGCAAAATCGTGCCCGCCAGCAGAACACGCGCGACAGCTGGGCTGAGCAGGCTGGTCTGGCGGGCCTTCCCGCGACGGGTGTTCGTCTTGGGGCGCCGGCGGCGGGCGGCGGGTTTTGGCTTGGGTCGTGTGTTCAGTCGCATGCCGCGTGCTCCACCATCCATTGCACCAATTCGGGAAACGAGATGCCGATGTGGTCGGCTTGCTCGGGAACGAGGCTCAGCGGCGTCATGCCCGGCTGTGTGTTCACCTCCAGGAGATAGAGGCCCGTGGAAGAATCGGTTTCGGGGCCGTCGTCGTACCGGAAGTCGGCGCGGCTCACTCCGCGGCATCCGAGGGCCTTATGAGCCGTCACCGCATCGTCCATGGCTTGGCGCAGCACGCCGTCTGGCACCGGCGCCGGGATCAGATGCTCTGCTTTGCCCTCGGTGTACTTCGCGGTGTAGTCATAGAATTCGTCGAGCGGCCGGATTTCCGTCACGCCCAAGGGCCGGTCACCCATCACGCCCACGGTTAGCTCGCGGCCCGGCACGAAGGGCTCCACTAAAACGTCCGGGCCAAAAGCCCATTCGCGCGAATCGAGCGGGGGTTCGTTGCCCCCGGCATGCACGATAATCACGCCTTTGGAGGAACCCTCGTGCAGCGGCTTAATGACGTAGGGCCGGGGCAGGGGGTCGCCGTCGTGGAAGACATCCCGGCTCACCACCTCGCCGGCCGGGCAGCGCAAGCCCGCGTCGGCGAAAACCTTCTTCGCCATGGGCTTATCCATGGCCAGGGCGGAGGCAAGCAGCCCGGAGTGTGTGTAGGGCAGGCCCAAGAGGTCCAGGATTCCCTGGATGCAGCCATCCTCGCCCCAGCGGCCGTGCAAAGCGTTGAAGACAATCTCCGGCCTCGGGTCGAGCGCATCCATCAGGGCGCTTACATCGCGGCCGCAGTCGAACACCTCGACCTTGTGGCCAAGAGAGCGCAAGGCGTCGGCGCAGGCCTTGCCGCTAACCAATGAAACCTCGCGCTCGGCCGATTCGCCGCCAAGAAGCAGGAGGATGCGCTTGCTCATGCCCGCTCCTCCTCCTTGGCGACGCCGATCCGGCGGATTTCCCACTCCAGGGCGATGCCGGTCGCCGCCTTCACGCGCCGGCGCACTTCCTCGCCCAGCGCTTCCAACTCGGCCGCAGTCGCTTGGCCGGTGTTGATCAAGAAATTGCAGTGCTGCTCGGAGACCATGGCGTCCCCCAAGCGCAGCCCCCGGCAGCCCGCGCGGTCGATCAACTCCCAGGCTTTCGCGCCCGGAGGGTTCTTGAAGGTGCTGCCGCCTGTGCGGGTGCGGATTGGCTGGCTCTCGCTGCGTGCCGCTTGAATCTCGGCCATGCGCCTGCCAATCGCCACAGGGTCTCCGAAGCTGCCCGCCAGCCGCGCGGACAGGAATATCCAGTCCGCGGGCGCATTCGAATGCCGGTAGCCGAGGCCCAGGTCCTCGCCCGTGACCCTGTGGATTTGCCCTCCGGCGTCGCAGGCCTCGGCCCAGACCAGCACATCCTTCAGTTCCTTGCCGTACGCGCCCGCGTTCATCCGCAGCGCGCCGCCAAGAGTGCCCGGAACGCCGCAGAAGAACTCCAGCCCTGCGATTCCGGCCCGGCGTGCGACCTCCGCGATGTTGAGATCAAGCGCCCCCGCGCCCGCCAGGATCTCGTCGCCCTCCGCCTCGACGCTCGCGAAGGCGCGGCCCAGCCGGATCACGACACCCGGCACCCCGCCGTCCCGCACCAGCAGGTTGGAGGCCACGCCGATGACCGTGACCGGTACATCCTCGGGCTTCGCGGCCAGGAAGGTCTTGAGGTCCTCCGGATCGGTGGGCCGGAACATCACCTCGGCCGGGCCGCCGACGCGGAACCAGGTGACACCGGACAAGGGGGCATCGGCGGTCAAGCGGCCCCGCACCTCGGGCAAACGGCCGATGAGGTGGCTGGAAGACGGGGTGCGCGGGGCGGCCATGGCGCTCATCGTCCTCCCCCTGCGCCGTGCAGCTTGGCGCCGCCGCCGCGCAAGGCGTCAAGCTCGCCCGGCAGCGTGTTCGCCCAAGCGGTGATGTTCCCGGCGCCGAGACACACGACGAGGTCGCCTGGCCGGGCGATCGCGGCGACGGTGGCGGCCAGACTCTCGGGACTTTCAAGCGCGACCGCGCCCCGGTGGCCGCGCGCGCGCAAGCCCTCGACGAGCTGGTCGCGGTCCACGCCGTCGATGGGGGCTTCGCCTGCGGCGTAGACCTCCGAAACGATCACATGGTCGGCGTCGTTGAAGCAGGTGCAGAAATCCTCGAAGAGGTCGCGCAGGCGCGTGTAGCGGTGCGGCTGCACCACGGCGATGACCTTATTGGCCGCCGACTGCCGCGCCGCCCGCAAGACTGCCTTGATCTCCACGGGGTGATGTCCGTAGTCGTCGATAACGGTGACGCCGCCGGACTCGCCCGTACGGGTGAAGCGCCGCTTCACGCCGCCGAAGCCCGCGAGGCCCGCGCGAATGCTCTCGGCCGGCAGGCCCATCTCGTCGGCCACCGCCACTGCGGCGAGCGCGTTCTGCACATTGTGCTGCCCGAGCATGGGCAGCATCAGGTCATCGATCCGGCGCCGCTCCGTTTGGCCGCGCTGGGCGATCGTCACGTCGAAACGCGAGCCGGAGGGCTCCAGCCTGAGGTTCTCCGCACGCACATCGGCTTGCGGCCCCAAGCCGTAGGTGATCATGCGCCGGTCCTCTATCCGGCCGATCAGGCCCTGGACCACCGGGTGGTCGAGACAGACCACCGCGAAGCCGTAGAAGGGGATGTTCTTGACAAAAGTCTCGAAGGCGTCGTGCAGCGCCTCTACCGAGCCGTAATGATCCAGGTGCTCCGGGTCGATGTTGGTTACCAACGCGATGGTGGCGGGCAGCTTGGTGAAGGTGCCATCGCTCTCGTCGGCCTCGACCACCATCCAGTCCCCGGCGCCCAGGCGGGCGTTGGTGCCGTAGGCGTTGATGATCCCTCCGTTGATCACCGTGGGGTCCAGGCCGGCGCCGTCCAAGAGGGCGGCGATCATGGAGGTGGTCGTGGTCTTTCCGTGCGTGCCGCCCACCGCGATGGACCATTTTAGCCGCATCAGCTCGGCCAGCATCTCGGCGCGGCGCACGACCGGCAGGAACATCTCCCGCGCGGCCTTAAGCTCGGGATTCTCGTCGGAGATCGCGGAGGAGATGACGACCACCTGGGCGTCGGCGAGGTTTTCCGCCGCCTGACCGATGGCCACCTTCACGCCCAGCTCCCGCAAGCGGCGGACGTTGGCGTTCTCTGCCATGTCGCTGCCTTGCACCTGGTAGCCGAGGTTATGCAGGATCTCGGCGATCCCGCTCATGCCGATCCCGCCGATGCCCACGAAGTGGACGAGACCGATGTCGAGGGGAAGCGCTCTCATGCAGCTTTCTCCTCGTTGCGCCCGGACTCGCCGTTTGCCGGCATCACACCACAGACCAGATCGGCCAGGCGCTTGGCCGCGTTGTCCTGGGCGAAGGCGCGCGCCGAAGAGGCCGCGCGCGCCAGCAGGGCCGGCTGCGAAAGGACCGACGTCAACCGTTCGGCCAGGGATTCGGGCGTCAGCGGACCTTGCGGCATCAGCCAGCCGCCGCCGGCTTGCGCGAAGGCGCGGGCGTTGCCGGTTTGGTGATCGTCGGCCGCGAAGGGGAAGGGGACGAGGATCGCCGGTCGCCCGGCCGCCGCCAGTTCGGCAATCGTCGAGGCGCCGGAGCGACAGATCATCAATTGCGCGGCTTTTAACCGCTTGGGCATGTCGTCGAAGAAGGGGGCGAGGTCCGCCTTCACGCGGCAGCCGCGGTAGCGCGCCTGGATCTCCTCCAGGTCGCTTCCCCGAACTTGCTGGGAGATCGAAAGCCGCCGGCGCTGATCTTCGGGAAGCTGGCAGATAGCGGCGGGCAGAAGCTCGTTAAAGACCCGCGCGCCCTGGCTGCCGCCAGTCACCAGCAAGCGGAGCCGGTCGTCGGAGCCTGGAACCGCATAGGGCTGCCGGCCGACGTCCGCGATGGCCGGGCGCACCGGATTTCCGGTGAGCACGGTCTTGGCGCGGTCCGTTTCGCTCAGTCCCTCGATGGGATCGAATGAGGTCGCAATCACCTCCGCGCGGCCGGCGAGCAGGCGGTTGGCGCGCCCCACCACCTGATTTTGCTCGTGCAGCACGATGCGACGCTTTTGCCGCGCCGCGGCGATGATCGTGGGGACCGAAGGATAGCCGCCAAAGCCGACCACCGCGCTGGGCGCGAGTTCCTTCAAGACGCGGCTGGCCTGAAAGAAGCCCACCCCAAGCAGGAACAGGCCTTTAACCCGGCGGGGCAGGGGTCCCGAGGGCGTGCCGGCGGAAATCCGGAAAGTCTTGACCTGCGGCATGTCGGGCCCGAATCCGCCACCGCGCTTGTCGGTCAGCAGGGCCACCGCGACTCCGCGCCCCAACAATTCGCGGGCTAGGGCCTGGGCGGGGAACATGTGGCCGCCCGTGCCGCCGGCCGCGAGGAGGACACACCTGGTTTCGGGCTTGCCGAGGGGCGCGGTCATTGGCCGTCTCCCGTGCCGACCCGCCGCCGGGTGAGGGCCAACACCATGCCCATGCCTAGAGCCAAGGCCATGAGCGAAGAACCGCCATAGCTGATGAACGGCAAGGTCATGCCCTTGGTGGGCATCAGATGCAGCGCGGACCCCATGTTGATCAGGGCCTGCAGCCCGAACTGGGTCAGCAGCCCGGTGGCCGCCAGCATCACGAAGAGGTTGTTCTCGCCCAGCAGCCGGGTGAAGCCGCGCAGCACGACGAAAGCGAAGATGCCGACGATCAGAAGACATGCGATCAGGCCCAGCTCTTCTCCGGCGACGGCGAAGACGAAATCGGCGTGGGCGTCCGGCAGGTAGAGCTTCACGGTGCCCTCGCCGGGGCCGCGCCCGAAGAGGCCGCCGTTCATGAAGGCTTCCATGGAGCGCTCGATCTGATAGCGGTCGCCAACGTCCGGATCGAAGAAGCTGTCGATGCGCTGGGTGACGTGGGGCAGCAGAAAGTAGGCGCCGAAGATGCCGCCAATGCCCAGGAGCGCGAGAGCCGCGACTAGCAGCATCGGCAAACCGGCCAGGAAGAACTGCACGCCAAAGACGGCGCTGACCACGAAGGCCTGGCCGAAGTCCGGCTGCAGCAACAGCAGCAAGACCACCAGCGTCCAAAGCCCGAAGGCTACGCCGGCGCCGGCGAAATTCTCCTGCTCCTTGCCCAGCGCGAACATCCAGGCGGCCACCACGGCGAAGCAGGGCTTGACGAACTCGCTTGGCTGCAGCGAGAAGCCGCCAAGATTAATCCAGCGGGTGGCGCCCTTGATCTCCGGGCCGATCATCAGGGTCGCGACCATCAAGAGCAGGGATCCGAGAAAGCCAAAGACCGCCGCGCGCCGCACCCAGCGTGGCGATAGCAGGCTCATGGCGAACATCATCGCGCCGGCGAGCGGAAGCAGTACTAGCTGCCGCTTGGCCAGGGAAAATGCCCCGAGACCGATCCTTTCGGAGACCGCGGGCGAGGCGGCGAGGATCAAAATCGCGCCAAGACCCATCAGCACGGCCACGGAAAGCAGCGTCCAGCGGTCGATGGTCCACCACCAGCGGCCCAGCAGGCTGGTATCCGTGCGCGCGAAGCTGCTCATTGCAACACCTCCCGCGCTGTTTCCCCGGAAAGCGCCCGCACGGCCGAACGGAATGCGTCGCCGCGAGCCTCGAAATTGGGGAATTGATCGAAGGAGGCACAGGCGGGCGAAAGCAGAACTGTGGCTCCTTCTCGCCCGTGCGCCTCGGCGCTCGCCGCGGCCAAGGCTGTGGCCAGATCGCCGCAGCGCTCGTAATCGAGCTTGCCGTCAAGGAAAGCGGCGAAATCGGCTTCCGCCTCGCCAATCAGGAAGGCCTTGGCGATCTTCGGGAAGTAGGGCTCAAGCCCCGCGAGGCCGCCTTCCTTGGCGCGGCCACCGGCGATCCAGTAGATGCTGTCGTGGCACGCGAGCGCGCGGGCGGTTGCTTCGGCGTTGGTCGCCTTTGAGTCGTTCACGTAGAGTACGCCGTCGATCTCCCCGACACGCTCCTGGCGATGCGCGAGGCCCGGAAAGCTGCGCAGGCATGCGGCGATCACGGGAGGCGGAACCTGGGCCGCCTTACAGGCCGCGTAGGCTGCCGCGGCGTTCTGCCAATTGTGCTGGCCGGTCAGGTTTTCCACGTCCTTCAGGTCGAGTGCCGGCACGGCTTGGCCTTCGGTGTCGTCGAACAGCACGCCTTCGATCACATAGACGCCGCCTTCGGCGCGCGTCTTCGCGGAAATCGGCCAGACGATCTGATCGCCTTTAGCCTTGAGCTCCTGGAAGATCCCGAAGGATATCTCGTCGTCGATACCGACAACGGCGGTACGGGGCTCGCTCTGGCGGCGGAAAATGTTGCGCTTGGCCGCGACGTATCCCTCCATGCCGCCATGACGGTCGAGATGATCGGGGCTGATGTTGAGCAGCACCGCGACGTCGAAGGTGATCGAGAAGGTCAGCTCGAGCTGATAAGAGGACAGCTCCAGCACGTAGATGCCTTCCGAGCCCAGAGGCTCGAAGGTCATGACCGGCTCGCCAAGATTACCGCCCGCTTCGCTGCGCCGCCCGGAGAGTTCGAGCACATGGGCGGCGATGGCGGTGGTGGTGGACTTGCCGTTCGTGCCTGTGATTCCAAGATAGCGCGCATCCGGTTGGGCGCGGCCGAGCAGCTCGATATCGCCGATGATCTCGATCCCTTGCTCACGCGCCAGCGCCGCCACCGGATGGGGCTCCGGGTGGGTGTGGGGAATGCCGGGAGAAAGGATCAGGCTCACCGGCTCAAGCCAGTTGCAGGTATAGAGATCGACCAGAGGAACGTCTTTGGCCGCCGCTTCCGCGCGCCTGTCCTCGTTGTCGTCCCAGGCCCATACCTCCGCACCGCTCGCCGTGAGGGCGCGGGCGGCCGCGAGGCCAGACTTGCCCAGGCCAAAGACCGCGACCGTATAGCCTGCGTAGAAGGGAAGCTCGATCATCCGGTCCCCCTCATCGCAGTTTCAGCGTAGAAAGGCCGGCGAGCGCCAGGATCATCGCGATGATCCAGAAGCGGATCACGATGGTTGGCTCCTTCCAGCCCTTCTGCTCGAAGTGATGGTGCAAGGGCGCCATTCGGAAGACGCGCCGGCCGGTCAGCTTGAAGGACGCGACTTGGACAATGACCGAAACCGTCTCCAGGACGAACAGGCCGCCGATAATGGCCAGCACCAGCTCATGCTTGGTTATTACCGCGATCCCGCCAAGGGCCCCGCCGCAGGACAGCGAGCCGGTGTCGCCCATGAAGACCATGGCCGGCGGCGCGTTGAACCAAAGGAACCCAAGGCTGGCGCCCACCAAGGCGCCGCAGAAGACGGCAAGCTCGCCGGTGCCGGCGACATAGTGGATCTGCAGGTAGTTCGAGAAGACCGTGTTACCGACCAGATAGGCAATCAGCGCGAAACAGGCGGCGACGATCATCACCGGCACAATGGCCAAACCGTCCAGCCCGTCCGTCAGGTTCACCGCATTCGAGGCGCCGACCATCACGAAGATCGAGACAACCGCGAAGCCGATCCCGAGGTTCAATAGCACGTCCTTGAGGAAGGGGACGGCAAGCGCGGTTTCGAGATCCGGCGGGCTGATTTTGATGATCGCCGCGGTGGCGATTCCGGCGATGAGGACTTGGCCCAGAAGCTTGAAACGGCCGGGCAAGCCCTTGTGGCTGCGGCGGGTCAGCTTGAGGTAGTCGTCGCTGAAGCCGATCAGCCCAAAGCCAATCGTGACCCAGAGCACGATCCAGACGTAGGGGTTGGAAAGATTGGCCCAGAGCAGTGTCGAGATGGACAGCGCAAGCAAGATGAGCACACCACCCATGGTCGGGGTGCCCTGCTTGGTGATGATGTGACTCTCCGGCCCGTCCGTGCGGATCGGTTGGCCTTCGCGCTGCTTCTTCTTGAGCCAGGCGATCACGGCCGGGCCTAGGATGAAGGAAATGACCAGAGCGGTCATCACGGCCCCGCCCGTCCGGAACGTCAGGTAGCGGAAGAGGTTGAGGAAGCTAATGTCTTCCGAGAGGGGGACGAGAAGGTTGTAAAGCATGCCCCGCCCCTCAGTTTCCGTTGACTGCGCGGGGCAGGGAGTGATCCCCACTGTCCACCGAGAGCGCTTCCAGGGCCTCGACCACCCGCGCCATGTGGCTGCCGAGGGAGCCCTTCACCAGGATCACGTCGCCATTGCGCACCTGGGGCACCAGGATTTCAGCGAGGGCCCCGGAATCGGGGGCATGGGCGCCGAGACGCTCCGCGGGCAGCGCTTCGGCTAGGCCCCCCATCATGGGTCCGCAGGTGAAGACCAGGTCGATGCCTTGGGCCATTACGTCGTCGCTGAGCGTGGCGTGCATCTCGGCTGCCTCCGCTCCAAGCTCCAGCATGTCGCCGAGCACGGCGATCCTGCGGCCGCCGTCCTTGGCCGCCGCGCGTCCAAGCACGGCCAAGGCTGCCTTCACCGAAGCCGGGTTGGCGTTGTAGCTGTCGTCGATCAGGATGGCGCCGCCACCACCGGGCAGTTCCAGGCGCTGGCGCGCGCCACGGCCCTTCATGGCGACCAAGCGCGCGAATTCGGCGGCCGCTGTTACGAGGTCCAGACCCAACGCCTTCACCACGGCGAGAACGCCCAGCGCGTTGATGACCCAATGACCGCCGGGTAGGGCGAGGCAGAACTCGAGGGGCCGCGCATGGCCCTTGATGGCTGCTGTGACCGCGCTGCAAGTGGCGTGAAGCTGCGCATCTTCCAGGCGGATGTCGGAATCCGGGTGGCGCCCGAAGGTCACGATCCGGTTGACGCCGCGCGCCGCCGCGGCCGCGGCCAAACGGTCGAAGAAGTCGTCGTCGCGCGGAAGAACCGCGACACCTCCTGGCACGATCCCTTGGAAAATCTCCGACTTCGCGTCGGCGATCCCTGCGCGAGAGTCGAAGTACTCGATATGGGCAACGCCGATGTTCGTAATCAGCGCCACGTCCGGCCGCACGAGCGAGGTCAGGTCGGCGATCTCTCCGGCATGGTTCATGCCCATTTCGAAGACACCGAAGTCACTGTCCTTGGGCATCCGCGAAAGGGAAAGAGGAACACCCCAATGGTTATTCAGGCTGCTGGCGCTGGCGAAGCAGCGACCCTGGGCGCCAAGTGCGGCACGCAAGGCTTCCTTGCTACCGGTCTTGCCGACAGAGCCGGTGAGGCCGACGACTTTTCCCGCGCTCCGCTCCCGCCCGGTGCGGCCCAGGGCGCGCAGCCCTTCGAGCGTGTCCGAAACCGTGATCAGCGGCCCCGGCGAAGCGTCACCTGTCCCTCGATGCACGAGAGCGGCGGCGGCCCCCTTCTCGAAGGCTTGCTGTAGGTAGTCATGGCCGTCGAAATTCGGCCCGGCGAGCGCGACGAACAGGTCGCCGGGCTCGATCGTCCGCGTGTCTATCGACACGCCATCTGCACTCCAATTGTCGGGACCCCGGCCGGCGGTCGCGGCCCGTACCTCGGTGCCGGTCCACAAGGCCGCGGTCATGGGCGCCCTCCGTCCGGTCCGAAAAGAGAGGCCCGGGCGACGACGCGATCGTCGAATGGAATGACACGATCCCCTACGGTCTGCCCCGTCTCGTGTCCTTTCCCCGCGATAACAAGCGTGTCGCCCGGGCCAAGCGAGGCTATCGCCGAAGCGATGGCCTCCCCCCGATCGTCGAACTCGAAAGCTTCGGGCACGGCGGTCAGGATCTGTTGGCGGATGTCGGCAGGATCTTCGCTGCGTGGATTGTCGTCGGTAATGAACACCGTGTCGGCGAGCCGTGAGGCGATCCCGCCCATCATCGGGCGCTTGCCCGGGTCGCGGTCGCCGCCGCAGCCGAAAAGCACGGCAAGCTTGCCTCGGGTATGCGGGCGCAAGGCGTGCAGCACCGTCTCCAAGGCGTCGGGAGTGTGGGCGTAGTCCACATAGACGTGAGCCCCGGTCTCCGTCTCGCCCACCAAGTCGACCCGTCCGGGCACGCCCGAAAGGCCGAAGAGGGCTTCCACAGCTGGCTCGATATCGGTGCCTTCCGCCAAGACCAAGCCAAGGGCGGCGAGGGCGTTCCACGCCTGAAACGTTCCGGCGAGGGGCAACGCCACCGCGTGGTGCTTGCCGAAGACCTCGATCTCGATGTCCAGGCGGCCCGGCCCCGGCATCAGTGATAGAAGCTTCAAGTCGGCGCCGGCCTTGCCATAGCTGATAATGCGCTGGTGACGCGCGCGGCATCCGGCTTCCAGGGCGGCGAATTCCGGGATGTCGGCGTTAAGGATGGCGTTGCCGGTGCTGGGCAGAAGCTGGGCGAAGAGACGCTGCTTGGCGGCGAGATACCGCTCCATGTCCCCGTGGTAGTCCAAATGGTCGCGGGAGAGATTCGTGAAGGCTGCTGAGGTGACGCGCACGCCGTCGAGGCGGAATTGGTCGAGACCGTGGCTGGAGGCTTCCATGGCCAGCCGGTCGATGCCGTCGCTCGCCAGTTCAGCTAGGCAGCGCATGAGGTCCACCGGATCAGGCGTGGTCAAGGCGGCCGGGGCGTTAGCGCGGGCAGGCTCCAGACCCAAGGTTCCCAGGCTTGCCGCCTTATGACCGAGAGCGGTCCAGATTTGCCGGGTGAAGGTCGCGACGGAGGTCTTTCCATTGGTCCCCGTCACCGCGGCGATATGGCTCGGCTGGCGCTTGTAGAACGCGGCCGCCATGCGGGCGAGGCGCCGGCGCGGCTCCTCGTCGCAGATCAAAAGCACAGGGCGTCCGTAGGCGCCCATCCGGGTTCCCGTAGGCGCCAGAATGGCAACCGCGCCCTTGGCCACCGCCTCGGCGATAAAGGCCCGGCCGTCTTGCTGCGTGCCGGGGATGGCCGCGAAGAGATAGCCTTCGGCCACGCGACGGCTATCGGCCGTCAAGCCCGTCACTTCGAAATCTTCGGCCGCTATGGCCACCTTGCCCTTCTCCTCGTTCTCCAACAGCTCACTGAGCCGCAACAGCGCGCCCTCGCAGATTCACCGGAACAAGCAATTCGTTCTGGACCGGCGCGCTCGGCGCGGGCTCGATGCCCAGCAAGGGCGCCATCCGCTGCACGGTTTTGCCTACAACCGGTGCTGCCACCCATCCGCCGGTGGCATAGCCGTAAGACGCCTTGGTGCCTTTGGGCTCGTCGACCATGGCCAGCACCACATAGCGCGGATCGTTCATGGGAAAGGCGCCGGCGAAGGAGGCAATGCGCTTGTCTCGCGCGTAGCCGCCACCTGGCCGCAGCTTGTCCGCGGTTCCGGTCTTGCCGCCGACCAAATAGCCCTCGGCCTCGGCATTCCCCCCGGTGCCTTGCTCGACCACGAGGCGCATCAGCCAGCGCATCTGGTCCGAAGTGCGCTCGCCGATAACCCGCGTGCCACCCAGGGGCTCGCCTTCGGGCCGCTTCAGCAAGGTCGCCTCAGGCAGGACGCCGCCGTTCACCACGCCGGCCACAGCGCGAGCGGCCTGCACAGGGGTGACCGCGATCCCGTGTCCATAGGAGATGGTCATCGTATTGATTTCGCGCCATTTCGCCGGGATCATCGGCTCTCCCACCTCGGGCAGCTCCAACTTCGGCGCGGAGAGCAGGCCCAGGCCCGCCAGGTAGCGCTTCTGCAGTTCGGTCCCGCTATCCACGGCCATGTGAACCGTGCCGATGTTGCTGGACTCCTTGAAAATCTCGGGGATCGACAGCCAGCCGCGGTGGGGGTGGAAATCGGTGATGGTAAAGCGGGCGATGCGGATCGGCTTCGTCACGTCGTAGCCGTCTTCCAGGGTGACCACACCGGAATCTAATGCCATGGCCGTGGTGAAGATCTTGAAGATCGACCCCATCTCATAGACGCCCAATGTCGCCCGATTGAAGCGGCCGGCGTCCGGTGCCGCGGCTGGATTGTTGGGGTCGTAGCTCGGTAGCGAGACCATTGCCAGGACCTCGCCGCTGCGGGCATCCATCACCAAACCGGCGGCGCCAATGCCGTTGAAGGCCTGCATGCCGGCGAGCAATTCCTCGCTCAGAATGTGCTGAATGCGCAGATCAATCGACAGCCGCAGAGGCTGGTTCGAGCCGCGCAATTGGGGATTGAAGGCCTGCTCCATCCCGGCGAGGCCCTTATTGTCGATGTTGGTGAAGCCCACGATGTGGCTGGTCAGCGCGCCGTGGGGATAGAAGCGCCGCTCCTCGCGCTGGAAGTAGAGGCCGGGGATGCCGAGGCGGTTTACGGCGGCTGTCTCACGTGGCGTTAGGCCGCGCTTCATCCAGACGAAGCTACGGTCGGCCGAGAGTTTGGCGAGAAGCTTCGCCTTGGGCTCGCTGGGCAGTGCCGTGGCCAGCCGGACAGCGGCTTCCTCCGGGTTGGTGATATGCCGGGGATTGGCGTAGAGCGAAGAGGTCGGCAGCGTCGTCGCCAGGACCTGACCATTGCGGTCCAGGATCTCCGCGCGCCCGGTCTCCAAGGCTTCGCTGCCCGAGGGCGTGGCCGCCAAGCGCGGCTCCTCCACGTCCTGCAGCAAAACGATGCCGACCAACCGCAAGCCCACCACCAAGAAGGCGCAGGCAAAGACCAAGCCCGCCACGATTAGGCGCGTGCGCCCAGTCTCGAGCGCGGCTTTGGCGGTGCCTTCCAACTCGACGATCCAATCGCGATTGGGGCCCAAATCGTGTCCGCAGGGCGTGCGCGGCCGGATCGTCGGTTTCGCGGATTGACGGCGGAACATCACTGAGCTCCCGTGGATACGAGGGTGGAGCTAACCGGCAGCGGTCGCCCAGTGACCGGGTTGACCGGGACCGCGGAGGGGGCTGTCGCCGGCGCCTTCTTGGGGGCGCTTGCCTTGGCTGTGACGGCCTGGCTCGCGGGCTTTGCTTTTTGCTTGATCTTGGGCTGCGGCGGCGCCTCTGGCGTGGCCGCAAGTGACAATCCCGCTGGCATCGACGGGCGCCGCGGCGGAACGATCAGGCGCTCGGCCTCGGCGTTGCGTCCGAAATCCTCAGGCCGAGCGGGAAGGTAGTCGACGAGCGAAATTTGCGTTTGCTCCAGCGGCTGGAAGCCAAGGTGACGGCGAGCCAATTCCTCGATCCGCGCCGGACGGTTAAGGTAGCTCCATTCCGCTTTCAAAACGTGAATCGCTTCGCGGTCCCGTTGAATTTCGCGTTGGACGCCGACCAACTCACCCTCTAGATCCTGGACTTCGTCCTTGACCTGGAAAAGCACCGTCGCGGCCAAGCCCGCCGCCCCAAGCCAAAGGAGAGAGGACAAGCGGATCATGCGGCCACTCCCTGGGCGGGTGCCGCCGTGCGGCGGGCCGCCCGCAACCTGGCCGAGCGGGCGCGAGGGTTGCTGGCGCATTCCGCCGCGCTTGGCCGACGGGCCCCGCGCTCCAAAAGCTCGAAGCTTGGCGCCAGGTCTGGCGCGGATTGGGCGGGCTGATGACGGGAGGCTTTCGGCGCGCCGCCGGAGCGCTGGCGCAGGAAATCTTTGACGATGCGGTCCTCGAGAGAGTGAAAGCTGACAACCACCAGGCGGCCACCCGGCGCCAGCATGCGCTCCGCCGCGCCAAGGCCGCGCTCTAGCTCTCCCAATTCGTCGTTCACATAGATCCGCAGCGCTTGGAAGGTTCGTGTTGCCGGATCGATTCCATCACGCGCGGCGGGAACGGCCGAGCGCACGATCTCCGCGAGCCGTGTCGTCGTCTCGATGCGGGCTTGGGCGCGGGCCTCGACAATGGCCTTGGCGACCCGCCGCGAGCGCCGCTCCTCGCCCAGGCGCCAAATGATGTCGGCCAATTGGGCTTCCGGCAGCTCGTTCACGATGTCGGCGGCGGACATGCCCGATCCGCCCATGCGCATGTCCAAAGGCCCCTTATGACGGAAGGAAAACCCCCGCTCGGCCTGGTCGATCTGTGGTGAGGACACGCCAAGGTCGAGTGCCACGCCATCGATCGGCCGGACGGCCACCAGGCGATCCATGTCGCCGAAGCAGCCCTCGATGATCTCCAAGCGGCCGCCGTGGCGTTCAGCCAAGGCCTGCCCGAAGGCAATCGCTTCCGGATCCCGGTCGATGCCGATCACGGCGCAGTTCGCGGTCTTAAGGATCGCCGCGCTGTAGCCTCCGCGACCGAAGGTGCCGTCGACGTAGATCTCGCTGTCGCGCGGGGCCAGGCATTCCAGAACCTCGTCCAGCATGACCGGCGCGTGTTTCTCCGGTGGCGCGGCGGCCTGGGCGGTGAGCGTGCGGTCGGCCGTCATCAGCCTTCCCCTCCACGCTTGCCGCTCAGAGGCAGCGTCAAACCCTTGCTCTTCGCCTGGCCGCGGCGCTCGGCTTGGAAGGCTGCGAGGCGCGCGGGTTCCCAAATTCGGAAGGTCTTGCCCATACCGGCGAAAGCGGCTGTATCCGTGATGCCCGCCGCCTCAAGGAGGTCCGGCGGAAGCTGCACACGGCCACCGCTGTCCCAGGCCAAGGGATGCGAGGTGCTGAAAAGAGTCGCGGAAAGGTCTTCCTGTGCGTCGGAGAACAGATCGATGTCGGCCACGCTGTTGCTGAGCTCCGTCATGAAGTTCATGCCGCAACCCTCGATGGCATCCACCCGGTAGGACAGGAAGCAGACGATGCCCTGGAAGCTCTGGTCGGCCAGCACTTGACGGAAGGACGCGGGAACGGACACACGGCCCTTCCGGTCGACCTTGTTCTCGTGCATGCCGAGGAACGGTAACTGCTCCTGCACCCCTGACTCCGCTCGCAGCCCGGCGACGCAAATCGCGTCACCCCCGTCTTGCCCTCCGCCCCCGCCTGATCCACCCCCGGCGACACTGCTGTTCGCCAACCCCGAAAATGGGATGGGTTGGTTCGGTTATGGGACATCATGGGATATCATGGGCAATTATGGGTGTCAATGGAAGTGACAGTATTCGACAAGGGCTGAAACGGGTGATTTCTCTAACTGCCGAAGGTTCCGCGGGATTGTCTTTTGGTTTTTCTGAGGCGAGGTGAAATCGGTGAAATTGAGATTCGAACGTGAATTTGGCAAGATGATGTTCATTAAATGTTCTTGTAGGGGAATCATTTTGTTGTGGGCCATTAACCATGACCCCCAATATTTGCGGTTATCCGATTTGCCGCCCGCGTGGAGAGAAATTGCGCCAGATGGCCTGTAAGCCGGGTTCTGTCCAGCGGGTCTAGCCCGCTTGTATGGCCATTCATCTGGGACGCCCGTTGCCGGGCGCCTCGCGCGATCTACCCGGGCGGCGGCCGCGGAAACCTGGCTGTCCGATCGCTCGAACCTGCCGCCCCTATTCGATCTTGCTCCGGGTGGGGTTTACCGTGCCGGTGCCGTTGCCGGCACCGCGGTGCGCTCTTACCGCACCCTTTCACCCTTACCTGAAGCGAACTTCAGGCGGTTTGCTTTCTGTGGCACTTTCCCTAGGGTTTCCCCCGCCGGGCGTTACCCGGCACCCTGTTTCCGTGGAGCCCGGACTTTCCTCCCCAAGGCCGCAAGGACCCCGAGGCAGCCATCCAGCCATCTGGCGCATTGGCGGATATAAGAATTGCAAGGCCTTGGGTCAATCTTGGACCCGGCCGCCTAGGCGACGAGGCCGCCGAGCAGCGCCGCGGTTTCCGCGTCAATCTCGCCGCTGATCACGGATGGCCTGAAGCGCCTCTGAAACGCTCGCACGACCGCGCCCGGATCCTCGGCCAGGTAGCCGTAGCCGAAGTCCTGAAGCCTGCGGAGATTGCGCAGAGGCGTCGTCTCGACGGCCGCGGCCCGCTGTTCGGGCCAGACGCTGAGCCCTTCCCCGGCCAAGCGCCGCCAATCGAAGAATTCGCCGGGGTCGAGCTTGCGCAGGGGAGCCACGTCCGAATGGCCCACCAACCCCTGTCGCTCAATACCGTGGCGCGCGCGCAACACATGACAAAGCTCGATCAGCGCGGCCATCTGCGCTTCCGGGAACGGGCGATAGCCGAACTCGTGACCGGGATTGACGAGTTCGATGCCCAGCGACCGGGCGTTGATATCGCTCGACCCGCGCCAACTGGCCACGCCCGCGTGCCAGGCCCGCCGGTGCTCGGGCACCAGGCGGCTCACGCTTCCGTCTTCGTCGAGAAGGTAGTGCGCGCTCACCTTGGCGGCAGGGTCCCGAAGCCGGTCAAGCGCCTCCTCGGCGCTGCGCATTCCCGTGTAATGCAGCACGATCAGATCCACCACCTGGCCTTCTGGCCTGGCGTCGTGATTGGGCGAGGGCCGCTCGATGATCGTGACCATGTTGCACCTGGTTAGCGCTGGCATCGGTCGTTGCCGGGTAGCGCGGTATTCTGGCCGCCATGCCAAACCGCGTTGCCGCCGATCTACTGTACAGAATTCTACCCCATGCGATCTAGTTGACGCACAAATTCGCGATCGCGGGTTCGATGCGCGGAGGCTGTCGCGCGCCGCCGTGGCTCCAGGCCATATCCCCGCGCGCGCCGAAACCTTGCGCGCCTCTCAGGACATGGCTTCGTTGGCCAGGCTGTCTTGCAGCTCCTCCAGCTCCAGCCAGCGGTCTTCTGCCTTGGACAAGACGTCGCGCGCCTCTTCCAGGGCGGCACTCGCTCGCTCGAACGCCTTTGGGGCGCGGGCATAGAGATCCGGGTCGGCGAGCTTGGCCTGGTGGGCATCCACGCTGCGCTGAAGTCCGGCGATCTTCTCCGGCAAGCCGTCCAACTCCCGCTGGTCCTTGTAGGACAGTTTGCGGCCGATTGCTTTCGGCTTGACGGCTCTCGCGTTGGGCTTCGCCTTGCCGTCGCCACCGCGCGCGCTGGGCAGGCCACCGGCCTGACGGATCGCGTCGCTGTAGCCCCCAGGGTATTCGCGCGCGCCGCCCTGGCCGTCGAGCAGGATCACGCTGGTCGCCAGGCGGTCGAGAAAATCCCGGTCGTGGCTAACCAGGAGTAAGGTCCCCTCGTAGTCCCCAAGCACCTCCACCAAGAGGTCGAGAGTATCCATGTCGAGATCGTTGGTCGGCTCGTCGAGCACGAGAAGGTTGGACGGTTGAGCGAAGAGCTTGGCCAGCAACAGCCGGTTCTTTTCGCCACCGGAAAGCGACTTCACCGGCTGGTTCGCCTGGCTTTCGTCGAAGAGGAAATCACGCAAGTAAGAGACGACATGCTTCTGGCGCCCGCCCACCATCAGGGAATCGCCGTGCGGGGCGAGCGTGCGCCAAAGAGTCGTTTCAGTGTCCAGGCTCGCCCGGCGCTGATCGAAGACCGCCACTTCTAGCTGGGTGCCCAGCGTGACGCTTCCGGTGTCGGGGGGCAGCAAGCCCAACAGCAGCTTGATCAGGGTGGTCTTGCCCGCCCCGTTGCGCCCGACAATGCCGATCCGGTCGCCGCGCCGTATGCGGCAGGAAAATCCGTCGATCACTGTCAGGGGCTCGCCGTCCGGCCTGGTGAAACTCTTGGAAATGTTCTCCGCGCCGATCACGAGCTTGCCACTGCGCCCGGCCTCGGCCGCGGTCATCTCCATCTGGGATTGCTGATTGCGCAGCACGGCAGCGCGTGCGCCGCGAAGATCCTGCAAGCGCGCGAGGCGTCCCATGTTGCGCTTGCGGCGCGCGGTCACCCCTCGGTGCAGCCAGTGCTCTTCGCGCTCGATCGCTTTGCCGAGGCGGCGCAGCTCTTGCTCCTCGGCGTCGCGCAGGGAATCCGCCCAGGCGTCGAAGCGCTCGAAGCCATCGTTTAAACGGTGCAAACGGCCTCGATCCAGCCAGAGTGTCGCCGTGGAGATCCGCCTCAGGAACGCGCGGTCATGGCTGATCACCAGCAGCGCCCCACGAAACCGCAGAAGTTCGTCCTCCAGCCACTCGATCGTCGGCAGATCCAGGTGATTGGTCGGCTCGTCCAGCAACAGGACTTGCGCTCCGGAAACCAGGCAGCGCGCCAAGGCCGCGCGGCGCCCTTCGCCGCCGGACAAGCTGCCAAGGCGGGCTTGCCCATCGAGCTTCAGGCGCGCGACGGCCGCGTCGATGCGATAGCGGGTGCTTGGGTCCTCTCCGTCCAGCCCCAAGCCCACGTAGTCGGCCACCCGAAGGTCCGGGGGGAGGAGCGGGTCTTGGGGCAGGTAGGCGACCTTGACGCCGGCTTGCGCCGTGCGCTCGCCCTCGTCCGCCTCGACCTCGCCGGCGAAGAGCTTCAGCAGGGTTGATTTGCCGCTGCCATTGCGCCCGACGAGGCAGGCGCGCTCGCCTTCCAGCAGCCCGACATCCAATCCCTTGAAAAGCGGGGCCGCGCCATAGCGCAACGACACGCCGTCAAGCGCGACAAGAGGCAGGGCAGCGGGCATGTTCTAGGGCAAGCCTCTGCTCTTCCGGATCTGGTCGTAGGCATGATTGATCGTCGCCAGCTTCTCGTTCGCCAGATTGACGAATTCCTCCGGCATGCCCTGGGCGATCAGTCGGTCGGGGTGGTTTTCCTGAACCAGCTTTCGCCACGCCTGGCGAATGGCTTCGTCGCTATCGTCGCGCTGGACACCCAGAATGACGTAGGGGTCTTGTTTGTCGGGGCCCATGTTGGCGGCGCGGATGCGGTCCCATTCGGCCTCGGTGAAGCCAAAGGCCTGGGCGACTTGGCTTAGATAGGTCACCTCTTCTTGGGTCACTTTTCCGTCCGCGCGGGCGATATGGAACAAGCCGTCCAGCAGTTCCTCCAGGACGCGCGGGTTCTCGCGGAACATCCGGCCCAACTGCTTGGCATAGGGTTCGTAACCCTGAGCGTCCTGGCGGGCCTGATTGAAGACCCGGCCGACGTTCTTGACCTCGTCCGGCGGGACCTGAAACACCTCCTTGAAGGCCGAAACCTCGTCCTTCGTCACGACGCCATCCGCCTTGGCCATCTTCGCGCCGAGCACGATGACGCCGATGGTGAAAGCGATGCTCTTGGTGCCCTCGTCGCCAAAGCCCGCGCCGTCCCGGGTTTGGTCCTCGATGCTTGGCGGAGCTGCGCTTTCGCGCATCTTGTCGACCGCGTGGCCGGCGAGGCCGCCCAGCAGGGCGCCGATCGGGCCGCCGATCGCGAAGCCCGCGGCACCCCCGACGATTTTTCCCCAGATGCTCATCAGACCTGGCCTTGCTTGTTCAGGCGAGTCAAACCGCCTCGCTTATTCCACGGAAGCCACCCGTGGGGCAAGGGCAAGGCGCGCGTTATCCCGGCATCGCGGTCCGAAGCCTTGGCATGGCAGGCGTCAGGATGCGGCCTTGAGCTTCTTCGGATTGTAGAAGGGGATCGGCACAACAGTGCCGGACAATTGTTGGCTAGGGGCGATCACCTGAAACTCAGAACCTTCCAAGGCAATGTTTTGGCGCAGGAGCGCAAGGGCGATGTTGCGGTCCAGGCGCGGCGAGTAAACGGCTGAGGTCACCTTACCGGCCAGCGCGCCCTCCGCGTCGAGCACGCTCCAGGGCTCTTCGTTCGGGCTCTCCAGGGCGCTGCCGCCAAGGGTCATGCCGACGAGCTTGCGCAACGGCCCTTCCGCGGCAATCCGCCGAAGGGCGCCCTTGCCCACGAACTCGGCTGGCATCTCCAGATCGACCAGCCGCCCAAGGCCGAGCTCGAAGGGATTCACGCCGAGGTCCATGTCCGCGCCATAGGACAGAAGCGCGGCCTCGACGCGCCGGATCGTCGAGGGCGCTGCAGGGGCGATCCCATAAGGTTTGCCGGCGGCCATAATGCGCTCCCAAAGGATGTCGCCGTATTGGCCGTCACGCAGGAAGACCTCGTAGCCACGCTCGTTCGACCAACCGGTGCGGGAGATGACCAGCGGCATTCCTTCAAGCTCGGCTTCCCGGAACCAATAGTACTTCAGGTCGTTGATCCAGTCGCCGAAGAGGTCGGCCATGACCTGGGTGGAAACCGGACCCTGAATCTGCAGGGGGCTGACGTCGGGCTCCGAGAGCGCCACGTTGAAGCCGCTGTGGACCTGCAGGCCCTTTGCCCAAAGCAAGAGGTCGCTGTCCGCCATGGAGAGCCAGAAGTGATTCTGTCCGAGCTTCAGCAGGATAGGATCGTTGACCACGCCGCCGTGCTGGTCGCAGATCACCACATACTTGCACTGTCCCACTTCCATGGTGGAGAGATTGCGCGGAGTGAGGTACTGCACGAGCTTGGCCGCGTCCGGCCCCGTGATCTCGAGCTGCCGCTCCACCGCGACGTCCCAAAGCGTCACATCGCTGATCAGCTTCCAATAGTCGGCCACCGGGCTTTCGTAGTAGAGCGGCATATACATGTGATTATATGTCGAGTAGGCCTTGCAGCCCCAACGCAGCGTCGCATCGAAGAAGGGCGACTTGCGCACGCGGCTGCCGAACCCGATCCGGGGCGCCACGTCCATGAGCACATCGGCGGGAGCCTCCGCTATGCCTTCCAACTCAACCATCGTCCCACTCCGTCTCTAAGTGCCCACCTTGATTTGGTGGTCTTTGTGAACCCGTAACGCTTGCGCCTGGCCGGTCAAGCGCGCAATCGCGAAAGCGACGTTGCATGGCCATTACGCGGCCTCGCATCTTTTGGATCATTGACGAATTACCGATAAATTGCCATTAAAATGCGAGAATGAATTCCGGGAGGCGATGATGAGCGCTGAGGTCGAAACGCAAGGTTGGCAGTTCTGGGTGGACCGGGGCGGAACCTTCACGGACGTTGTCGGCCGTGCGCCCGACGGGCGTCTGGTCAGCCACAAGGTCTTGTCCGAGAACCCCGAGCGTTACCGCGACGCGGCCATCCAAGGGGTGCGCGAGATCCTGGACCTGGATCGGGATGCGGCGATCCCCGCCGAGCGGATCGACGCGGTCAAGATGGGCACCACCGTCGCGACGAACGCCTTGCTGGAACGCAAGGGTGACCGCACGGTGCTCGCGGTGACCCAGGGCTTTCGGGATGCCTTGCGCATCGCCTACCAGAATCGGCCTCTCCTGTTCACCCGCCACATCGAATTGCCAGAGCTGCTCTACGAGCAAGTCGTGGAGGTCGACGAGCGGATGAGCGCGCAAGGAGAGGTGCTGCGCCCGCTCGATGCGGAGGCGGCGCGGCGGGCCTTGCAGGTGGCATTCGATGACGGCATCCGCGCGCTGGCGATCGTGCTGCTGCATGGCTATCGCTATACCGAGCACGAGCGTTTGCTGGCTGATGTGGCCCGGGAGATCGGCTTCACGCAGATCTCCGTCAGTCATGAGGTCAGCCCACTAATGAAGTTTGTCAGCCGGGGTGACACCACGGTGGTTGACGCTTACCTCTCACCGATCCTGCGCCGCTACGTGGATCAGGTGGCGGGGCAGCTCACCACCGGCGCGGCCAAGGCGGTGCGTTTGCTTTTCATGCAATCGAACGGTGGACTGACCGACGCGCAGGCCTTCCAGGGCAAGGACTCGATCCTCTCCGGCCCGGCCGGTGGTATCGTCGGCGGTGTGCGCACAGCCGCCATGAGCGGCTTTCACCGCATCATCACCTTCGACATGGGGGGCACCTCCACCGACGTCGCGCACTACGACGGCGAGTACGAGCGGGCGTTCGAAACGCAGGTCGCGGGCGTGCGCATGCGCGCGCCGATGATGCAGATCCACACCGTCGCGGCGGGCGGCGGGTCGATCCTGCATTTCGACGGTGCCCGCTACCGGGTGGGGCCCGACAGCGCGGGCGCTAATCCGGGGCCGGCTTGCTATCGGCGCGGCGGCCCCCTGGCGGTGACCGACGCGAACGTCATGCTGGGCCGCATTCAACCGGAGTTCTTTCCCAAGGTCTTCGGCCCCGACGCCGACCAAGCTTTGGACGCGGAGGCGGTGCGCCACGCATTCTCCGAGCTTTCGGAGGACATTCGTGCCCAGACCGGGGATACGCGAAGCCCGGCCGAGGTGGCGGAAGGCTTCAGGAGGATCGCGGTGGAGAACATGGCGAACGCCATCAAGAAGATTTCCACCCAGCGCGGCTACGACGTCACCGAATACACTTTGAACTGCTTTGGGGGTGCCGGCGGCCAGCATGCCTGCGATATCGCCGACACGCTTGGCATGACGCGGATCTTCGTACACCCGCTCGCCGGTGTGCTTTCCGCCTTCGGCATGGGACTCGCGGATTTACGCTTGATGAAGGAGCAAGCGGTCGAGGGCCGGCTGGACGATTGCTTGGACGACCTGCCGGGCATATTCGCGGATCTTGCGCGCCAGGGCCGGGCCGACATGCTCGCCCAAGGCCTCCACGAGGACCTGATCGAGGTCTTGGAGAAGGTGCACCTGCGCTATGAAGGCACCGACACCGCCCTGATCGTCGATCAGGGAACACGCGGGCAAGTCGTGGAGCGCTTCGAGCGCGCTTACGAACAGCGCTTCGGCTTCCTGATGAAGGAGAAGGCGCTTCTCGTCGAAGCCGTTTCCGTCGAGGTGATCGGGGCGACGGAAACCGCCGAGGATCCTCTCCGTCCCGCGATTGAGCGCGCGGCCGCCGCGGCCCCTAAAGCGGTCAAGCCCATGTATTGCTCGGGCGCGTGGCAAGACACGCCGGTCTTTGAGCGTGGCGACCTGGGCGTCGGTGATCTCATCGATGGCCCGGCGATCATCATCGAGCCCACCTCGACCACCGTGGTCGATCCGGGCTGGCGGGTGGAAATCAATCCGCGCGATCACTTGGTGCTGACGCGGGTGGTGGCGTTGGAGCGGGACAAGGCGGTCGGCACCCAGGTCGATCCGGTGATGCTCGAGATCTTCAATAATCTTTTCATGTCAATCGCGGAGCAGATGGGCTCCACACTGGAGAACACCGCCTATTCCGTGAACATCAAGGAGCGGCTCGACTTTTCCTGCGCGCTCTTCACGCCCGAGGGAAATCTCGTCGCCAATGCCCCGCACATGCCGGTGCACTTAGGTTCCATGAGCGAATCCATCAAGGCGGTGATCCGGCAGAACGCGGGCCAGATCGCGCCTGGCGACGTTTACATGCTGAACGCGCCCTATAACGGCGGAACGCACCTGCCCGACATCACGGTGATCACGCCGGTCTTTGATGCCGGGGAAAAGGAGATTCTGTTCTACGTGGCCAGTCGTGGCCATCATGCCGACGTGGGCGGACTAACCCCCGGCTCCATGCCGCCGGATTCCCACACGGTCGAGGAAGAAGGCGTCCTCATCGACAACTTCAAGCTGGTGGAGCGCGGTCGCTTCTTGGAGGCCGAGACCCGCGCCCTGCTGGCCTCCGGCCCTTATCCCGCGCGCAATCCAGATCAGAATATCGCTGACTTACAGTCGCAGATCGCGGCCAATACCAAGGGCGTGCAGGAGTTGAACAGGGTGGTGGCCCATTTCGGGCTCGACGTGGTGCACGCTTATATGGGTCATGTCCAGGACAATGCGGAGGAGCAGGTGCGCCGCGTCCTCGACCGCCTGAGCGATGGGCATTTCGTCTATCCCCAGGATGACGGAAGCCAGATCGCGGTGACCATCGCCATTGACAAAGAGGCCCGCTCGGCGCGCATCGACTTCACCGGGACCAGCGATCAGCGGCCGAACAACTTCAATGCTCCCACGGCGGTCTGCCGCGCAGCTGTTCTTTACGTGTTTCGGACGCTTGTGGACGATGAGATCCCGATGAACGAGGGCTGCCTGAAGCCGCTCGAGATCGTGATCCCCGAAGGGTCAATGCTGAATCCGAAGTATCCGGCCGCGGTGGTTGCCGGAAACGTGGAAACCAGCCAAGCGATCACCGACTGTCTCTACGGGGCGACGGGTGTACTGGCTGCGGCCCAGGGCACCATGAATAACCTGACTTTCGGCAATGCGACCTACCAGTACTATGAGACCATCGCCGGCGGCTCCGGGGCGGGGCCGGATTTCGACGGCACTGATGCCGTGCACACCCACATGACCAACTCCCGCCTGACCGATCCGGAGGTTTTGGAATGGCGGTTCCCGGTGCTCCTGGATCTCTTCGAGGTGCGACATGGCTCTGGCGGTGCGGGTCGGCACCACGGCGGTAACGGAACCCGCCGCCGCATTCGCTTCCTGGAGCCAATGACCGCCTCGATCCTGTCGAGCCACCGCGCGGTGCCCAACTTTGGCGTCGATGGTGGCGTGCCCGGCGCCATGGGGCGTAACGCCGTTATTCGTGCCGATGGGGCGGTGGAGGAACTCGGTGGCACCGATAAGGCCGAAATGGCTGTCGGGGACGTCTTCCTCGTGGAAACGCCGGGGGGCGGCGGCTACGGCCCGGCTCCGGCGAAGCGGGAGGCGGGAGACTGAAGGGCGCGCGCGGGTCGCCCGCCATCGTCTCCTCCGCCCACCTCGTGTCGGAGAAGGCTGGCTCCTTGAGCCAGTTCGAGTTCGGCCTGATCGTTGCCTCAAACGCCTTCAACCGCTGGATCGTGCGCTGCATGGCAGCCGCGGGCCAGGGGGATTTGGCGGCGCTCGACGTGCTCGTGCTGCACTCGGTCCATCACCGGGGGCGCGAGAAGAAGCTCGCTGATCTTTGCTTCATCCTGAACATCGAGGAGCCGCACACGGTCACCTATAGCTTGAAGAAGCTGGTGCGAGCCGGGCTGATCTCCGGCGAGCGGCGTGGCAAGGAAATCCACTACGGCGTGACCGAAGCCGGTGAGGCCGCTTGCCTGGCCTACCGCGAGGTGCGCGAGGCCTGTCTGATCGAAGCCTTGGATGCGCTCTCCGGCGCCGATCCCAAGACCTTCAACGCGGAGGTCGCCGAGGCCGCCGGCCTGCTGCGCGCCCTTTCCGGCCTCTACGACCAGGCCGCCCGTGGAGCCGCGTCGCTTTAGCGCGACCTCGGCGCCTCAGTGGCCGGGTCGGTTATCGCGGACCCGTTTCCCCTCATTGCGAGCCGAAGGCGCGGCAATCCACATTTCCCGTCATTGCGAGCCGAAGGCGCGGCAATCCAGAGGTGTTTGATTTGCCGCGCCGCCGAGGAACCAATAAACCCTGGATTGCCGCGGCTTCGGCTCGCAACGACGATAAGGTCGGCTTCACCTCGCGACGACGGCCCCAACGGCCCTTTTTACCTCACCGCAGGATCGCCGCTACCCGGTCGGCTAGCGCGAGGGAGGCGGTCAGGCCGGGGCTTTCGATGCCGTAAAGGTTGACCAAGCCTGGCACGCCATGGTCTCGCGGCCCCTGGATTTGGAAGTCCTTGGCGGGCTCGCCCGGCGCTTGCAGCTTGGGGCGGATGCCCGCGTAGCCCGGCTGGATGGCCCCGTCGGGAAGGTCCGGCCAGTACTTGCGCACTTCCGCGTAGAAGGAGTCCGAACGTCCGGGATCGACGCTGTAGTCGTCCGGCCCATCGACCCATTCGACGTCCGGCCCGAACCGTGCTTGCCCTCCCAGATCCACGGTGACGTGCACCCCGAGGCCGGCGGCCTCCGGCACCGGATAGATCAGATGCGAGAAGGGGGAGCGGCCGGCCAGAGTGTAGTAGTTGCCCTTTGCGAAATAATGCGCCGGAATGCTGTCTTCCGGGAGGCCTTGCAGGGAATGGGCGACCTGGCCAGCGTGGAGACCGGCTGCGTTGACCACCTGGCGGGCGGCGAGCTCCATGGGGGCCTCCCCGCCGACCGAAAGCGAGAAGCCGTCGTCCGAAACCCGTCCGCTCAGGATTGGCGCATGGGTGGCCAGCATCGCGCCCGCGTTCTCGGCGTCGCCCAGATAGGCCAGCATCAGCCCATGGCTGTCGACGATGCCCGTGGACGGCGAGAGCAGGGCGGCTACGCAGCGCACCTCCGGCTCAAGCTCTTTCACTTCCGACGGCGTTAGAAACGTGAGGTCGCGCACACCGTTCGAGGCGGCTTGGGCCTTTAGCGCCTCGAGTTTTGGCCGCTGGTCCTCCGAGGTCGCGACAATCAGCTTGCCGCAGCGTCGATAGGCGATGCCGTGGCTCTGGCAATATTCGTAAAGCGCCAGCTTGCCGGCGACGCAAGCCTCGGCCTTCAAGCTGCCGGTGGGATAATAGATGCCGGCGTGGATGACTTCGCTGTTCCGTGAGGAGGTTTCAGTGCCGAAGGCCTCGGCGGCTTCCAGGATCACCACCTCGCGGCCCGCCAGCGCCAGCGCGCGCGCGGCCGCCAGGCCTACCACTCCGGCACCGATCACCACGCTGTCCACCCGTTCCATCCGCGTCCCTTCCGGCCTATGCGACCTGGCTGGCCTGTTCAGACCGCCCCGGGTGAGATAGAATCAAGTGCGAGGAGGAACAAGCCCGATGTCACTGCAATCCGCCATGCCGCCAAGCGCGCTGGACGAACTCAAGGCCCTGCTGGGGGATCGGCTATCCACGTCGATGGCCGTCCGGGAGCATCATGGGAACGACCTCACCTATCACGAGGGCCATCCGCCCGACGCGGTCGCCTTCGCTGAGACCACCGAGGAAGTGGGAGAGATCGTGCGGATCTGTGCCGCCTCGAGGATTCCCGTGGTCCCGTTCGGTACCGGCACCTCTCTGGAAGGGCACATCGCGGCCCTGAAAGGCGGTGTGTGCATCGACTTGAGCCGGATGAACGCGGTTCTGGAAGTCAACGACCAGGACCTGGATTGCCGCGTGCAGGCGGGCGTGACACGCAAGCAGTTGAACGAGTATCTGCGCGACACTGGACTGTTCTTCCCCATCGATCCCGGCGCCGACGCTTCGCTCGGCGGCATGGCCGCGACCAGCGCATCGGGCCCCAACGCGGTGCGTTATGGGACCATGCGCGAGAACGTGCTGGGCTTGACCGTCGTCCTTCCCGACGGCCGGATCGTGCGCACCGGCGGCCGGGCCCGCAAGTCTTCCGCCGGGTACGATATCACGCGGCTCCTCGTCGGCTCCGAGGGGACGCTCGGCGTTATCACGGAGGTTCAACTCAGGCTCTACGGCATTCCCGAGGCGATCTCGGCTGCGGTCTGCGACTTCGAGACCTTGGAGGGCGCGGTCAACACCGTGATCCTCACCATCCAATCGGGCATTCCGGTCGCGCGGATCGAGCTGCTCGACGAGGTGCAGATGGACGCCTGCAACCGCTATTCGGGGCTGGATTACCCGGTTCGCCCGACGCTGTTCTTCGAGTTCCACGGCTCGCCCAGCGGCGTGCAAGAGCAATCCGAGAGTGTTGCGGCCATCGCTTCGGAGTTGGGTGGCGGCGAGTTCCGCTGGGCCACCTTGCAAGAGGATAGGAACAAACTGTGGCAGGCCCGGCACGATGCCTATTGGGCGGCCAAGGGCCTGAAGCCCACGGCGCAAACCTGGGCGACCGACGTTTGCGTGCCGATATCCCGGCTGGCCGAATGCATCCTCGAAACCAAGCGCGACGTTGAGGAAAGCGGCATCTTGGCGCCCATTGTCGGCCATGTCGGCGACGGCAACTTCCACCTGCTCTACCTCATGGACCCCGACCGGCCCGGAGACATCGAAACGGCCGAAGCGCTGAACGAGCGCATGGTGACCCGCGCCATCGCCATGGGTGGCACCTGCACCGGCGAGCATGGGGTGGGCTACGGAAAGATCGCTTTCCTACAGGCCGAGCAGGGCGAGGCTGTCAGCGTAATGCGTCAGATAAAGCTCGCCCTGGATCCGGAAAACATTATGAATCCGGGCAAAGTGCTGCGGATTTAGAGTGCCTATTCCGCCGCCGCGGCGCGCGTGGCATGGGCGGCGATCCGCGTCAGGGCCTCGTCGAACACCGCGTCGGGCGTGCCGAGGTTGACCCGGATGTGCCCGGCGGCGCTGGGACCGAAGCCGTCGGCGGGCAGCACCGCCACGTTTCTTTCGGACAGCAGGCTTTCCGCGAAAGCGTAGGCGCTGATCCCGAGCGCGCGGATGTCGATCATCGCGAACATACCGCCTTCCGGATGGCGGCAGGTGAGCCCGGGCACCTGGTCTAGCCTGGCGACGAGCCGCGCCGCGCGGTCCTGGTACGCGGCGCGCATCTCGGGAATGGCGTCGGGCAAGCTGGTCAGCGCCTCGATAGCTGCGTCCTGCACGAAGCCGGGAACGCCGAAGGTATTGCACATGGCGAAACGGCAGATGTGCAAGGGCAGGTCACCTGGCGCGATGGTCCAGCCGAGCCGCCATCCCGCCATGGCGTGGGATTTCGATAAACTGCCAAGCACCACCGTGCGCTCCGCCATGCCGGGCAGCGAGGCCGGGCAGACGTGAGGCCGCCCATAGCACAAGGTTTCATAGACTTCGTCGGAGATAACCCAGAGATCGTGGCGCAAGCAGATTTCAGTGATCGCCTCCAACTCCTCGCGGCTGAACACGGCCCCGGTCGGATTGTTCGGCGTGGTCAGCACGATCGCCCGGGTTCGCTCGGTGACCGCGGCGGCAATGGCGTCGGGATTGGCATGGAAACCGGTCTCGGGCGGGGAGGGGACGGTGACCAAGCTGGCGCCGCCGGCGCGCAGAGTGGCGGGATATGTCGCGTACATCGGTTCCGGGGCGATCACCTCGTCGCCAGTGCCATAGAGGCAGAGCCCGGCCCCCAGCAAGGCCGTCTGCGCGCCCGGTGTCACCACCACCTGCTCGGGACGCGTAGGCACGCCGGTTAGCCGTTCGTGGCGCGCCGCGATGATTCGCCGCAGTGCCGGTTCGCCCTGCATGGCCATGTATTTCGTTCGTCCGGCGTCGATCGCGGCTTTGGCGGCCTCCGCGACGGATGTGGGGGTGGGAAAATCGCTATCGCCGATGGTGAGCACGTGGATGTCCTCCCCCTTCGCCACCCGCGCTTCGGCTGCCATGTGAATATTCCAGGCTTCCGCGCCTTCACCCGCGACACGCTGGACAAAAGGGGCATAGCGCATGGTTCAGGTCTCCTTGCCTGGATCAGGTTCCGAGGGGGCGCTCAGCCGGTGCCCCTCATGCTGACTTTGGTCGCGCCGGCGCTCAAGTTCAAGCCGCTGCTTCTCTGCCTTTGTGCGGCCAAAGGCGGCACGGTTCCGGTCCGCCTTGGCCGCCTTCTCCTCGCGCAGCTTGTGCTTGCGAAAGCGCCTAAGGTTCACTACTTCGGGCATGGGCTTCCTGGTTCGGTTGGTCGCAGCCGCCGCCGACAGGCGTAGCACAGACCCAGGCCGCCACCAAGGGACGGCTGGTCGCGCGGGTTCGGTTTGCCAGGCGCTGCGCCGCGCCTTACCTTGGCGGGCAAGACCGCCGGAATGTGGATTTGGAGTAGTTGGGGTTGAGAAAGCTTTTTTTCGCATTTCTGGGCATTTTGCTGCTGGCGATAACCGCGGTTCTGGTCGCCCCCTATCTGGTGGATTGGAACGCCCAGAAACCCCGGATCGTCGCCGAACTGCGCGAACTGACGGGGCGCGATCTTGAAATCTCCGGCGACCTTAGCCTCGCCGTCATCCCCACACCGCGGCTTTCGGTGGAGGGGCTGAGCATTGCCAATCTGCCGGAGGGAAGCGCCGAGCCTTTGCTGGAGGTCGGTAAGGCGCGGGTAGAAGTTGCGATCCTGCCCCTGATTTCCGGTGACATCCAGGTCCGCAGCGTAACCTTGCTGCGGCCCCGCTTGCTGCTGGAGGTCTTGCCCGACGGCCGCCCGAATTGGGAGTTCAAAGCCGAAGGGGCTGATACCGCCGCCCAAGCGCCAAGTGCCAACCAGAGCCAGAGCCAGAGCCAGCCGGGCTCGTCCGGCGGCGGTCCGGAGATCAGCCTTGACCGGGTGCAACTGCGCGACGGCACGGTGATTTACCGCGATCTCGCCCACGGCTGGGAAGAACGGGTGGAGGAGATTTCCGCCGACCTCAGCGCCCGCTCGCTGCGCGGCCCCTTGACCGCCAAGGGGCGCGCCAGCCCCAGGGGAATACCCGTTAACTTTAACCTGAACCTTGGCGCGGTCGATGGTTCGGTTCCTTTGGGTATCGCTTTGGAGCTGCCCGAGGCGGGCGCCGCCCGCCTGACCTACTCCGGAACGGTCAACACCGGGCAGCCGTTTTCCGCGCGCGGCCGGCTGGAAGCACGCGGCGAGGATCTTGCCGCCTTGATCGGGGTCTTCGCGCCGGACCTGGCGGCGCGGGAGCGCTTCGCGGAAGATTTCTCGATAAAGGCCACCGTGGATTACGACCAGGACGTGGTGGATGTCCGTAACCTGGAACTCAGCCTTCTCTCCGTGACGGCTAGCGGCACGGCGGAGATTCTGACAAAGGATATCCCCGACGTCCGCGTCGATCTCTTGGTTCCCAGGCTCGATCTGGATGGGTTTTTGGCGCGCGCCGAGGCCCCTTCCGCAGGGCAGCCGCAAGCGCCGCAAACACAGACGCAAGAGGGCGCGCCGGCAGCGCCGGACTCCGCCCCTGCTCCCGGCAGCACCCAGGGGCAAGAACCGGACGATCAGCCGGCGGGCGCCTTTTCCTTGCCGGAGGACATCGCCGCTAGCCTGGATCTGCGGATTTCCGCGTTGATCTACAAAGGGCAGGTGATTCGCCAGACCGGCCTGTCCGCGCGGCTCGAAAAGGGCGAACTCGCTGTCAACGACACCTTCGCGCTCCTGCCCGGTGGGGCGGACGTTTCGGGCGGCGGTGTGCTGCGCGCGCGCGATGGTGAGCCCGTCTTTACCGGCAGGATTGAGGCTTCGGCCGACAATCTGCGCCGGGTGCTGTCCTGGCTGGGCATCGATCCCGAGGCCGTGCCGCCCGACCGGCTGCGCCGGTTGACCCTCGTCAGTGGGATCGAGGCCACACCACGCGAGATCCTATTCAAGGATATTGCCGGAGAGGTGGACACCAGCCGGTTCGCCGGCGGTATCGCTATCGCGCCGCGGGAGCGGGTGGGGCTTGGGATCGGCTTGACAGTCGATCGCTTGAACCTCGACGGCTATCTGCCTCCCGCCGACGGTGGCGGAGGGGGCGGTCAGGACGCCGAGGCTCCCGCGCCGGGAGGCGGGGCGAACGCCCTGGAGGCCTTCGACGCCAATTTCGACCTCAGGGTCGGCGAGCTGGTTCTGCACAATCAGCCCGCGCGCGACCTGCACCTGGATGCCACCTTGCGCGGCGGCGTTCTGCGGCTGCGCAAGCTCACAGCCGGCGATCTGGCGGGGGCGGAGGGTCAGGTGGCGGGCGTGTTTTACGGCTTGCCGGACCTGCCGCGGGTAGAGGACGGCAGCTTCGAGCTGAAGGTCGCCGATGCGCGGCGCTTTGCCCGCTTCGTCGGCCAGCCGACCGACGGCGCCCTGCATCGTCTCGGCCCTTTCACGGCGGCCGGCACCTTCGCCGGTAGCCTGGAGTCCTTCGTCTACAATCTCGACCTTGCCGCCTTGGGCGGAAGCTTGTTGTCCTCGGGGCAGGTGAGCGGGTTGTCGCGCGAGGGCTTCGCGCCGGAGAGCTTGCGGGTCGAGGAGGGGCGCATTGATGTCGCGGGCCTGGAGAGCAAGCGCCTGGCCGCTTATTTGCGGCAACCGGGCGATGGCTTGCTGGCACGGCTGGGCCCGCTCGACGTTTCAAGCCAATTCTCCGGCTCCTTGACCGATGTCCACTACGATACGGTGATTGCGCTTTCTGGCGGCCGGTTCGCCTTCCAGGGCTCCACCAAGGACCTCGACAGCGGGATTCCCGAGGTGGATCTGCGCGCCGATCTCGCCCATCCCGACTTGCCGGGGTTGCTGGATCGCGTGATGGGCTCTTCCCCCTTGCCGCCCGGCTATGGCGCGCTCGATCTGACCTCGCGAGTCACCGGCACCCCCTTGCGCTTCGCGTTTTCGGAGATGCAAGGGACCGTTGGGCCGACGACCCTTGCCGGGAATGTGGAGGCCGAAATGCTCGCCGCCCGGCCGAAGGTGGTCGCGGACCTCGATCTTGGCGAGGTGGACCTGAAGCGCCCGACGGCGGGCGGCGGGGGCGGGGGCCAGTCCGGCGGTTCCGCCCAGCGCTGGTCCCGGGAGAGGCTGGACCTTTCTGGCTTGCAGGCGGTGGACGCCGATCTCAAGCTGCGCCTCGCCAAGGCGGTCTACGAGGAGCTCGAATTCCGCGACACGGACATCGAGGCGAGCCTCGACGCGGCGAAGCTCGATCTTTCCCGCTTGAGCAGCCGGGTTGGCGCCGGCGCGATTCTGGCGAGCGGGAGCTTCGACGGCGCAGGCCAGGTTCCCTCCGGCCAACTGGAGCTGACCGCGACCGAAGTGGACCTGGGTCCGGTGCTAGAGGCGGCCGCCGACTTCGAGCGGCTGTCCGGCCCGCTAACGGTTAAGGCCAATCTTGGCGCCCAAGGTGCCAGTGAGGCGGCGCTGGTGCGATCGCTCGCCGGACAGGTCACCTTGCTGGGCAATCTAAGGCTCAAGCTCGATACGAAGGAGCGTGTTGGCGGGGCCTTGCTCGGCGCGCTCGGCGAGCAGCTTGGGCAAAAGCTCGATAAGCGCGGGCTTGGCAACCTGGCCGGAGCCAGCGGACTTCTGGGTGTGCTTGCGCAAGCTTTCCTCAACGATCCGGCACGGCTTAGCGGCAGCCTGCAGCTGCGCGATGGCGTGGCAACCACCCAGGACGCGCGGCTCGACGGTACCGGCGCCACCGCCCGCTTCCGGGGCACCGTGGCGGACCTGCCCGCCTGGGCAACGGACCTGAACATCGATCTCGCCCGCCCAGGCGAGCGCCAGCCCTTCGCCAAGCTCGTTCTTGCGGGCCCCCTCGACCGCCCCTTGCCACGCTCCCTCGACCAACCCCATGCCGCCCCGCAGCCGGAGCCCACGCCAGCGGACCCGGGTAAGCAACCCGTCCCCAAGGACATCCTCAAGGACAGCGGCAAACGCCTCCTGCAGGACCTGTTGAAGGGCATCCAGTAAGACCGACCCTAGTTCTTCGACTTGTCGACCAGCTTGTTGGCGCTGATCCAGGGCATCATGGCGCGCAGGCGTTCGCCGACTTCCTCGATGGGGTGTTCGGCGTGGCGGCGGCGCAGGGCCTTGAAGCTGGGGGTGCCGGCCTTGTTTTCCAGCACCCAGTCGCGGGCGAAGCGGCCCGATTGGATGTCGTCCAGCACGCGCTTCATCTCGGCCTTGGTCTCGTCGGTGACGATGCGCGGGCCGGTGCGGTAGTCGCCGTACTCGGCGGTGTTGGAGATGGAGTAGCGCATGTTGGCAAGTCCGCCCTCGTAGATCAGGTCCACGATCAGCTTGACCTCGTGCAGGCACTCGAAATAGGCCATTTCCGGGGCGTAGCCGGCTTCCACCAGCGTCTCGTAGCCGGCGGTGATCAGCGCGGTCAGGCCGCCGCAAAGAACCACCTGCTCGCCGAAGAGGTCGGTTTCGCACTCTTCCTTGAAGGTGGTCTCGATGACGCCCGCGCGCCCGCCGCCGATGGCGCTGGCGTAGGAGAGCGCGATCTCCTGGGCGTTGCCAGAGGAATTCTGGGCGATGGCGATCAAGCAGGGCACGCCGCCGCCGCGGACGTACTCGCTGCGCACCGTGTGGCCGGGGCCCTTGGGCGCGATCATGAAGACGTCGATGTCTGGGCGCGGCTCGATCAGGTTGAAGTGGACGTTCAGGCCATGGGCGAAGGCGATGGCCGAGCCTGGCTTCAGGTTGGGGGCGAGGGACTCGCAGTAGATATCGGCCTGCAGCTCGTCGGGGGTGAGGATCATCACCACGTCCGCCCAGGCGGCCGCGGCGTCCGGGGTCATCACCGTGAAGCCCGCCTCCTCCGCCTTGGCGGCGGTCTTGGAGCCTTCGCGCAAGGCCACGTTCACCTCCGCCACGCCGCTGTCGCGCAGGTTCATGGCATGGGCGTGGCCCTGGCTGCCGTAGCCGACCACGGCCACCTTCTTGCCCTTGATCAGATTGACGTCGGCGTCGCGGTCGTAATACACGCGCATGGCTAGTCTTCCTTCCCGGTTTTGCTTGTTCGAAAGTCTGGCGTGAGGGGCCAGTGTCCCTGTAGCGGGCGCCGTTCTAGCGGCGCGGGGCCGGTCGCGCAAGCCATCACAGGCGCCCCAAGCCCTTCGGCCCGCGCGCGATAGCGACCACGCCGGTGCGCGACACATCCACCAGGCCAAGCGGGCGCATCAATTCGATGAAGGCGTTGAGCTTTCCCGAATTGCCTGAAATCTCGAAGGTGAAGTGCTCGTGGCTGGAGTCCACGGCGCGGGCGCGGAAGATGTCGGCGATGCGCAAGGATTCCACGCGCTTCTCGCCGGCGCCCGCGACTTTCACCAGGGCCAGCTCCCGATCGACATGCGGGCCTTCTTGAGTGAGGTCGCTGACACCGTGAACCGGGACCAGACGATCGAGCTGGGCCTTGATCTGCTCCAGCACCATGGGCGTGCCGCTGGTGACCACCGTGATTCGGCTGATCCGGTTGGCCGGATCGACCTCGGTCACAGTCAAGGACTCGATATAGTACCCGCGGCCAGAGAAGATGGCGAACACCCGCGCCAGAACGCCGGGCTCGTTATCCACGATCACGGCGATGGTGCGCTGTTCGATGGGGGCGGTGGTGGGGGCCATGAGACGGTTCCTAAAGGATAGGCGCGGGATCAAGCCCGCGAGCGAAACAAGGGCAGGCAGGGGCGGGCGGCCGGCGCACCGCCCGCGAGGAGGCGGCTTATACCAGCACCATCCCTTCTTCCGAGATCGGCTTTTCCGCCCGGTCCTCGGGGCCAAGCAGCATCTCGTTGTGCGCCGCGCCCGAGGGGATCATTGGGAAGCAGTTCTCCTCCTGAGCCACGCAGCAATCGACGATCACCGCCTTGGGCGTGTCGATCATCCACTGGATTCCTGCGTCGAGATCGCTGGCCTTTTCGATGCGCAGGCCCTCGGCGCCGAAAGCCTTGGCCAACGCCACGAAGTCCGGCAGGGAGTCGGAATAGCTCTCCGAATAGCGGCCGCCGTGCAGCAACTCCTGCCACTGACGCACCATGCCCATCCACTGATTGTTGATGACGAAGACTTTGACCGGAAGCTTGTACTGCTGAAGGGTCGACATCTCCTGGATATTCATCAGGATCGAGGCCTCGCCCGCGACATCGATCACCAGCGCGTCCGGATGGGCGATCTGCACGCCCATGGCGGCCGGCAGGCCGTAGCCCATGGTGCCGAGCCCTCCGGAGGTCATCCAACGGTTGGGCTCCTCGAACTTGATGTACTGGGCTGCCCACATTTGGTGTTGGCCCACCTCGGTGGTGATGTAGGTGTCGCGCTCGCGGGTGAGTTCATAGAGACGGCGGATTGCATGCTGTGGCTTGATGATGTCGCCAGTTTGCCGGAAGCTCAGGCAATCACGCTTGCGCCATTCGCCGATCTGGGACCACCAGGCCTCCATCGCCTTCTCGTCCAGGGACTTGCCCAAGTTCCGCCAGGCGTCGACCAGGTCCGTCAACACGCTTCCGGCATCCCCCACGATCGGCAAATCGACCATGACGTTCTTGTTGATCGAGCTCGGGTCGATGTCGATGTGGATCTTCTTGGATTTCGGGGAGAAATCGCTCAAGCGACCAGTCACACGGTCGTCAAAGCGCGCACCGACGTTGATCATCACGTCGCAGCCGTGCATGGCGAGGTTGGCTTCGTAGGTGCCGTGCATGCCCAGCATGCCCAGAAACTGAGGATCGCTCGCCGGAAAGGCACCCAGGCCCATCAGGGTATTGGTGACGGGGATATTGGTCTTGCGGGCGAATTCGGTCAGCAAGCGGCTGGCCTCGGGGCCGGCATTGATCACGCCGCCGCCTGCGTAGAGGATCGGGCGCTTGGCCCTGGCGATCATCTCCACCGCCTCGCGGATTTTGGCTGCCTCGGCCTTGACCTGGGGGCGGTAGCTGCGGTGGTTGACCGCGTCCTTCTCAACGTAGGCGCCGGTTCCTTGCAGAATGTCCTTCGGCAGGTCGATCACCACGGGGCCGGGGCGGCCGTTTTGCGCCACGTAGAAGGCCTCATGCATGACCCGCGGCAGGTCCTCCATGCGCTTGACCAGGTAGTTGTGTTTCGTGCAGGGCCGGGTGATGCCGGTGGTGTCCGCCTCCTGGAAGGCATCGTTGCCGATCAGGTGGGTGGGAACCTGGCCCGTGAGGCAGACCACCGGGATGGAATCCATCAGGGCGTCGGTCAGTCCGGTGACCGCGTTGGTGGCGCCGGGTCCGGAGGTCACCAGGACCACGCCTACCTTGCCTGTGGAGCGTGCGTAGCCCTCTGCAGCGTGCACCGCGGCCTGTTCGTGGCGGACAAGGATATGCCGTAGCTGGTTTTGCTTGAACAGCGCGTCGTAGATCGGCAGCACGGCGCCGCCCGGATAGCCGAAGACGACCTCTACCCCCTGCTCCACCAAGGCTTGGATGACCAGTTCCGAACCGGTCGCCAGATTCTCGGTTTCGGCCGCTGTCTCCTTTGGCGCGGCGTCCTGCTGAGCAGGGGCTGTGGGTGTCGACATCTGCCTAATCCTCTGAACCGGCGAAGCCAGGCCTCCCAATCCGGGGTGCCCGCCCGCCCTTCGACGCTTAGTGAAAAGCGCCCATGTAAGTGAAAAGCGCCCGCTATTGGGCGCTGGACGTTCGTACCCGCCCCAACTTGGGCGCTGGCCGCCGACCGTAGTCGCTCACATGGGGCCGGTCAATAGAAACTGACGAATAATCGGAAAGATTTTTTCCGGCAGGCTTTCTGAAAATTGCGTTTCAAAGACAGAAACATTGTTTTTCTGTCTCATAACCTGGGTTCGAAGCCAGGTTTCCTGGCGCTTCGCATACTTTCGCGTGGATCGAATGCCCGCTTCGACGGCGGTTGCCAGGTCCGTCTCCCCTTGGAGGTAACGTGCCAGTTCAGGCACCCCCAGCGTCTTCATGGCGGGTAGGGAGGGGTCCAGGCCTAGGCCCATCAGCCCGGCGACTTCGTCCAGGGCGCCGGTCTCCACCATCGCGCGGAAGCGCGTCTCGATGGCTGCGTGGAGCTCGGGTCGCGAAGGCAGCAGGACAAGATCGATAAAGCGAAGGCCGGGCTCCGCGTCTTGATCGCCGCTGTCTTGCTGCCAGGCGCTCAGGGCCCGCCCGGTGGCCTCGTGGACCGACCAGGCGCGCAAAAGCCGCTGCCGGTCGCGTGGCGCGATCTTCGCGTGGCTGATTGGGTCCCGCGCGGCCAGTTCGTGCCGCAACCCTTCGACACCTCGGCTGTCGAGGATGGTTTTGCCGCGCTCCAGAACCTCTGTGGGGACCGGCGGGATCTCGGCCAAGCCCTCACGCAAGGCCTTGAGATACAAGCCCGTGCCACCGCATAGGATGGGCAGCTTGCCGTGGCCGTGGGCTTCGGCGATCTCCGCCAGGGCAAGGCTCCGCCAACGGGCCGCTGAGCAGCGTTCCGCCGCGCTCAGCACGCCATAGAGGCGGTGCGGGGCTTCCCGTGCCTCCGCTTCGCCTGGCCGCGCCGTAACGATGTGCAGCTCCCGGTAGACCTGCAGCGCATCGGCGTTGATCACGACGCCGTCGAACTGCCTTGCGACCGCGAGCGCCAGGCCGGACTTGCCACTCGCCGTCGGTCCCGCGACCAGGACGACCGGATTGGGTTTCTTCGAGATGGGGTTCCGCGCCACTTGCCGCTTGTCCGCACGCCTTGGCCGTCGCTATAGCAGCACGGCATGAGCCTCGTTCTCACAATGATGGCCGATCCGGCCGGCCGCAAGCTTGGCGACGGGGATGTCCTCGCCTTGCGGGACGTCTTGCGCGCCCTCGGGTGCGTGGTCGGGGAAGCGGATTGGCTGGCGCCGGGCATTGCCTGCGACCTGCCGTTCGAGGGAGCCGAGCCGGAGACAGCGGAAGGGGTGACGCGGGAGGCTTTGGGGCAAGCACCCTTTGACGTCGCGGCTCAGCCCCTCGCGGGGCGGCGCAAGGGGCTTCTGATCGCCGATATGGAGTCCACCATCATCGCCGAGGAAATGCTCGACGAACTGGCCGAGACCCTGGGCATTCGTGATGAAATCGCCGCCGTGACCGCCGCTGCCATGCGGGGCGAGCTGGATTTCGAGAGTGCGCTTGAAGCACGGGTCGCGAAGCTGGCCGGCATGCCGGTCGATGTCCTGGAGGCAGCGGCCGAGCGGATCACCCTGAACCCTGGAGCGCGAAGCCTGATCTCCACTTTGGCCCGGGCCGGCGTTCCAACCGCCTTGGTGTCCGGTGGCTTCACTGTTTTCACCGGCAAGGTCGCGGTCCTCTGTGGCTTCGATAGTCATCGGTCCAACCAGCTCGAAAGCGCCGAGGGGCGGCTCACCGGCCGTGTCCTGAAGCCGATCCTCGGACGTGAAGCCAAGCTGGAAGCCTTGCGGCGCCTTGCCCGGGAGCAGGGACTCGACGAGTCGGGCGTCTGCGCGGTAGGGGACGGCGCCAACGATTTGGCCATGCTGCGCGCCGCGGGGCTCGGGGTCGCGTATCGCGCCAAGCCTGCCGTGCGCGAGGCCGCGCGCTTTAGCCTGGACCACGCGGACCTCACCGGCCTGCTCTACATGCAGGGCTACCGGGCGCGCGAGATCGTCTAGACCCTAGGCGCCGCAGCGCGGGTGCCGAGGCCGTCAGCCGTCCTGCAGGCGCACGGCCACCCATTGGAAGTCGCCTTCCCGGAAGACCAGAAGGGTGACGACGCGGTAGCCGGCGTTCTTGGCTTCGGCAATCTGCGCGGCCACTTCCTCCGGGGAGCTTACTTCTTCCTGGTCCACCTCGACGATGAGGTCGCCCGGCCGCAGGCCTTTCTCGGACGCGCTGCCCACTTCCTCCACCTCGGTGATGACCACGCCTTCCGCGCTGTCTTCCAGCCCATACTCCTCGCGCAACTGCGGCGTGATCGACGATAGGCTGAGCCCAAGCTCGCTGACCGACCCGTCCGGGCTGACTTCCGGCTGTATCGTGGCTGGGGCGGCGGCCAGCACCGTATCGTCGAGCTGCCCCAGCGTGATGTTCAGGGTTTCGCGTTCGCCCTTGCGCCAGACCACCACTTCCACCGTCTTGCCAATTTCCGTCTCGGCCACCATGCGGGGCAGCCGGCGCATATCCGGAACCTTCCGGCCATCGAATTCAAGAATCACGTCGCCTTGCTTGACGCCACCCTCGTCGGCCGGCCCGTCTTCGGTTACCGAGGCCACGAGCGCGCCGCTCTCGTCGGGCAGGCGCAATCCCTCCGCCAGCTCCTCTGTGACGGTCTGGATGCGCACGCCGAGCCACCCGCGCCGCACTTCGCCGAATTGCCGCAATGACTCGATGACCGGGCGGGCAAGGGCCGAGGGAATGGCGAAGCCGATCCCGATCGAGCCGCCGGAGGGCGAGAAGATGGCGGTGTTGATGCCGATCACCTCGCCGTCGAGGTTGAACATCGGCCCGCCCGAGTTGCCACGGTTGATCGAGGCATCGGTCTGCAGGAAATCGTCATAAGGCCCGGCATTGATGTCGCGCTGGCGTGCGGAGAGAACACCGGTAGTCACCGTCCCGCCCAGGCCGAAGGGATTTCCGATCGCGACCACCCAGTCGCCGACCCGCACGTCGCCGCTGGCGCCCCAGGTCGTGGCTGGCAGCGGCTCCTCGCTTTCTACCTTGAGTAGGGCGAGGTCGGTTTTGTCGTCGGTGCCGATCACCTTCGCCGTGAGAATTTCTTCGTTCCACAGGCGCACGGAGATTTCGTCCGCTTCGGCGATCACGTGATTATTGGTTACGATATAGCCGGACGGATCAATGATGAAGCCCGAGCCAAGCGAGCTTGCCCGGCGCGGGGTGCGCGGTTGGGGCGCTTGCTGGCCGCGCCGCTCGAAAAACTCCCGGAACAGCTCCTCGAAATCCTCTCCGCCGTCGCCGCGCTCCACAACCTGGGTCGTGGAGATGTTCACGACGGTCGGGATAAGTTTCTCCGCCAAATCCGCGAAGCTTTCCGGCGCGGTCGCCGCGGAGGCCTGACCACCACTGAAGGCGAGCAAGCACGCAAGAGCCAAGCCCTTTAGCGCGGCCGCCCCGAAAATCGCGGACTTCGGCCAGCTTTCTTCCAATTGCATCGACACTCTATCTCTCCTCACCGGCCCGAAGCGCAGCCTACCCGCGCCCGAGCTACCATCGGAACCTTAATTGGTAAACAAAATGGTCGTTCGAGGCGAAGAGGGCAATACGCCCGGCCTGTACGCCCAGCGCTTGTTTCAGCCCCGGCCTTCCCGGGCACCCTCTAGCCACGAATCAGCCACACGAAGAGAACCCCGCTCGCGGCAACCGTCAATCCTCCAATACGCAAGGTTTCCGGCGGAACTTGCGCGAGGCGTTCCAGCATGCGCCGGGGCATGCTGGGAAGGATCGCCATAACCAAACCTTCAATAACCAGAACCAGCGCGAGCGCCGTCAATAAATCGTTCATGCCATGCCGGCGCGACCGAGCCGTCCGTGCTACTTCGTCAACGGGGCCTCCCGGGGGGCTTGGGTCGGGTCGTTGAAGAAGCGGAAGAACTCATTGTCCGGCGGAATCACCAACAGGCTGGTGTCCGCGTTGATCGCCTCTTCGTAAGCCTTGAGGGAGCGGTAGAACTCGAAGAAATCCGGGTCCTGCCCAAAGGCATCGCTCAAGGTCCGGGTCCGTTCCGCTTCGCCTTCACCGCGCAGGATATCAGCTTCGCGCGTCGCCTCCGCCTCGATCACCGTCGCCTCGCGGTCGGCGGTGGCCCGGATGCGCTGCGCCTGCTCGAAGCCCTGGGCGCGGAACTCCGCAGCTTCCCGTTCGCGTTCCGACTTCATCCGGGCATAGACCGCTTGGCTGGTCTCGTCCGGCAAGTCGGAGCGCCGGATCCGCACGTCCACCACGTCAATGCCGAACCGCCGGGCCTCTTGGTTCACCTGGTCGCGGATCTGGACCATGATGGTCGCACGCTCCTCGGAAAGCACGCTCGCCAGGTTGACGTTGCCCAAGATGCCGCGGACCGTGGCGTTAACGATGACCGCCAGGCGGCTGTTGGCCGTGCGCTCCGTTCCGACCGTCTGATAGAACCTCAGGGGGTCGACGATCCGGTAGCGCGCGAAGGTGTCCACTTGGAGCGGCTTCTGGTCTGAGAGAATGACCCGTTCGACCGGGGGATCCAAGTTCAAGACCCGGCTCTCGTAGAACAGGGCGTTCTGGATGAACGGCATCTTGAAATTCAGGCCGGGCTCCGTGATTACCCGGCGCGGCTCGCCGAGCTGGAGCACCAGGGCCTGCTGCGTCTGGTACACCGTGAACATGGATGAGAAAGCGGCGATGCCGAGCAGCAGGACGACGACGCCAAGGGGAAGAAGCAGCTTCTTGCTCATGATCTCGTTCTCCGCCTACTGCGTCCGGCCGGCATCGTTGCCGGAGGGCATGCGCCTTTGCAACTCGTTGAGCGGCAGGTAGGGCACAATCCCCTCCGTGCCTTTGCCAAGCAGCACCTTATCCGTTTCCCGATAGATGTCCTCGAAGGTCTCGAGGTACATGCGGCGCTTCGTAAGATCCGGGGCTTGCAGATACGCCTCGTAGACCTGGAGGAAGCGCTGTGCTTCACCCTGCGCCTCGTTGGACAGCCGCTCCTTGTAGGCGTTGGCCTCTTGGATCAGGCGCTGTGCCTCGCCTCGGGCGCGGGGCAGGATGTCGTTGCGGTAGGCGTCGGCCTCGTTGCGCAAACGGTCACGGTCCTGCTGGGCGCGCTGCACGTCGTTGAAGGCATCGATGACCGGTGCCGGAGGCTGCATTTCCTGGAGCTGGATCTGGGTGATTTCAATGCCCGATTCGTACTCGTCCAGGATGGACTGCAGCAGGGTCCGCGCCTTGGCCTGGACGTCGCCGCGCGCCTCTGTCAAGGCGGGCTGGATATCCGTGCGGCCGATGATCTCACGCATGGCGCTCTCCGCTGCGATCTTTACCGTCGCCTCAGGCTCGCGGATGTTGAAGAGGTACTGCCCGGCATCGGAAATTTTCCACAGCACGGTGAAATCGATGTCGATGATGTTCTGGTCGCCGGTCAGCATCAAGCTTTCCTCCGACACGTCGCGCCGGCTGCTGGTCGAGCGGTTGCTCGCGGCGCCTGCCGCGGCCCGGAAGCCGATGTCGATCGAATTGATCGCCTCGACCGAGGGAGTCAGAACGGATTCAATAGGATAGGGAAGATGCCAGTTCAGGCCCGGCGCGGTGGTGTTCACCCACTTGCCAAAGCGCAGCACCACGCCCTGCTGATCCGGCTCCACGCGATAGAAGCCCGAGAGCGCCCAAAGAACGATCAGCACCAAGGCGACCACCCCGATGCCCATGCCGCCGCCCATCCGGCCGGGGAGAACCCCTTTGAAGCGGTTCTGGACGTTGCGGATCGTTTCCTCCAAATCCGGCGGACGCGGTCCGCCGAAATTGCCGCCGCCCGGGCCGCCGCCACGTCCCCAAGGTCCGCCGCCGCCGCCGCTACCGCCGCCGCCGCCGCCACCCCAGGGGCCTCCACCGCCCCCACTGCCGGATTGCCAAGGCATGCTTTATCACCCTTCCATCACTTGTTCGCTCGCGTTTGTCGAGCGCATCTTCTATACGAAGTGCCCGCAGTACAAAATGCCCGAGTGAGATCTTATATCAACGGCGCAGTGTTCCGCAGGCTGATATTGGTCTTCGGGATATCGTCATATTGCCGAGGTTTTCAAGCATGAGCGCAGTAAGTCGAGATCAGGTCATGGCGGCCTTGAGCGGCGTCAGCGATCCGGATCGCAAGCAGGATATCGTCAGCCTTGGCATGGTGACCGGGTTGGTGGTGAAGGACGGCAACGTCGGTTTCGCCATCGAGGTGGACCCGCGCAAGGGCGCGGCCATGGAGCCGCTTCGCAAAGCGGCCGAGGCGGCGGTTGACGCTTTGCCGGGCGTGCTCTCGGTCACGGCGGTTCTGACTGCCCACAAGCCAGCGGCGGCCGCCGCGCCACAACAACCCACCTCTCAGGCCAGCCAGGCGCCGGGAGGCAAGCCGGCGGGGGCGGGCCCGGGTGGCGGTCAACAGCAGGCCATGGTGCCTGGCGTAAAGGCGATCGTCGCGGTCGCTAGCGGCAAGGGGGGCGTGGGCAAGTCCACCACCGCGACCAATCTTTCCTTGGCCCTCAGCCGCCTCGGGCTGACGGTCGGTATGCTTGACGCGGACATCTATGGGCCGTCGCAGCCGCGCATGATGGGCATTTCAGGGCGCCCAACCTCTCCTGACGGAAAGACCTTGCGGCCGATGGAGAACTATGGCGTGAAGACCATGTCCATGGGCTTTCTCGTGGCTGAAGACACGCCGATGATCTGGCGTGGCCCCATGGTTCAGTCGGCCTTGCAGCAGATGCTGCGTGACGTGGAATGGGGCGAACTCGATGTGCTCATTGTCGATATGCCGCCCGGCACCGGGGATGCGCAGCTCACCATGGCCCAGCAGGTGCCGCTCGCCGGGGCGGTGATCGTCTCGACGCCGCAAGACATTGCCTTGTTGGATGCCCGCAAGGGCCTCAACATGTTCCGAAAGGTTGACGTGCCGGTCTTTGGAATCGTCGAGAATATGAGTACATTTGTCTGCCCAAGCTGCGGCGAGGAGTCGCATATCTTCGGGCACGGCGGCGCTCGACGAGAAGCGGAGAAGCTGGGCATGGATTTCTTGGGTGAGGTGCCTCTGGATATCGCTATCCGCGAAACCTCCGACGAGGGCCGGCCCTTGGTCGTGTCCCAGCCGGACAGTGCCCAGGCACAGGCCTACTTGCGGATCGCCGAGACCCTGCGCGACAAGCTTGCCGCGCGCACCGGCGCCCGTCAGGCGCCCAGGATCGTAATGCAGTAGGACGCGAGGGCCATGAGGTTAGGCACCGGAGCACTTGCCGTTATCGCCGGTTTCGCGGCGATCTTGGCGCTGTCCGGGTGCACGCAGGCGCCGAGCGGTGGATATGGCTATGAGCCGCCCCTTCAGGGCTGGAACGGCGGGAACTCCTCCATGACGCGCCCCTCCCGCATGCTCGCGGTCGATCAGGACGAGTGGGAGGCAATGTGGCGGCTTATCGGCTTGCCCCCGCCACGCGAACTTAGGACCGGCGAGGAACTTGCCACCGCCGTCTTTCTAGGCCCTCATCAGGGTGAAGCCTTGCGGGTTCTGATCGAAGGGCTTCGGCAGGATGGCAGCTCTTTGGAGATTGTCTACCGGGCGCAATCGCCAAGGGGTGACAACGCCTCCGGTAGCGGGTTCGCGACCTGGACCAGCCCTTGGTCCGTCGCCGTCTTCCGGCGGCGTGGCAGCGAGCCCGCGGTGCTTAGGCTTGGCAGCTAGGTCAGAACCCTAGGGCAGAGCGCCCTTTCGAGCCTCCGCGACCACCTCTTGGCGCTTGGATTCCAAGGCAGCGGCTTGATCGAATTGCAGGCGCGCGAGGCGGGCGTAGAGGCCATCCCGGTCAGCGATCAGGGCCTGGTGATCCCCGCTGGCGACGATACGGCCTTGGTCCATCACAACGATCCGGTCAGCCTTCAGCACGGTGGCGAGGCGGTGGGCAATCACCAAGGTGGTGCGCCCACGCATCAGCCGCTCAAGCGCGCGCTGCACCAGTTGCTCGCTCTCCGCGTCCAAGGCGGAGGTGGCTTCGTCGAGCAGGAGCACGGCCGGGTCGCGCAGAATTGCTCGGGCGATAGCGATGCGCTGGCGCTGCCCGCCGGACAGGCGCACGCCCTTTTCGCCAAGGAAGGTGTCGAAGCCCTGCGGGAGAGTATCCAGGAATTCCGTGCAGGCCGCCGCCTCGGCCGCTGCGCGCACCTCTTCGTCGCTGGCGCCGGGCCGGCCATAGCGAATGTTCTCCCAAGCGTTCGCGCCGAACACCACGCTGTCTTGCGGCACTAGGCCGATCCGATGGCGCAGGTCTTGCGGGTCGGCCTGGCGCAGATCCACGCCATCGAGCGTGACCGCTCCTTCGACCGGATCGTAGAACCGCAAAAGCAGTTGAAAGACAGTCGTCTTGCCCGCGCCGGAGGGGCCAACCAAGGCGACGGTTTCTCCCGGCTGGACCGTCAGGTTGAAGTCCAGGAGGGCGGGCACCTCCGTCCGGGCGGGGTAGGTGAAGGCGACATCTACGAAGCCCACCGCGCCGCGCGGGGGGCTTGGCAAGGGGTGAGGCCGCGCTGGCGCCTGGATGTCCGGAGGGGTCGCCAAAAGATCGATCAGCCGCTCCATTGCGCCCGCGGCACGCTGCAGATCGCCGATGACCTCGCTGAGCGCACCGACCGCCCCGGCCACCACGACAGCGTAGAAAACAAAGGCCGAAAGCTCGCCAGGGGTGACACGGCCCGCGATCACGTCGTGGCCGCCGACCCAAAGGATCGCGGCGATAGCCCCGAAGACCAGCAGGATCACCAAGGCGGTCAACGTGGCGCGCGCCCGGATCCGGCCGATCGCGGTGGTAAATGCCGCTTCGGCCTGGCCGGCGAACTGGGCATGATCGATGGCTTCGTGTGTGAAGGCCTGGACCGTGCGGATCGCGTTGAGGGATTCTTCGGTGTAGGCCCCGACGTCCGCCACCCGGTCCTGGCTTTCCCGGCTCAAGCGCCGCACCTTGCGCCCAAAGATCAGGATCGGCGCAATCACCAGCGGAACGACCAGCAAGACCAAGCCCGTGAGCTTGGGCGAGGTGAAGATCAGCAGCCCAAGACCCCCGACGAGAAGCAGCAGGTTGCGTAGCGCGATCGATACCGAGGTGCCGACAACGGTTTGCAGCAAGGTGGTATCGGTCGTCAGCCGGGAGAGCACTTCGCCCGTGCGCGTCACCTCGAAGAAGCCTGGGCTCAGACGGATAATGTGATCGAAAACCCGTTTGCGCAGGTCGGCAACGACCCGCTCGCCCAACCAAGACACAAGATAAAAGCGGGCGTAGGAGGCGCAGGCCAGCACCACGATCACGGCGAACAGCACCAAGACCGCCTGATCCAACAGCTCCGCGTTGCCGGGCGCGAAGCCTTGATCGACCATCATGCGCAAGCCGAAGCCCAATCCAAGCAAGGTGCCGGCGGCGATCACCAATGCAGCGCCAGCCCCCGCGATCTGGCGTCCATAGGGACGCAGGAAGGGCCAGAGCTCCAGGAGCACGGCGAAGTTTCGGCTTTGCTCGCGAGGGTATGCCTTGTTTGACTCGGTGGGGGATGGCTCTCTAAATCTGGACATGGCGACATATCAATAGGGTTTCGGCGGCACGCAGCCTAGCCCTTGCGTTCGCCACCGGGGTCGGATATAGAGCGCGGCTGATTTTGGAGTGACCGGCCATGAAGAAAGATATTCACCCCGATTACCACGAGATTACCGTCGTGATGACCGATGGAAGCGAGTTCAAGACGCGCTCGACCTACGGGAAGGACGGCGACTCGTTGCGCCTGGACATCGACCCCAAAACCCACCCGGCCTGGACCGGCGTGCACCGGGTTAGCGAGACCGGCGGGCAAATGGCGAAGTTCCGCAAGCGCTTCTCCGGGCTTGGGATGAAGTCCTGAGGCGGTAGAGGCTAAATGCCGATCGCTCGGGCGCCTTCCTTCGGGGTGGCGCCCTTCGTTTTTCCGGGGAACCTCGCCGCGCGACGGTCAGCCGTCCATTAGGGCGTCTAAGCGCTCAATGCGCCGGTAGAGCTGGTGGCTTCTTTCCAGTAAGTCCCGTAGGCGCGGTGGCAGAGTCTCGTTGACCTGCTGATTGCTGACGCCGCAGATATGCTGCCCCGCTAGGCGCAGTTCGGGATCCGCCGCTTGCTCGCGGGTCATCTCGCCCTGGTGGACCGCCTTCTGTACCAAGAGCCAGGCCATGACCTGGGTCAGGCGCGCCGTGACCCGCATGGACTCGCAGGACGCTGTAAGTTGATCGAGTGGCACCAGGCTTGATTGGTCACGCCTCTCTTGGAAAGCGACGTAGTCGCGGGCTTCCCGCGTGAGCCCGAGAGCTTCCTGATAGGTCTTCTCGAACATCGCGTGGGTGCCATCCAGTCGGGCCATCTTGGCGCGCTCCCATCCTCAAGTCCGTCGTGAATTCCTGTTATATTTTAGGCTCTTAGCGCCAAACGGGGAAGCCAGTCTAAGGGAGTGTGCCTTAAGGTGGAGTTTCCGAGGTCCGCGAAACGGGGACTCTCCCCTTGCGTTCGGCCTCTTGCAAATGGGGCCGCAATCCCCACCTAAGGTTCAGATCGCGAGGAAACGCCGCAACTTGGGTTTCCGAACCGCGATCCGCATTAGTAACCGCGGTCAGACCATGTGGTGGACCGCATCAACCTATCGCTCTTGGAGGATATGGATATGCGTAGTTATGATTTTTCTCCCCTTTTTCGTGCCACCGTCGGCTTCGATCGGATGATGCAGACGCTGGACAACGCCGCGCGCGTTGACACGGGCACCAGCTATCCGCCCTACAACATCGAGAAAACCGGCGAGGACACCTATCGGATCACCATGGCGGTTGCCGGCTTCGCGGAGAGCGAGCTGAACGTGACCGTTCAGGAGGCTTCGTTGTTGGTTGAGGGCCGCAAGGAAAAGGACGGCGATAAGGATCGCCAGTACTTGCACCGCGGCATCGCGACCCGCTCGTTCAGCCGGACCTTCCAGTTGGCCGACCACATCCAGGTCACCGGCGCCAGCTTTGAGAATGGTATGCTGCACGTGGATCTCGCCCGCGAGGTTCCCGAGGCGAAGAAGCCGCGCAGCATCGCCATCGGCACCGCGAAGGCCAAGAAGCCCGCGAAGGTTTTGGAAAACGCGGCCGCTTAACCTCGGCTTCCTTTCCAGCCACTTACCAAGCGTTGCGGCGGATGAGCTTCGGTTCGTCCGCCGTTTCGTTTTCTAAATCGGGTGTTTTGTCCAATCCGCCCCTTGCGCGACCACCGGGCGGCACAGCAATCTTGCTTCCTTGTCCTGGACACTCGCTGAATAGGCTAGCTTGTTGCACAGTTTCTCGAACGCCACCGCGGACAAAGCGGGCGTCATCCGCCCGAGCCTTGCCGGTCTCGCCCGCCCGGAGGCGGGGGATTTGCGGCGAATGCTCGCCGCCGGCCGGGAGATTTGGAACATCCATCGCCTCTTGGCGAAGACCGGCGACAACGTGGTCGGCGAGGTTCTAAGGGGCAACGGGACCTTCTTCGAGTGGGACCACTATCCGCCTGGCGATGTTTACGACGCCGAAACCCACGCACAGTACTACTACCACGCGCATCCTGAGGATCAGCGCTTTCCCGGGGAGCACGGGCATTTCCACACCTTTCTGCGGCCACAGGGGATGCCGGCGCATATTAAGCCCCTGCCGGTGCCGAACTCGCCGCTGACCAAGGTTGGAAACGACGCGATTTCCCACATCGTGGCGATTTCGATGGATACCAAGGGCTTTCCGATCTGCCTCTTCACCGTCAACCGGTGGGTCACCGGCGAGACTTGGTACGCCGCCCCGGACGTCATCGAAATGCTGGAGAACTTCGAGATCGATCACGCCCGGCCCTCCTGGCCGGCCAATCGTTGGGTCTCGGCGATGCTGGTCTTGTTCGAGCAGGAGGTGGTCGAACTCATCAAGGCCCGCGACCAAGCGGTCGAGGCCTGGCGCCGCCATCACAACCCGCCGGACGTCTTCGAGGATCGGGACCTGGAAGTCACGTCCTTGCTGGATGTCTCGATCGAGGGGAAAATCTCCGAGCTTGAGGCCCAGTTGGAGCGTTAGGCGCTCAGCAGTTCTGGCACTCGGCGATGGGTAAGCCCTTTTCGCGCCAGCCGCTGCCGGCGTCGCTGCCGAACATGCCTTCCTTCACGTTCACGACATCCTGGTATCCGGCATCGCGCAGAAGCTGTGTCGCGTAGGCGGAGCGTACACCGGTCGCGCAGATGAAGGCGACGGGCCGCTCGCGGTCGCCCCCGGTCCGGTCGATCACTTCCTGGACGAAGGCGGGCAGACCCCGGGGGTCGTGAATCGTCACGGCCTCGGCGGTCTCCGGTATGCCGGTCTCGCGCCATTCGGAAGGGGAGCGCACGTCGATGAGCACGCGCTCGCCCGATTGCGATTCCACGAGCGCTTGCTCGGCGCTCATGACCTCGATGGGCTCATTGGCCAAAGCCTGCCCGATGCCGAAGGCCAGGAGAAAGAGCCCAGTTGCCCGTAACCAGCGCAGCATCGCCTCTTGCTCCCCACGCTTTGTGAAACACTGCTCTAAGGTGATCGAAGCATAGGCAAAACTCGAGAGCCAGTCACAGGCGATCACGTTGCCGTAAACCCAAGCTCTCGCCTCCGCCGGGTTTCAGCTCTTTATCGACTATTAACCTGCCGCGTGCAATTACAAGTTGATTGGGGTTTGGAGATGAAGGCGATGGCCGAGGGTCTGTCGAAACAAGATGTTGCACGTTTGATGTCCGAGCCGACGCCGCTTCGTCGCGCCGCAACCGCTTCGAAGATCGCGGCTGCGTACGAGAGCGAAGGGCTCAGCACGGCCGAGCGAGAGATTGCCTCGGAGGTCTTCAAGGCCCTCGTGAAGGACGCGGCGGAAGCGGTGCGCGAGGCTTTAGCGCAGGAGATAAAGGCGTCGTGCGATATCCCCAGGGATGTGGCCTTGGCACTCGCGAACGATGTTGATGCCGTCTCCTTGCCGGTCCTGCGCGAAAGCACCGTGCTAAGCGAGGAGGACCTGCTCGAAATCGTCGGCACGGGTTCGACCGCCCGCCAGAGCGCGGTTGCCCAGCGCGCCGAGGTCTCGGAAAAGCTCTCCGACGCTCTGATCGCCAGGGGCGAGGAGTCCGTTGTCTCGAAGCTGGTGGGCAACGAGGGTGCGCGGATCAGCGAGAGCGGGCTCGTCGCCGTGATGGAAACCTTTGGCGAAAGCGGCCGGGTGGCCGATGTGCTCAGCCGCCGCGTGCGCTTGCCCGATGGTCTCGCCGACCGCCTTTTTTGGATTTGACCGAGCGCCTGCACGATGTCTTGAACGAGAAAGGCGCCACCCAGCCGGATCTCGCGGCCAAGCTGGTCCTGCAAGTGCGGGCGCGCGCCGCGGCGGCGGCCTTCGGCCCCGGGTTCGGCGAGGCAGCCTTGGAGAACCTGGTCGCCTCGATCCATCGGCGCGGTGGCCTAACACCCTCGCTTGTGTTGCGCGCGCTCTCGGTTGGGGATTTGGCCTTCTTCGAGGCTGCCTTGGCGCAGGCTGCGAAGGTCTCGCTGGCCAATGCGCGCACTTTGATCCACGACCCCGGCGGTCTGGGTTTCCATTCCCTTTACCGCAAGGCCGGATTTCCCGAACCACTCTTTCCGCCATTTCGCGCCGCCATCGAAGTTGTCACCCAGACCGACTACGAGGGCGGCGAGAACGAGCGGGCGCGCTTCGTCGAGCGTTTGCTTGAGCGTTTGCTCACTTTCTTCGACCACGACAACGCCTTCACCGAGTCCGACCGGGCCTTCCTGCTGGCCCGGCTCGACGAAGAGGCGGCCTGACGCCCAAGCGCCTATGGGTGGCCCGTTCGCGGCAATGGGGCCGGATCACCGATTCCCGGCCTTCCGCCGTTGCATCCATCGGTGCGAGCGGTTATACAGCCTCGCCCGCTTCGCAGGTCGGTTGGCGGGCAGCCTAAAACCGGGGAGTAGCTCAGCCTGGTAGAGCACCACGTTCGGGACGTGGGGGCCGGAGGTTCGAATCCTCTCTCCCCGACCAGGCCTCAGGGGCGTTAGAACGCCCGTTCCACGCAGAAATCCACGACCTCCAGCAGCGCCCGGCGTTCCGGACGGTCCGGAAAGACCATCAGCGCGGCGCGGGCTGAGGCGCCGAAGCCGCGGGCGCGGTCGATACTGTCCTCCAAGGCCCGGTGCCGGATCATCAGGTCGAGCGCGCGCTCCAGATCGCCGTCCGACTGGTCCAGCTCCTCCAGGCAGCGCCGCCAGAAGGCTCGCTCCTCGTCGCTGCCCCGTTCGTAGGCCAGCACCACCGGCAAGGTCATCTTGCCTTCCCGGAAATCGTCGCCCACGGATTTGCCCAGCTCCGCCTGCGCCGCTGAGTAGTCGAGGACGTCATCGACAAGCTGGAAGGCGATGCCCAGGTTCATGCCGTAGTCGAAGAGCGCCAGTTCCTTGTCATCGGGCTGGTTGCCCACGATGGCGCCCACTTGGCAGGCCGCGGCGAAGAGGGCGGCCGTCTTGGCGCGGATCACGTCAAGGTAGTCCACCTCGCGCGTCTCGGTGTCGTTGGCGGTGATCAGTTGATGGACCTCGCCCTCCGCGATGGTGGCGGAGGCGTCCGAGAGCGCCTTCAAGACCTTGAGCGAGCCGTCGGCGACCATCAACTGGAAGGCGCGGCTAAACAGGAAATCGCCCACCAGGACGCTTGCCTTGTTGCCCCAGAGGGCATTGGCGGTCGCCTGACCCCGGCGCAGGTCGCTGTCATCCACCACGTCGTCGTGCAGCAAGGTGGCGGTGTGGATGAACTCCACGCAGGCGGCAAGCGCCATCTGGCGGTCGCCTTCGGCGTCGCACAGCCTCGCCGAGGTCAAGGTCAGCAGCGGCCGCAGCCTCTTGCCCCCGGCGGCGATGATGTGGCCGGCGAGCTGCGGGATCAACGCGACCGGCGATTGCATCATCTCGAGGATAATGCCGTTGACGCGCTTCAGATCTTCCGCGCAGATATCGGCAAGTGGCTCCAATCCCGACCGGGGAGGAGGGCTTTGCAGTGTTTTCGCGTTCGTGGCTAAAGCCACCTTCTTCTCCTAACTTCGTGGCGGGAGCGCGAAGCCCTTCCTGCCACCGGGGCCTTGTTCGCCTCCGTCCCCTCGGTTTCGCCCTTGCCCGCAAGCATAAGCGGGCGGGCCAGCCGGTCAAGCGGAACCGCGCCGCCGGGCGGCTGGGAACGCCCTGTAACAGAAGGATTAACGTTCACTCATGAAGGAACTGCTGCGCACCAACGACCTGGTCAAGCTTTCCTGGCTGCAGGCCTTGCTGAGCGAGGCGGGTTTGGAGAGCCTGGTGCTGGATAGCCACGCCTCCGTGCTCGAGGGTTCTGCGCTGGCGATACCGCGGCGCCTCATGGTCCTGAACGAGGACTACGAAAAGGCCAGGCGCGTTTTGGAGGAGGCCGGGGAGGAGCAGGGTCCCGAGGAGAGGCTCTGGTGACGACGCTTTGCCCGGGCGTGAGCGAGGATCGACTGCATGGGGGGCACGTCAGGCTGTTGCAACCCCTTGAGGGCTACCGGGTGGCGATCGACCCGGTGCTTTTGGCGGCATCCGTGCCAGCCAAGCCGGGCGAAGAGGTCCTGGATCTCGGCTGTGGCGTGGGGGCGGCCGCCCTCTGCCTCTTGGCCCGGGTTCCGGGTTGCCGCGTCACAGGCTTGGAGTTGCAGGCGGAGTTGGTCGATCTGGCGCGCGGTAACGCTGAATTGAACGGGGTGGCGGAGTTCTTCCACGCCCAGACGGGAGATGTCCTGGCCCTTCCGCCCGCGTACTCCGGACGTTTCGATCATGTCATGCTCAACCCGCCCTTTCTGCCCAGCGGAGAGGCCACGGCCGCGAAGGATACCAGCCGGGCCATGGCCCATCTGGAAGGGTCCGCTAGCCTGGACGCTTGGCTCGGCGCGGCCTTGAGCTGCCTGAAACCCAAAGGGTCACTGACCGTCATTCACCGGGCCGACCGGCTTGAGCACGTTCTCGCCGCCCTGATGGGCAAGGCGGGGTCATTGCGCGTCTTTCCGGTTTGGCCCCGGGCCGGGCAACCGGCCAAGCGGGTCATCGTGTCCGCGCGCGCCAAAAGCCGAGCGCCAGCCCGTCTGCTGCCGGGCCTGACCCTACACGGACCCGAGTCTGCCTTCACCGAGGAGGCCGAGGGCATCCTGCGCGCGGCCAAGCCCTTGGATCTCGAAGGCGCCCCGTAATCCGCGCCGGGACGGAATCCGCTTTTCACCGCCTCCCGCTTGCGCCATTTTGGCCCCCATGGATACAGCCAAAGCCCTTACCTGGATTCCTCTGAAGCGATTCCGCGAGCCGCCCCCGATCGTCGGGGTCTTGCGGCTATCTGGAGTGATCGGAATGCGCTCGCTGAGAGGCGGCCTGAGCATGGCCAGCTTGGCGGAGCCCATCGAGCGTGCCTTCAAGCTGCCGCGTCTCGCGGCCGTGGCCCTGCAGATCAATTCGCCCGGGGGCTCGCCGGTGCAGTCCACCTTGATCGCAAAGCGGATCCGGGACCTCGCGAAGGAAAAGCAGGTGCCGGTCCTGGCTTTTTGCGAGGATGTGGCGGCATCCGGCGGCTATTGGCTGGCCTGCGCGGCCGACGAGATTTTCGCCCAAGAGACCTCCGTCGTTGGCTCCATCGGGGTGATCTCCTCCGGCTTCGGGTTCCAGGAGGCGATGGCGAAGCTGGGGGTGGAGCGGCGACTTTACACGGCGGGGGATAAGAAATCCCTGCTCGACCCCTTCAAGCCGGTGGAGACCGCCGATGTGGAGCGGTTGAAGCACCTGCAGGAGGAAATCCACGAGGCTTTCAAGACGCAGGTCCGCACAAGCCGGGGCGAACGGCTATCCGGTGACGCCAAGGAGGTCTTCTCCGGCGCCTTCTGGAGCGGGCGCGGAGCGCGGGAGCTTGGGCTGATCGACGGCATCGCGGACCTTCGCGAGGAAACCCGCCGCCGCTTCGGTGCGAATTGTAAGCTCAAGCTGGTTGCGCCTTCCAGGGGACCGTTCCCGCGCCGTCTCGGCGTGATCCCCGGGTCCTGGAACGGATTGTCGGAAGATATTGCGCTCTCGCTCGGAGAAAATTTTCTATCGGCTCTCGAAGAGCGTGCGCTCTGGGGCCGCTACGGGCTATAGGGAGCGGGCTTGGACCAGCAGACGTGGCCGAATGCTTGACCGCCGGGCGCCCAAGCCCCTAATAACCTCGCATGTTCGGATTGCCGTCGCTCACCAAACTGCTTGTCTTGGCCGGCGTTATTTTAGCCGTGTGGTACGGATTCAAACTCGTCGGCCGGATGGACTCCGCGCGCAAGGCGGAGGCGAAGCTGCGTGAGGGCCAGGGCAAGGCGCCCAAGAAGTCCACGAAACCAGAGAAGACCGAGGACATGGTTCAATGCCCGGTTTGCGGCGTTTACGTGCCCGCCAAATCGGCCCAGTCCTGCGGCAAGCCCAATTGCCCTTATTGACCTTCTTCGGGGATGTTTCGCGGAAGTTGATGCTTCGCGGTTTCCCGCCGCCGACCGCTTGATTCCGGCGTGGCGCGCCGATAGGGTTCCTCGCCCGCGCCGCTTCTCGCGCTGAGAGACCCGCCGACCCGCGACATGCCCAAGAAATCCGCCATTCCCGAGACCTGCTTTCAGGCTTTGATCCTGAAGCTGCAAAGCTATTGGGCCGAGCGCGGCTGCGTGATCCTGCAGCCCTACGACATGGAGGTGGGGGCGGGGACGTTTCACCCCGCCACCACCCTGCGCGCGCTGGGCCCCGACGAGGTCTGGAACTGCGCCTACGTGCAGCCCTCGCGCCGCCCGACCGATGGGCGCTATGGCGACAACCCGAACCGTCTGCAGCACTACTACCAGTACCAGGTGCTGATGAAGCCCAGCCCGCCGGACATTCAGGACCTCTACGTGGGCTCGCTGCGCGCTATCGGGATCCTGCCGGAAGAGCACGACATCCGCTTTGTGGAGGACGATTGGGAGAGCCCGACGCTGGGCGCCTGGGGCTTGGGCTGGGAGGTCTGGTGCGACGGCATGGAGGTGACGCAGTTCACCTATTTCCAGCAAGTGGGCGGCATCGACTGCGACCCGGTGCCGGTCGAGCTGACCTACGGCTTGGAACGGCTCATCATGTACGTGCAAGGGGTCGACAACGTCTTCGATCTCGATTGGGACGGCGTACCCAGCGACAGGGGCGGCAAATCCTATGGCGACGTCTTCCTGCGCGCCGAGCAAGAATTCTCCGCCTACAACTTCGAGCAGGCTGACACCGCCATGCTGTTCCGCCACTTCGACGACGCCGAGGCGGAGTGCCAGCGCGCGCTGGCCGCCCAGCTCGCCTTGCCGGCCTATGACTTCTGCATGAAGGCGAGCCACCTATTCAATCTCTTGGACGCGTGCGGGGTAATCTCTGTGACCGAGCGCCAGGCCTATATTGGCCGGGTTCGTGCCCTCGCCAAGGGCTCTTGCGAAGCCTGGGTGAAGGGTTTCTCCAAGAACCAGGATAGCCAAGCGGTGGAGCCGTCACGTGCCTGACCTGCTTGTCGAACTGCTGTCCGAGGAAATCCCCGCGCGTATGCAGCAGCGCGCCGCGGAGGAGCTTAAGGCCGCTTTGCTGCGCCGCTTGGACTCGGCCGGGATGGTGTCGGAGGCGGCGGAGTCCTTTGTCACGCCGCGCCGCTTGGTGGTGCATGTGCAAGGCCTACCGTCGCGGCAGCCGGACGTGGAGGAAGAGCGTAAGGGCCCGAAAGTCGGTGCGCCGCCTCAGGCCACCGGCGGCTTCCTCAAGGCCAACGGGTTGACGTCGCTTGATGAAGCCGAAATCCGAGAGACGCCCAAGGGCAGCTTCTATTTCGCGGTGCGCCGGATTTCCGGCCGCCCGTCCCCTGAGGTTTTAGCCGAAGCAGTGGGTGCGAGCGTCGCGGAGTTCGTTTGGCCGAAGTCGATGCGCTGGGGGCGGCACCGCTTCCGCTGGGTGCGCCCGCTCAAATCCGTGCTGGCGGTCTTCGATGGCGCGCCGCTGCCCGGCTTCATCGAGCTGGGAGTGGGCGAACCGGGCCTTGAGCGGATTGATTTCGGAGATACTTCGGTCGGGCACCGCTTCTTGTCGCCGGAGCCCTTTCGAGTCACCACTTTTGCCGACTACTCCGAACAGCTGCGTCGCGGCAAGGTTCTGCTCGACCATGCCGAGCGGCGCCGTTCGATCGCCGAGCAGTCCGCTCGGCTCGCGGGGGATGCCGATTTGATGGTGAAAGAGGACGCGGGCCTCTTGGACGAGGTGACCGGTCTTGTGGAATGGCCGGTCGCGCTGATGGGAAAGATTGACGAGCGCTTCATGTCGCTTCCGCCCGAGGTGCTGTCCACCTCCATGCGCAGCCACCAGAAATACTTTTCGTTGCTCGGGCCCGACGACCGCCTGGCCGCGCGCTTCATCGTGATCTCCAACATGACCGCGCCCGAAGGTTCTGAGCGGCGGGCGAACATCATCGCCGGCAATGAGCGCGTCTTGCGGGCGCGTCTCTCCGACGCGGAGTTCTTTTGGGAGCAAGACCGCTCGGCCTCCCTGGAAAGCCGCCTGGACAAGCTCAAGGACATGGTTTTCCACGCGAAGCTGGGCAGCCTGGAGGCCAAGGTGGACCGCATCGAAGCCTTGGCGGTCGGCCTGTCGGATTGGATCCCGGGTGCGGAGCGGGCGCAGGTGCGTTCGGGCGCGCGCCTGGCGAAGGCGGATCTCACCACGGGCATGGTGGGCGAGTTTCCGGAACTCCAGGGGATCATGGGCCGCTACTACGCGCTGAACGACGCAGAGCCCGCCGAGGTCGCCGACTCCATCGCCGAGCACTACGCGCCGCAGGGCCCCAGCGACGCCTGCCCGCGCGCGCCAGTCAGCGTGGCGGTGGCGCTGGCGGACAAGCTGGATACCTTGGCCGGATTCTGGTCCATCGGCGAGAAACCGACCGGATCCAAGGATCCCTTCGCCCTCCGGCGCGCGGCGCTTGGCGTCATTCGCCTGATTGTCGAGAATCGCTTGCGCCTGCCGCTAGGCCAGGCGCTGGGGATGGCTCTCTCGGGATACGGCGCGCGGGACGAAGACACGGCGCGCGATCTGCTCGACTTTTTCGCGGACCGCCTGAAGGTCAGCTTGCGTGATCGTGGAACGCGGCATGACCTGATTTCAGCGGTCTTCGCACTCGGCGGAGAGGACGATCTCGTGCGCTTGCTCCTGCGGGTGGAGGCCTTGACGGCCTTCCTGGAGAGCGATGACGGGGCGAATTTGCTCGTCGCCTATCGCCGAGCCGCCAACATCGTGCGCATAGAGTCGAAGAACGATCAGCGGGACTTCGGCGGTGAGATTTTGCCCGCGGCTTTCGAATTGCCCGAAGAGGTGAGCCTCTTCACCGCGCTGGAGCAGGCGGCGGACAATGCCTCGGCCGCGATCGATCGGGAAGATTTCGTCGCTGCAATGGAGGCCCTGGCCCAGCTGCGCGCGCCGGTGGATGCCTTCTTCGACGCGGTCACCGTCAATGTCGAGGATGCGCGGCTCCGGGAGAATCGGTTAAAGCTTCTGGCGAAAATCGGCCGAACCCTCGGAAGCGTCGCCGAGTTCTCGATGATCGAGGGTTAGGGGTAGACTTGAGGTTAATAACTGAAAATCAGTTAATTGCTCTTTATTGGGCTATTTAACAAAAAAATAGTTAAAATATTGGCGATGATGAACAAACGTGGTCATGCGGTTCGGACTGAGACACTTGGGACGGCAGAAATGAACAATCCGGTGTACTATTTCGGGGGCGGTTCGTCGGAAGGCGGCGCGGGGATGCGCAACCTTCTGGGCGGCAAGGGTGCCAATCTGGCCGAGATGGCCGCGATCGGATTGCCGGTTCCGCCCGGCTTCACCATCACCACGGAAGTCTGTACCCACTACACCGGCGGCGGACGCTATCCCGAGGGGCTGGAAGGAGCCGTCGACACGGCGCTGGCCCGGATCGAGGAAAGCGTGGGCGCCCGCTTCGGTGACGCGGAAAATCCCCTGCTGGTTTCCGTGCGCTCGGGTGCCCGGGTTTCCATGCCGGGCATGATGGACACGGTTCTGAACCTGGGCCTCAATGATGAGACCGTGAAGGGCCTGGCCAAGCGTTCGGGTGACTCCCGCTTCGCCTACGATAGCTACCGGCGCTTCATCCAGATGTTCGGCAACGTGGTGCTGGGCGTGGACCATCACTATTTCGAGGAAATTCTCGAGCTCGCCAAGGAAGACCGGAACGTGCACCTCGACACGGATCTCACCAGTGAGGACTGGCAGGCGATCATCGAGGAGTTCAAGGCGAAGGTGGTCGAGAAGACTGGCGAGCCCTTTCCGCAAAACCCCAAGGACCAGCTCTGGGCCGCGATCACCGCGGTCTTCGGCTCTTGGATGAATCAACGGGCAATCACCTACCGCCGGCTCCATCATATCCCCGAGGATTGGGGGACGGCAGTCAACGTGCAGGCCATGGTTTTCGGCAACATGGGCCAGGACTGCGCCACCGGCGTCGCCTTCACCCGCGATCCGGCCACCGGCGAGAACGCTTTCTATGGCGAGTACCTGGTGAACGCCCAGGGCGAGGACGTTGTCGCCGGCATTCGCACGCCCCAGAACATCACCCTGGCCGGCAAGGCCAAGAACCACTCCGACCTGCCCGCCATGGAAGAGGTCATGCCCCAGGTCTTCGAGCAGCTTCTGGTGGTGCGCGGCCTGCTGGAGCGCCACTACAAGGACATGCAGGACATCGAGTTCACCGTGCAGTCCGGCACGCTCTACATGCTGCAGACCCGCGCGGGCAAACGTACCGCCCAGGCGGCCTTGCGGGTCGCCGCCGAGATGGTGGAGGAGGGGCTGATCACTCCGGAGGAGGCGGTCACCCGCATCGATCCCGCCTCCCTCGACCAGCTTCTGCATCCGACTCTCGATCCCGACGCGGAGCGCCGCGTCGTCGCGCGCGGTCTGCCGGCCTCGCCGGGTGCCGCCTTCGGACGGATCGTCTTCACCGCCGACAAGGCCGAGCAGCGGGCCCAGGCCGGTGAGAAAGTGCTGCTCTGCCGGATCGAGACCAGCCCCGAGGACATCCACGGCATGCATGCGGCCCAAGGCATCCTGACCACCCGTGGCGGCATGACCAGCCACGCGGCCGTGGTGGCGCGCGGCATGGGCCGCCCCTGCGTCTCCGGCGCTGGCGAACTCAGGATCGATTACAAGGCCGGCAAGATGCGCGTGCGCGACGTGGAACTGTCGGAGGGCGATCTTGTGACCATCGACGGCGCGACCGGCGAGGTCATGCTGGGTGAGGTCCAGACCATTCAGCCGGAGCTCACCGGCGATTTCGCCAAGCTGATGACCTGGGCGGACGCCGTTCGGGTGATGAAGGTGCGCACCAACGCCGAGACCCCGGCGGATTGCCGCACGGCGGTCAACTTCGGGGCGGAGGGCATCGGCCTCTGCCGCACCGAGCACATGTTCTTCGATTCGGACCGCATCGTCGCCGTGCGGGAGATGATTGTCGCCGACACCGCCGAGGGGCGGCGCAAGGCCCTGGACAAGATTCTGCCGATGCAGCGCCAGGACTTCGTCGAGATCTTCACCATCATGAAGGGCTTGCCGGTCACCATCCGCATGCTCGACCCGCCCTTGCACGAGTTCCTGCCCCACCGTGAGGAGGACATGCGCCATGTGGCCGACGCGGCCGGCGTTAGCGTGGAGCATGTGCGCGCGCGCATCCTGAAGCTCGAGGAGACCAATCCCATGCTCGGCCATCGCGGCTGCCGCCTGGGAATCACCTATCCCGAGATTTATGAGATGCAGGCGCGGGCCATCTTCGAAGCCGCCGCCGAGGTAAAGGCCGGCTCCGGCGAGACCGTGGTGCCCGAGATCATGATCCCGCTCATCGCCTTCCCGCGCGAGCTGGAGATATTGAAGGCGCTGGTGGACCGGGTCGCCCAGGAGGTGGAGCAGGCGAGCGGAACCCGCGTCGACTACATCACCGGCAGCATGATCGAGCTGCCGCGCGCAGCCCTGCGCGCCGCGGACATCGCGCGCACGGCGGAGTTCTTTTCCTTCGGCACGAACGATCTCACCCAGACCACCTTCGGCCTGTCACGGGACGACTCGGGCAACTTCCTGCCCGCCTACGAGCGCGAGGGCATCGTCGAGCAAGATCCCTTCATCTCCCTTGATATCGAGGGGGTGGGCGAGCTGGTTGGGATCGCCGCCGAGCGGGGCCGCGCCGCCCGTCCGGACCTCAAGCTCGGCATCTGCGGCGAGCATGGCGGCGACCCCGCCTCGATCCGCTTCTGCCAGACGCTGGGCCTCGACTATGTGAGTTGCTCTCCCTTCCGGGTTCCCATCGCCCGCCTCGCCGCGGCCCAAGCGGCCCTGGAGAAGGTCGAGCGCGACGTTTAGGGGCGAAGCTTCAAGATCTGGACCCTAGCGCTCGCTGAGCGCGGAGCGGAAGAGGCCGAGGGCCGCGGCGGAGAACAGGCTGGCCACGGCACCTTCGACCCAGCGGCTGATCCGGCGATAGCCCGTCATCATGCCCGGCAGCGAGAAAATCAGGGCATAGCCTGCGTAGTTGGCAAGCCCGATCAGCATGCAAAGGGCCGTAGCGACCGGAACCAGGGCGCCACCGGCCTCGGCGCTCAATCCCATGGACAAGGCGGCCATCCAGGCGAAGACCGCCTTGGGGTTGGAGAGGTTGAGCAGCAAGCCTTGCGGCAGGCCCCATGAGCGATCCCGGCCCGGCCCAGCCTCCTCGGCCACGCCCTTCAGGGCCGCCTTCGCCGCGTTGAAGGCCAGCCACGACAGGTAGACGCCGCCGAGGATTTTCAGGGCGAAAAGCGCCTCCGCCGAAGCCTGGAGCACGGCACCCATCCCCGTCGCCGCCACGAGCCCCCAAAACGCCAAGCCAAGGGTGAGCCCCAGCCCGAACCATAAGCCCCTTCGCCGCCCATGGCGCAGGGCCACCGTGGACACGGCGATGTTCGCCGGCCCCGGCGAAACCGTGACGATCAAGAAGGCAAGGGAGATGGACAAGAGGCTCTCGAACATCGCGGTGCGGCCGGTTCCGGGGGATGAACTCGATTGAAGTCGAGGCGGGGAGGCTATCATGGGCGCCGGGCCTTGCCTATCGCGATAGCTAAACCTGACCGCAAATCCCCTCATTATCGCGAGTCGAATACACGTCTTCGCTCCGGAAACTTGTTAATCCAGAGCGTTCGGACTGATCTAGCCGAGTAAGCCAGCGGAAACTGGATTCCCTACCTTTTGGCGCATCGCGGAACCCTCCGTTCGAAACTGAGCCACAGGGCAGCACCAATACCGTGGCCTAAAAGGCGTCTGCTCAAAAAAGGAATATTAGCATAAAAATAGGACTCGAACCTATTTTGGAAATGATTATTATGCTCGCATATGGGGAGAGATCGTCATAAAAACTATCTGGAGTTAAGGTGTTGCGATTGTTCGAGACTGTTGGCCCCAATCAAGCCTCCCGCGAAGATGACGTCGTGAACCTAAAGCGTTCCTTGATGTCATTCGGAGCCTACAAGCCTAATCCAAGACTGGGCTTACACGGGTGGTACGACACAGAGTTGCGCGAGGGCTTGACCCGATTTCAGCGAGAGCGAGACCTTCTGCCCGATGGAGTTGTCAGGCCGAACGGGCCGACCATCGCCGCTTTGCGCCAAAGTGAACGCAGCTCAAAGCCTGCACACGAGAGCAGCGCCGTGGATCGCCGCCGTATCCAAGCCCGCGGCCGAGAAGCCCTGGGCGAAGCGCTCGAAAGTGGTCGGAAGGCTTTCGAAGGTGCGTGGGGTCCCTTCGCGGCAAGCGCATACCGAGAGCGTGCCCCCCGTCATCCCGGTGAAGGTCGTGTCGGAGCTAGTCAGGAGACCGTGCGCTGGCAATTGGAAAGGCGCGCGTTTCTGTCCGGGCAACTAACGAAAAGAATCGTCAGCGTGGAAAGGCGAAACGAGAAGCGAACGAGCACCGAATTCGCTTGATCAATCAGGCGAGGATTGCGAGCACGAGAGAGCTGAGGGCTAAAGACATCGCCGTGAAGCGGCAAATGGGTATCTTAAGTGCTAAAAAAGCAAGAGATGAGTTGGCAAAAATTGAAAATCACAGGAGTAATGTGACGATAATGGATCTCGAAAATCCAAATAATAATGGCTTTATTAGGAAATTTTTATTTGGCTTCCAGGGTAACAAATGAGCTCTAGATGGAGTCGCTGGATCCAAAAAATGACAGCATTCATCCCAGCACTCGGGGTCTTGGCGGCCGCTGTGCGTCGCGCCGATCTTCTCTTGGCCGCGATAATGTTTTGTATCGCCGGCGCGCCGGCGCGGGCGGATTTGGATTTGGACGCGAGCGCGCCGTCGGCTGTGTCCAGGGCCGTTCTGGAGCGGCACTTCTTTCACGAGGGCAGCGACACCTACGTGATCGGCGACCGCGTTTACCGCTGGGACCGGCCCCTGCGGATTCTGATCGCCGACTCGGCGCGGCCCGGACCGATCGACTGGACTCAGGCGACACCCTTGGCCCGCCGGGTCGGGATGCAGGCGAAGCGCGTCCTGGACGCTTTTCCCGGGCCGGGGCTGGTCAACTTTTTCGTCGGCGCCGCCGCTTACCCCTTGCCGCGGTACCAGGATATCGACCTCGTGATCCACATCGACACGGACATGCGCGCCGGAGACATTCGTTTCAGCAACCCCTGGCGAGGCCGTGAAGCCTACGAGACCGAGATGCGGGCGGGCGGCTGCCTCGCCTACGCCGACGTTCCCTACAAGGGCCGGGCGCCGCGGGTGCCGCCTCGGCAGCGAAGATATCGCATCGAGAACGCCTATTTGCGCATTGGGCTGTCGGAGGTTGGCGACACTCTCGATGACTGCGCGTTTCGGGGAATGGCGATCGTCCTTGGGCTACACCTCACGCCCGAGTTCGCCTTTCAGGCGGGCGCTATCTCCGAGGACGCCAAACGGGACGCCTTGGACGCGCTTTCGGCTCTCTATCACCCGGCGGTCCGGACCGGCATGACCTGCGAAGCCTTCGTGTCGGCCCTGGCGCGGGCGGGCGCCATCGGGGAGTGAGGCGGTAAGCCCCAGGGG
>JARFRB010000088.1 GCA_029287455.1 Pelagibius litoralis | reverse complement strand
GGGGATGGACCCGGCAGAGCTGCGGCGCAAGAACTTCATCCGTGAATTCCCCTACCAGACGCCGGTGATCCTGCAGTACGATTCAGGTGACTTCGATGCCTGTCTCGACAAGGCGCAGGCGCTTGCCGATGTCGCGGGCTTCCCGGCCCGCAAGGCCGAAGCCGCCGCGCGGGGAAAGCTGCGCGGTCTGGGCTATTCGGTGTTCATCGAAGCCTGAGGTATCGCGCCGTCGGCTGCGGTAGGCTCGCTTGGCGCGGCCGTGGGGCTTTGGGAATCCGCAGAAGTGCGCGTGAACCCGGTCGGAACCATCGAAATCCTGACCGGGTGCCACAGCCACGGACAGGGGCACGAAACCACGTTCTGTCAGCTGGCCTCTGAAAAGTTCGGCGTACCGATCGAGAACGTCAAGCTCGTCCACGGCGACACGGACTCGGTTCAGTTCGGCATGGGCACCTACGGATCGCGGTCCGGCCCGGTGGGCATGTCGGCGGTGATGAAGGCGCTCGAAAAGGTCGAGGCGAAGGTCAAGAAGATCGTCGCCCACCAGCTTGAGGCAAGCGAAGATGACATCGTGATCGAGAACGGCGAAGCCTCGGTCGCGGGGACCGACAAGAAAATGGCCTGGCACGAGGTGGGGCTTGCCGCCTACACCGGCCACAACCTGCCCGAGGGTATGGAACCGGGCCTGAAAGAGGGATCTTTCTTCGATCCCGTGAACTTCTCGTTCCCGTCGGGCTGCTTCATCTGCGAGGTCGAGGTCGACCCCGACACCGGCCAGACCGAGATCGTGCAATTCGTCTCAGCCGACGATTTCGGCGTCATCATCAATCCGATGATCGTCGAGGGTCAGGTCCATGGCGGGGTGACCCAGGGCATCGGCCAGGCCATGACCGAAGGCGTCGTCTATGACGAAAGCGGTCAGCTCATCACCGGCTCCTACATGGATTACACCATGCCGCGCGCCGACGATCTGCCGTCCTTCAAGGTCGGCATGACCGTCAGCGAGTGCACCCATAATCCGATCGGCGCCAAAGGCTGCGGGGAAGCAGGTGCCATCGCGGCACCGCCCGCTCTGATCAACGCGATCACCAATGCCATCGGCACGGAAATGGACATGCCCGCCAGCCGTGAAAAAGTCTGGCGCGCTTGCCAGGACCGCATGGCCCAGGCCGCCGAGTAAGGGAGGAACGAGACACCATGTATAACTTCACCTATCACCGCCCCTCCTCGGTTGAAGAAGCGGCCAACACCCTGTCCTCGTCGGACGATGGAAAGCTGATGGCGGGCGGTATGACCCTGCTGCCCACCATGAAGCAGCGGCTGGCCAGCCCCTCCGACCTGATCGACCTTGGAGGGATCGACGCGATCGCCGGCATCTGCGAGGACTCCGGCGGAATCGCCATTGGTGCCATGACGACCCATGCCGAGGTCGCCTCCAACGACATCGTCAAGGCGAAAATCCCAGCCTTGGCGGCGCTTGCGGAAGGGATCGGCGATCCGCAGGTGCGCAACTGCGGGACCCTGGGCGGCTCAATCGCCAACGCAGACCCGGCTGCGGATTATCCCGCCGCCCTGGTCGGTTTGGGCGCCACTGTTCGCACCAATCAGCGCGAAATTTCGGCGGATGACTTCTTTGTCGGCTTGTTCGAGACGGCGCTGGAAAGCGGCGAGATCATTATCTCGGTCGTCTTCCCGGTTCCCCAGGCCGCCGCCTATGCGAAGTTCCCAAATCCCGCATCGCGCTACGCCGTGGTCGGCGCCTTCGTCGCACGGACGGACGGCGGTGTCAGGGTCGCGATCACGGGAGCGGGTCCGAGCGTATTCCGCGCCTCGGACATGGAAAGCGCGCTTTCCGGCGATTTCTCTACCGGGGCCATCGAGGGAATCGCGGTCAGCAGCGACGGGTTGAACGGCGATATCCATGCCTCGGCGGACTATCGCGCTCATCTTGTGAGTGTGATGGCCAAACGAGCGGTTACCGCCGCTCAGGGCTAACACCCCTGTTGCCCAATCCGGTGGCGGGATCCGAAAGGTTCCCGCCATCGCTGTTTTCGCAGGCCCAGCCGGCCGATGAAGGAAACCCTATGACGGACACCAGCCACCGCCACCTGCCGACCTCGGTCGAGGAGACGCTCGACCTGCTTTCCGACGGCGACTACGTGGGCGACCGCAGTTTGGCAACCGTGCTGCTGCTCGCGCTTAAACTGGGCCGGCCGCTGTTTCTGGAGGGCGAGGCCGGCACCGGGAAGACCGAGATCGCGAAGGTGCTCGCTGACACTCTGGGCCGCCGGCTGGTCCGGCTGCAATGCTACGAGGGCCTTGACGTTTCCAGCGCCGTCTACGAATGGAACTACCCGGCCCAGATGGTGGAAATCCGCGTTTCGGAAGCGACCGGCGACCGGGACCGCGACAGCTTGGAAAGCGATATCTTCTCCGAACGCTTCCTGATCGAGCGGCCGTTGCTGAAAGCTTTGCGCCCGGATACCGGCGGCGCACCGGTGCTCCTGATCGACGAACTCGACCGGACCGACGAACCCTTTGAAGCATTCTTGCTGGAAGTCTTGTCGGACTTTCAGATCACCATTCCCGAGCTCGGCACGGTGAAGGCCGCCGAGCCGCCCATCGTCATCATCACCTCTAACCGTACGCGCGAGATTCACGACGCCTTGAAGCGGCGCTGCCTCTACCACTGGGTCGGCTATCCCTCCGCCGAGCGGGAGCTGGAAATCCTCCGGGTCAAAGCCCCCAACGCACCGGAGGCCCTAAGCCGGGAGATCGTCGCCTTCGTCCAAGCGCTCCGGAACATGGATCTTTTCAAGCTGCCGGGTATCGCGGAAACCCTGGATTGGGCCGACGCGCTCACGCAATTGGACAAGGTCGCCCTCGATCCGACCACCGTGGACGACACACTCGGGGTCCTGCTGAAGTACCAGGACGACATTGCGAAACTTCAAGGCAGCGAGGCCGCGCGGCTCCTCGACGAGGTCAGGCACGGGGCGGCGGCCGCGCGCCTGGCCTAGAACAGCCATGACTCCCCGGCAAGTCGATCCCTTCGCGGAAGCGGCCCAGCGCCTGAAGGCGGAATCTCGCGCGCGTGAGCAGGAAATCCGGGTGGAGGAAGGCGGGCGGCTGGCGGAAAACCTGATGTTCTTCACGCGCACACTGCGCGCCGCCGGCCTGCCGGTCGGTCCGGGCAAGCTGCTGGCCGCGATCGAAGCGGTCGAGGCGGTCGGACTCAGGCGGCGGGACGACTTCTACTGGACCCTGCACGCGATCTTCGTGAACCGCCGCGATCAGCAAGAGGTCTTCGATCAAGCGTTTCACGTCTTCTGGCGCAATCCCCAGTTTCTCGACCGGCTAAGGGCCTTGCTCCTGCCCGACATCGCGACGGCCGGCGGCCGTGATCCGGAAGAGCGCGTGGAACTCAGCCGACGGGTTGCCGAAGCCCTGCGCAAGGAGAAGGCCGGCAGTGAAGCGGAGGACGCCGAGGAGGAGAAGATCGAGATCGACGCGGCTCTCACCTGGTCAGACCGCGACGTGGAACGGAGCATGGACTTCGAGAAGATGAGCGCCGAGGAGCTGGAGCGCGCCAAGCAAGCTATTCAGCGCATGCGCCTGCCCATCATGCAGGTGCCGACCCGCCGGTTCGAGCCTGGCCGGACCGGGCAGCGGGCCGACTTGCGCGCCAGCCTGCGCGCCGCGCTGCGCAGCGGCTCCGACAGCATTCCCTTGCGCTGGAAGCAGCGCCGCCGTCGTCACCCTCCCTTGGTTATCCTCTGCGATATCTCGGGGTCCATGAGCCGGTATTCGCGCCTGGCCCTGCATTTCATGCACGCGGTGACGAACGACCGGGACCGGGTGCACTCTTTCGTCTTCGGCACGCGGCTGACCAACGTCACCCGCTACCTGCGCCAGAAGGATATCGATGTTGCGTTGGAGAAGGCGGCAGACGCGGTCACCGATTGGTCCGGGGGAACCCGCATCGGCAGCTGCCTGACTGAGTTCAACAGGGTCTGGTCACGGCGGGTTCTTGGGCAAGGGGCGGTGGTCTTGCTGATAACCGATGGCCTCGACAGAGAGGGCGGCCGGGACCTATCGCGCGAAATGGAGCGCTTGCACAAATCCTGCCGGCGCTTGATTTGGCTGAACCCCCTCTTGCGCTATGACGCCTACGAACCGAAATCCTTAGGGGCAAGAGCCATCATGCCCCATGTGGACGACGTCCACTCGGTGCACAACCTGGAGAGCCTAGAGGACCTGACCTCCGTGCTTAGTCGCACACCGATCCGGCGGCAGGAAGGGGTCAGCGCTTGGCTGGAGGAACGACAGGGATGAGCGAACCGCAGACCTATGCCAGTAGCGAGGACGTGCTGAAGCGAGCGGCGGAATGGCGAGATTCCGGCCGCAAGGTCGCGCTTGCGACCGTTGTCTCGACCTGGGGCTCCTCGCCCCGCCCCGTTGGCAGCCACCTGGTGGTGGACGACCAGGGGAACATGCTGGGCTCCGTCTCCGGCGGCTGCATCGAGGGGGCGGTGGTGCACGAGGCGCGCGGGGCCATGGAGAACGGCAAACCCCGCCTGCTCGACTTCGGCATCGCCGACGAGACCGCCTGGGAGGTGGGCCTCGCCTGTGGCGGAAAGGTCAAGGTATTCGTGGAAAATCTCGAGTAAGCCATGCGCCGCGACATTCTCGATAGCTTGCTGCAAGCAAAACGCGAAAAGCGCGCCGCCGCCCTGGTCACGGAGTTGGAAAGCGGCCGCCAACTCCTGATCGCCGGGGATGACAGCTTGGGCGACCTGCCATCAGATCCCGATATCGCGCGGGAAGCGGCGCTGCTGATCGCGGAGAACCGTAGCGGTGTCTCGGAGGACGGCGAACTCTTCTTCGAGGTCTTCAACCCGCCGCTCAGGCTGATCGTAGTGGGCGCCGTCCACATCGCCCAATCCCTGGTCCCCATGGCGGTGCTCGGCGGTTACGAGACCGTGGTGGTGGATCCCCGGCGGGCCTGGGCCACGGATGTTCGCTTCCCGAACGTGACGCTAATCGACGCCTGGCCGGACGAAGGCCTAAGGGAACTCGGCCTGGATCACCGGACGGCGGTGGTGACCTTGACCCACGACCCCAAACTGGACGATCCGGCCTTGCTCGAAGCCATTCGCTCGCCGGCGTTTTACATCGGCGCCCTGGGCTCCACGCGCACTCACGCGAAGCGCTTGGACAGGCTCGCGGCCGAAGGGGCGACAGAGAGCGAACTGGCACGTATTCATGGCCCGGCAGGGCTGGCGATCGGGGCGCGCAGCCCGGCGGAGATCGCGATTTCCATCCTCGCCCAGATGACGGGGATGCTGCACCACGCCCCGCGGTTGGTCAAGACGCCGGAGGCCGCGGCGTGATCTTCGGCCCGACACGCCTGATAGAGGCGGGGGGGGCCATCCTCGCCCATTCCCTGCGCCTCGGCGATCTGAATTTCAAGAAGGGCCGGCGCCTGTCCAAGGAGGACGTCTCGGCCCTTGCCGCTGCCGGGCACGAGGAGGTAACCGCCGCCCGCTTGGAATCGTCGGACGTGCACGAGGACGAAGCGGCCGAGCGTCTAGCGACTGCCTTGGCTGGCCCCCTAACGTCAATATCCGCCGCCTTCACCGGACGCTGCAATCTGATCGCCGAGACACGAGGCATTTGTGTCGTGGACGAAGAGCGCCTGAACCGGATCAACCGGGTCCACGAGAGTCTCACCCTCGCCACCTTGTCCGCCTTCGAGCCGGTGGAGCCGCGCCAGATGCTGGCGACGGTGAAGATCATCCCCTTCGCCGCCCCGCGCGCGGCACTAGAAAGCTGCCTGGCGATCGCAGCAGAGGCCGGCCCCTTGGTTTCGGCCGCAGCTTTCCGTCCGATCGAGGTGGGCCTGGTGCAAACCACCCTGCCCGGCATCAAGCCCGCCATCCTGGACAAGACCAAAGCCGCGTTGGATTCGCGCCTCGCCGCCGTGGGCGCCCCACCGGCCCGCGAGCTTCGCTGCGCCCACGACCCGGAAGCCGTAGCGCAATCCCTCCAGGTCTTGCGTCGGCATAGCTTGGACCTCCTGTTGGTCTCCGGCGCCTCGGCGATTGTGGACAGGCGAGACGTGGTGCCCGCCGGGATCGTGGACGCGGGCGGCGAGATCGACCATTTCGGCATGCCGGTGGATCCGGGCAACTTGCTGCTGCTCGCCCACCACGAAGAGGTCCCGGTCATCGGCCTTCCGGGCTGCGCCCGCTCCCCTAAGATCAACGGCTTCGATTGGGTGCTGCAGCGCCTCGCCGCGGGCCTTGAGGTGTCGCCGCAAGACATCACGGTTATGGGCGTGGGCGGCCTGTTGAAGGAGATAGGCGCGCGCCCCCTGTCTCGTGCCGAGGCGGTATCTGGGCGGAGCGAGTCCGGCGCGCCGCGCGCGCCCAGGATCGGCGCGGTAGTTTTGGCGGCGGGCCAATCACGACGCATGGGCAAGACCAACAAGCTACTTGCGGAAGTCGACGGCGAGCCGATGCTTCGCCATGCCGTCCGCGCGGCCCAGGCGAGTCAGGTAAGCGAGACCGTGGTGGTGACCGGCCACGAAGCAAACCGGATCGAATCCGCTTTGAGCGGGCTCGGAGCCAAGACAGTCCATAACCCTGACTACGCCCAGGGCTTGAGCACCTCGCTCCATCGCGGCTTGGCGGCCCTCCCCGAAGAGATGGACGGTGCCGTGATACTGCTCGGCGACATGCCGAAAATCGACGAGCGCGTGATCGACAAGCTGATCGCCGCCTTCAATCCCGTGGAGGGAAGGGCCATATGTCTGCCAAGCTTCGGCGGCAAGCGCGGCAACCCCATGCTCTTCGCCCGCCGCTTCTTTGCTGAAGTGCAGGAGATCGCCGGCGACGTGGGGGCGCGGCAATTGATCGGAACCTACCCGGAACTTGTCGCCGAGGTCCCCATGGAAACCGACGCGGCCCTGATCGATGTCGATACGCCAGCGGCCTTAGGCCAAATCACCGCCGCCAAAGCGCAAAAGGACTGAAACTGGCGGTGGCAAAAATCCACGTGGCCACGAATCCATCAGCCATGAGCATTCGGCACCGGCAGCCCAGCAAGCACCCGCTATACTATCGAAAGTCGGAGTCGCGGCTTATCAGATGACGCAAGACACAGACAACCTAGACGAGACGGTTGGCAAGATAAGCCGCTGGTTGACCGAGCACGGCCCACGCGCCGAACACCTTGGCCGCGTCATGGAAAGCCTCTGCCCTCAGATCCAACAGGCTGGAGTTCCCTTGGCGCGCATGACCATGCATCTGCGCGCGCTGCATTCGGAGCGTATGGGCACCACACGCATTTGGTCGCAAGGCGAAAGCGTCCAGGAGGTTGTCTTCGACTATGGCAGCCGGACGGAACACTTCTACCAGGCCAGCCCAATCAAGGTGGTGCACGAGACCCGCGAGCCCTTGAGCTTGCGCCTCGACGAGACGCCGGACAGCGCTTTCGGCGTGATTCCCGATCTGCGCGCGCTCGGCATCTCCCACTACCTGGTATTGCCGGTCGTGGATTCGAAAGACACCGTGCATGCAATTTCCTACGCGACAAAGGCACCGAACGGCTGGAGCGTGGGCGATCTTGGGGTCTTGCACGGCATTCATCCGACGCTAGTCAATGTTCTCGAGATCATGACCCTGAAACGCACCCTGCGGGAGGTCCTGGGCATCTACGTGGGCCGCGGCCCGGGGGAGCGCATCTTGCAAGGCGAGATCCGGCGCGGGCAGGTGCAGAAGCTGGAGGCGGCGATCCTGTTTTGCGACCTGCGTGGCTTCACATCGCTCTCCAGCACGCTGGAGGCCAATGAACTGGTGCGGCTTCTCAACAGCTATTTCGACTGCGTGGTGCCGGCGGTCCAAGCCCATGGCGGCGAAGTCTTGAAATTCATGGGCGACGCGGTTCTCGCGATCTTTCCCCGCGACCAGGACTATGGCGAGAACCGCGGCTGCTGCGAAGCGGCGTTCCTGGCGGCACGCGACGCCCTCTTCGCCCTCGCCCGTCTCAACCGCATCAATCACGGCACCGGCGGTAAGCCCCTCCATTTCGGCGTTTCGCTGCATGTGGGCGAAGCGGCCTACGGCAACGTGGGGTCCACGGAGCGCCAGGATTTCACCACCATCGGGCGCGACATCAACCTGGCCAGCCGCATCGCGAAGCTTTGCTCGCTCCTCAGTCAGCCGCTGCTGGTCACCACCGCGTTCAAGAGCGAGCTCGATTGGCCGACGCGCAGTCTCGGCTCCTACGAGCTGAAGGGGTTGGAAGGGGAGCAAGCCGTCTTCGCGCCGGAAGAAATCTTCAGCGCCGTCCCGCCGCCGTGACCGGATTCGGCGCCGCCGGAATTCACCGCATATCGGCGAGGAAGGTTCTGACCCGCCGATCAACTTGGGGAAAGTCGTGCAGGTCCACGTGTCCCGCTTCCGCGACGCCCAGGAACTCCTTGGGATCGGGCGCGGCCTGGAACAGCGCGCGGCCCTGATCGAAGGGGATCGTGCGGTCCCTTTCGCCGTGCAGGATTAAAAGCGGCGCCCCAAGGCCATCGATCCGCGACAGGCTGTCGAAGCGATCGCGCACCAGCCAATAGGCCGGCAGGTACCAGAAACGCCGCTGCGCGGCCGCCGCCACCGAAGTGAAGGGCGCTTCCAGGATGACTCCCCCAAGCGGTCGGCCTTCGCCGGCGTGCTCCCCCGCCATGGCCACGGAGACCCCACTGCCCAAGGATTCGCCATAGAGGACGATGCGCTCGGGGGCCACCCCCTCCTCCACCAAGGCTTTCAGGACCGAGCGCCCATCCGCCAAGAGCCCTTCCTCGCTCGGAGAACCCGGATTGCCGCCAAAGGCGCGATACTCCGCAAGCAAAAGGCCAGCGCCCTCCTCCGACGCGAAGAAGTACTTCTCCGCCCGGCCGGCGGCACTTCCGGCGTTACCGTGAAAGACCACCATGACAGGTGCGCTCTCGCTTTCGGGCGGCATGTAGAAATGCCTCAGCGTCAAACCATCGGCGGTGGTCGTCCGCCAGGGCGCCAGCCCGACCGCCCGCAGTTCCTCGTCCGTGGGGCTGTGCAGTTGGGGATGGTACAAGAGGTCCCGCTGGCGCAGATAAATCGTCCCCAGCACAACGAGATACGCGGCGCCCAAGCAGGCCAGAACCCAGATCATGCGCCGCGCCACACGACTCAGGCCGCGTAGCCGGGAGATTCTGAGTCAAGCAAGCGTTTCAGCCCACTGAAATGCGCCTCTGGATAGCTCCCGCCGACATCGTATTCCGAGCGCGTCTTGGCGGCGGTGTTGTCCCCAACCCGCTTCAATGGACGGCCGGTGGACATTGCCAGCACCTGCACCTGGCAGGCCCGCTCCAGATAGTAGAGGTCGTCGAAGGCCTGGGCGATGGTTTCGCCAACCACGATCACGCCATGATTGGACAGGAAGAGGACCTTGCGCCCGTCCAGGCAAGCGGCGATGCGGTCGCCCTCGGCTTGATCCTCCGCAAGGCCATTGTAGTCGGGGTCGTAGGACACATCGTTGTAGAAGCGCAGGCTGCTTTGATGGATCGGCTCGAGCTTGCCGTCCTCAATGCAGGCGAGCGCGGTTGCGTAGGGCATGTGGGTGTGCATGACGCAATGGGCGGAGGGGTGGTTGGCATGAATTCGCCCATGGATCGTAAAGGCGGTCAGTTCCGCTTCGCCCGCGCCTTCGATCGTCCGGCCCTCGCCGTCAATGACCAGGATGTCGCTAGCCCGGATTTGCGACCAATAGATGCCGTGAGGATTCAAGAGAAAACGGTTCTCTACCCCTGGAATCGCGTAGCTGAAGTGGTTGCACACGCCCTCGTTTAGGCCGAAGCGCGCGGCCAGCCGCAACGCCGCCGCCAGATCGACTTTCGCCTGCTGAATCACATCCTTCATGACGCTGCCCTCTCTCGCGGATGGTGGCCGTTCATCCCCGGACGATAGCGAGCCGCGCTTAGTGTGGTCAATGTCGCTCAAGGACTTGCCTTGCGGGCCACAGGCTGAGACGATCACCGCCGATCAACGATTCTTTGCTGGGGGAAGCAAACATGGACGTACGCGCCGCCGTCGCTTGGGAAGCCGCCAAGCCGCTGACCATCGAGACCGTGCAATTGGAAGGGCCTAGGAAGGGCGAGGTGCTGGTGGAGGTCAAGGCCACCGGTATCTGCCACACCGACGCCTACACCCTGTCCGGCGCGGACCCGGAAGGCCTTTTCCCCACGATTCTGGGCCACGAGGGCGCGGGCGTGGTGGTGGAGGTAGGGCCCGGCGTGACGAGCCTTAAGCCAGGCGATCACGTGATTCCCCTCTACACGCCCGAATGCCGGCAGTGCGAGTACTGCATAAACCCCAAGACAAATCTATGCCAGGCCATCCGCACCACCCAAGGGGCCGGACTGATGCCGGACGGAAGCAGCCGCTTTTCCATGGGCGGCAAGGAAATCAAGCACTACATGGGCTGCTCGACCTTCGCCAACTATTCAGTCCTGCCGGAAATCGCGCTGGCGAAGATCCGCGAGGACGCACCTTTCGACAAGGTCTGCTACATCGGCTGCGGCGTCACCACCGGCATCGGCGCGGTGATCAACACCGCGAAGGTAGAGCCGGGCTCTAACGTCATCGTCTTCGGGCTCGGCGGCATCGGCCTCAACGTGATTCAAGGGGCCAAGCTTGTGGGCGCGGACATGATCGTCGGCGTGGACCTCAACGAGTCCAAGCGCCCCCTGGCCGAGAAGTTCGGCATGACTCACTTTGTCAATCCGAACGAGGTGGGCGACGATCTGGTTGCTTATCTGGTCGAACTTACCAAGGGCGGGGCAGACTATTCCTTCGAGTGCATTGGAAATGTGAAGACCATGCGCCAAGCCCTTGAATGTTGCCACAAAGGTTGGGGCGAGAGCGTCATCATCGGGGTTGCCGGCGCCGGGCAGGAGATTGCCACCCGCCCCTTCCAGCTGGTCACCGGTCGGGTCTGGCGGGGTACCGCGTTCGGCGGCGCGCGCGGGCGCACGGACGTGCCGAAAATCGTCGACTGGTACATGGAGGGCAAGATCAACATCGACGATCTGATCACACATACCTTGACGCTGGAGAACATCAACGAGGCCTTCGATCTGATGCACGAAGGCAAGTCTATCCGCAGCGTCGTGGTCTACTGATCCCCATGAAGCTGGAAAAGGTCAGCGAAAACCGCTGCTTCAAGGGGCAGCAAGCGGTTTTCGCCCATGAGTCCCGGGCCTGCAACGGAAACATGCGGTTTTCCGTCTACCGGCCGGACCGCGAGATTCAGGGCGAAATGGTCCCGGTGGTGACCTTTCTCTCGGGCCTCACCTGCACGGAGGAGAACTTCACCGTGAAGGCCGGGGCGCAGCGGGTGGCAAGCGAACTCGGCCTCATGGTGGTGGCGCCTGACACCAGCCCGCGCGGCCAGAACCTGCCCGGCGAGGACGATGCCTACGACTTCGGCAGCGGTGCCGGGTTTTATCTCGACGCCACACAGGCGCCCTGGTCCAGCGCTTATCGCATGTACAGCTACATCACCCGCGAGCTGCCCGAAGTGCTAGCCGCCAACTTCCATTGCGATATGACGCGCCAAGGCATCATGGGCCATTCCATGGGTGGTCATGGCGCCTTGACGATCCACTTGAAGCATCCCGAGACCTACCGGTCCGTCTCGGCCTTCGCACCCATCGTGGCGCCCATGCAGGTCCCTTGGGGCCAGAAGGCATTCCGCGGCTACCTCGGGGAGGACCAGGAGGCTTGGCGCGCCTACGACGCTTGCGAGTTGGTCCGGCGCAACCCATCGGACGCGACCATCCTGATCGACCAGGGGGCGGCCGATTCCTTCCTGGCCGAACAGCTCAGGCCGGAGCTTTTCGAGAAAGCCTGCGAGGATAGCGGTCAGAAGCTCGAGCTTCGCATGCAGCCCGGCTACGATCATTCCTACTTCTTTATCGCCAGCTTCATCGAGGACCATCTACGCCACCACGCCGCAGTTCTCGCGCGCTGACCCCGGACTTGCCGCCTAGCGCCGACAGGGTTTAGCGTCGTCCGCATGAGCGCGATCTCGACGCAAGACCTCAAGGTTCTTAGCCGGCCTTCCGATGTCTTGGGCCTATTGCACCTCGGCGGCCATGCACTGCTTTTGCTTGGCACCGGGGCCGTGGTGTGGGGATCGCGCGGGGAGCCCTGGCTGCCTCTGGCGATGCTCCTCCATGGGGTCGTGCTGGTCTTCCTCTTCGCGCCGTTACATGAATCCATTCACCGGACGGCCTTCGCCAGTTGCTGGCTGAATTCCGCAACCGGCTACGCTTGCGGCTTGATCCTGCTGCTGCCGCCCAACTATTTCCGCGCCTTTCACCTCGCCCATCACCGCTTCACCCAAGACCCCGCGCAAGATCCCGAATTGATCGAGCCCAAGCCCGCGACCCTTGTGAGCTGGCTCGTTCACGTGAGCGGACTGCCCAACTGGATCTCGAACGGAAAACTTCTGCTCCGGCACGCTG
>JARFRB010000120.1 GCA_029287455.1 Pelagibius litoralis | reverse complement strand
GTTGAAGGGATCCTGCTCGGCAAGGGAGACGCCGGAGGTCTGGCAATGGGTCCGCAGCATGAGCGAGCGCGGATCCTTGGGCGCGAAGAGGTCTTGCATGAGATCCGCCCAGAGCAGGCGCGCGGCCCTTAGCTTCGCGATCTCCATGAAGAAGTTCATGCCGATAGCGAAGAAGAAGCTCAGCCGGGGGGCGAAGCTGTCCACATCCAAACCCTTGGACGAAGCGGCGCGCACGTACTCCAAGCCATCGGCGAGCGTGAAGGCGAGTTCCTGCACCGCCGTGGCGCCGGCTTCCTGCATGTGATAGCCGGAGATCGAAACGGAATTGAAGCGCGGCATGTGCTGGGCGGTGTATTCGATAATGTCCGCCACCACCCGCATCGAGGGGGCGGGCGGATAGATATAGGTGTTGCGGACCATGAACTCCTTCAGGATGTCGTTCTGGATCGTGCCCGAGAGCTTCTCCGGGCCGACCCCCTGCTCCTCGGCGGCGCCGATATATCCGGCCATCACCGGCAGAACCGCCCCGTTCATGGTCATGGACACGCTCATTTGGTCCAGGGGGATGCCGTCGAAGAGGATCTTCATGTCCTCAACCGAGTCGATGGCGACACCGGCCTTGCCCACGTCGCCCACCACACGGGGATGGTCGGAGTCGTAGCCGCGGTGGGTGGCAAGATCGAAAGCGACGGACAGCCCCTTTTGCCCGGCCTTCAGGTTGGCGCGGTAGAAGGCATTCGACTCCTCGGCGGTGGAAAAGCCCGCGTATTGCCGCACCGTCCAAGGCCGGCCCGCATACATCGTTCCGTAGGGTCCGCGGGTGAAAGGCGCGAAGCCGGGCAGCCCGGGGGTGAAACCGATCGCCTCAAGGTCGGCCTCCGTATACAGCGGCTTGACTTCGATACCTTCCGGCGTGGTCCAGACCGGCGGCTCGGCCCCGTCGGTTTTCAGCTCCTTCGCCGCCAGGCGTTTCCAATCCTCCAGGGTCTTCCGGGGAAAATCCGCCATGGCCAAATACCTTTCGCAGAATGCCGTTATCTCTCTAGCCGATATAATACCTTGTCGGGCATGGAGTCCATTTACCCAATTCGCGCAAGGCTTCAGGCGCGATGGTCCGGGCCGGGGCGAGCTACCAGCGAAACACCGGGATCGCCGCCTTCGGCCGCTCGCCCAGGTCCTGACAGAAGGCGGCCAGGCGGTCCGGTGAGACAGCCTCGCCAAGCGTCAGGCCCAGGGCATCGGCATGAATGCCGCCCAACACCAAGAGCCCATCGATGCCCGCGGCGCTGGCCCCGGCGATGTCCGTGCGCAGGGAGTCCCCCACGCCCAGCACGCGCCCCTTGTCCCCAATCGCCAGACTGGCGAGGCAGGCATCGTAAACGTCGGCGTGGGGCTTGCCGTGGTAGCCAACGGTGCCGCCCAGCTCCTCATAGCGCTTGGCCAGCATGCCCGCGCAGATTTCCCGCTTGCCGCCCCGGATCACCTCCAAATCGGGGTTGGCGCAAACCATGGGCAATCCGGCCTCGGCCGCGGCCCTGAGCTCCGCGCCGTAGGTTTCCACCGTGTCCTCGCTCATATGCGCCCCGGTATTGAGGACGAAGTCCGCATCCTCCAGCGCTTCGACGAAATCCAGATCGAGGCCGTCGCGCATGCCCTTGTCCCGGTCGGGGCCCAGGTGAAAGCAGCGCCGCCCCAAGGCGCGGTGCCAAGGGTCGGAACGGTCGTGCAAGTGCCGCCAAGCCACCTCGCCCGAAGATAGGACACTATCGTAAAGGCCCTTGCGGATGCCCAGCTCATTCATCCGCTGCTCCACCTCGACCGCCCGGCGCGGCGCGTTGGAAAGCACGGCGACCCGCTTGTTTCGAGCCTGTAGTTCCTCCAAGCAGGCGATCGCTTCCGGAAAAGCGACCACTCCGTCGTGAAGGACGCCCCAGAGATCGAGGACGAAGCCGTCATAGTTCTCGGCGAGAGGGGCGAGACCGCTATGTTGAGGGATGTGATGCATGGCGCGCATCTTCTGCCACAGCCGCGCGCAAAGGGAAAGCCGCCTCGCCAGGGAGTGACTCGACGCTGCCAACGCCCGGCCCCATGCCGATGCCGAAATACACCAGAAGCGCCTTTAAAGGCCGATGTATGGCCGCCAGACTGCCGGTAAGTCTTGAAAAGAGCGCAAAGCGGTGATTTAGGAAGTGCAGACAACCCATAGGGAGACCGGCGCGATGGCGGTCACGATCTATCACAACCCCAAGTGCAGCAAATCTCGGCAAACCCTGCAGCTGCTTCGCGACCAGGGAATTGAGCCGCGTGTTGTCCAATATCTTAAGACGCCGCCGGACGCGACAACCCTGGCAGCACTCCTGCGCAAGCTCGACCTCAAGCCGCGCGATCTTCTGCGCCGGAAGGAAGCCGCCTATGCCGAGCTCGGACTCGACAGGCCAGAACTCGACGACGCGGCGTTGATAGAGGCCATGGTCGAGCATCCGATCCTGATCGAGCGGCCTATTGTGGTGAACGGCGCCAAGGCGGCGCTCGGCCGCCCGGCCGAACAGGTTTTGGACATTCTCTAGGGCAGACTCCGGGGCAGACTCTAGGGCGAGTTTTGGCTCTAGGGCGAGTTTTGGCGAGGGGTGTCGGGCAGGCCCGCGCCGACCGCCTGCTCCAAGCTCTCAAATCCGTCACGGCGTAGCAGCTCGGTCAGATCCTGCTTGATCCGCCAGACAAGGTCCGGCCCTTGAAAGATCAAGGCGGTATAGAGCTGCACCATGCTGGCGCCGGCCCGGATCTTCGCATAGGCGTCGGCGCCGCTCGCCACCCCGCCGGTGCCAATCAGTGCTACCCGCCCTTCGGTGAGCCGGTAAAAATCCGACAGCGCGGCAGTCGCGAGGTGGAACAGTGGACGCCCGCTCAACCCGCCCGCCTCCCCACTCGCGGCACCGCGCAGGCCCGCCGGGCGGCTAATCGTCGTATTGGAGACGATCAGCCCGTCAAGCTCGTGTTCGAGGGCAAAGGCCGCGATATCCAGCTTGTCCGCATCGGAGAGATCGGGGGCGACCTTAAGCACCAAAGGCGGCGCGGGCCGCGGCAAGGCGGCGCGCAATGGTTCCAAAATCGCCTCCAGTTCCCGGGGATCCTGCAAGGCGCGCAGCCCCGGCGTGTTCGGGGAGGAGACATTGACCACAAGGTAATCCGCGAACCCCGCCAAAGCGCGCGCGCCGGCCGCGTAGTCGGCGCCCGCGTCCGTGCTTTGCTTGTTCTTGCCCAGGTTCACACCTAGCAGGCCCTGCGCGCCGCCCAGGGGATGAGCGCCACGGTAGGCCTCAAGGCGCCTCGCCATTTCCTCGATACCGCCGTTGTTGAAGCCAAGGCGATTGATCACGCCTTCGTCCTCCGTCAGGCGGAAGACACGGGGGCGGGGATTGCCGGGCTGTGGCAGCGGCGTGACGGAGCCCACCTCGACCGCGCCGAATCCAAGTTCGAGCATTGCCTCGATGACCTCGGCGTTCTTATCGAACCCGGCAGCCAAACCGATTGGGTTCCGCAGGCTGCGGCCCCAGAGGCGCGTCGCCAGAATGGGGTCGTCTTGCATCGCGGGGAGCCTTGCCAAACCCATACGCAACGCCCAGAGCGTCAAGGCATGTGCGCGCTCCGGCTCGAGACGGAAGAGTAAGGGGCGAAGAAGGGCAAACAACTGGTTCACCGCGCGAACCGCTGTGGGACGGGAGGGGTTCCTAATCGAGAGGCGGGAAGACATGCAAGTTCCCAGGCCCGAGGGGCAGCGGGCGCACGCGGCGCACGGCGGCAAGCGGTAAAGGCGCGTAAAGGTGCGGGAAGAGCTGGCCCCGCCGGGATTCTTCCCATTTCAAGTCCGCCCCAAGCCGGTCCGCCGCCACGTCCAGCAGCACGAGCCCGTGTTGACCGGCCCGGTGGCGTGCCACGCTCTCGACGACTTGGTCACGGGTCGAAAAATGAATGTATCCGTCGCGCCGATCATCCGCGGACCCGCGATAGTCGCCGTCGGCTTCCGCCAAGCGCCAAGCCTCCGCCGTGCAAACATGGTAAATGACCCCAGAATGCATCACCCGCCCTCAACCTGATCGGCCCAAGAAACTCATACGCACACTTATGCGGTTTACGAAAGTTTACAGGCTGGCCGTTGCAAAATCCGATTCGTTTCTTCACCTTCCCGGCGCAGGATAAGTGTTTTGGCATGGGCCGCGAAAGAGCTAGGGCCGGAACCACGAGGTCGTCGGCCCAAAGGCTCTTTTGTCCTCAAGATCGGAGAGACCATGACGCCACAAACTTTTGGTTCCTTGGCGGTCGCCCAATCGGAAAAAGACCGGGTTCGCTTGAGCAGGAATCTAAGAATTGCTCTTGATGCCGTCTCCGCGTTGGGCGACTGCCGCGAGATCACCGTGCCGCGCGAAGCCAGTGTGGACATGGTCACCGCCGCCGTTACCGAGGCGAAGGTGGATCGCGCAACGGCGATTTCCGTGTGGAACGCAATGATCGCAGCCCATGAGTAGCCGGCGCCGGCCGCGCTAGGCCGGCTTTCTGGCGATCATTCGGGCAAAACCGGAGAGAACACCGCCAGCCGAGGCGAAATCTTGCCCGGCGGCAACTTGTTTGTCCTGGCTTCGCTTGATCACGTTGATGCCCAGAACGGACGGCGCCACTCCCTAAGCACCCGCCGCGCCCGGTAAAGATTGTCGAGTTGACGATAGATGTCGATCGGCTCGCAAAGACGCGGCACACTGCCCGCGCCGGCGTTCAAGGCCGCGCCGTCCGCACGGACCCGCCGCGCCTGCATGAACCAGAACCAGGCATGTTCCACATCGTCGAAAGGCTCACCGCTCAACGAGGTTCCCGCCCTGAATTTACGCTTTTCCCGCCTCATTCTACCTCGTTAACGCGAAAACTTCCATTTGATCTACCTATAATTATGGAACAAAAAGCGAATAATACGGCTTTCATCTGCTCGTCAATCTATCTTATGATCTTTTTCCTCATAAAGTTTCTGACTGATGGGACGACCTTTCGGCAATGCTCAAACACTCGGATATTTGGCGGACCGTGGACCGCCTGGCGGCAAAACACGGCATGTCACCTTCCGGCCTTGCGCGCGAAGCAGGGCTCGACCCAACGACGTTCAACAAGAGCAAACGCCTGGCCCAGGACGGCAAGCAGCGCTGGCCCTCCACGGAATCCATCGCCAAGATTCTTAACGCGACTCACAGCTCGCTCGGCGAGTTCGTGAATCTGTTGGGCGATGGATCGGGCGCCGCACTGGGACAGCGAATCCCCGTGATCGGCTATGCCCAAGCCGGCCAGAACGGTTTCTTCGACGATGCGGGCTACCCGACGGGCGACGGCTGGGACGAGGTGCTCTTCCCCCAAGTGGGCGACGTCGCGGCCTTTGCCTTGGAGGTCACGGGCGACTCCATGGTTCCGGTCTATCGGGACGGCGACATTATTATTGTCTCTCCCGCCTCAAGCATTCGCCGCGGCGACCGCATCGTTCTCAAGACCTTGGACGGCGAGGTTATGGCCAAGCAGCTTGCGCGCCAGACCGTGACGCGGGTGGAACTGCACTCGCTCAATCGCCTTTACGGCGACCGGACCCTTCGGATCAACGAGATTGCCTGGATGTCGCGCGTGGTCTGGGCCAGCCAATAACCCAGTCATGACGAAGGAAGCCGACAAGCGTCAACTTGGCCTGGAGCGCGCGGTCGATGGCTGGATTACTCCCGACCGGCGCTCGGCGAGCCCGGCGGAAGCTTCCTCGGCCGCGCGCCTAGGGCTGCTCGACCGCCTAGCACGAGGCTGTCTGCGCGCCCGCTCCCGGGCCAGGGGCGCTTGGCCGGAACCCGCTCTGGCACGCGAAATGTTGGAGCTACGTGAGTTGAGCCTGCGTTGGCGCGCTGCACGCGGCGGGAGCGGCTGAACGCTAGGCGCCTTGCTTGTCATGCCATATCGTGGCGCTATGCTGACAGCTCACTCAAGCGCCGGCGCGGGAAGGATTGGCGATGACGTCCTGGACTTTTTTCGACGGTCGATGGATCGAGGGCAACCCGCCCATCATGGGGCCCATGGATCATGGCTTTTGGATGGCCTCCACGGTCTTCGACGGCGCACGGGCCTTTGAAGGCGTAACGCCGGATCTCGACCTTCACTGTGCGCGCGTCGTCAACTCCGTGCGGTCCTTCGGAATGGACCCGCTCCATCGCCCGGAGGAAGTGCTGGAACTCTGCCAAGACGGCCTGCGCCACTTCGCCAAGGACGCGGCCCTCTACATCCGGCCCACCTATTGGGCGGCCTCGGGTTTCGTCTGCCCGGACCGCGACTCGGCCCAGTTTTGCCTGACCATCCACGAAGCCCCCATGCCGGAACCGAAAGGGCTTGCGATCACCTTGTCGAGCTACCAGCGCCCGACGCCGGAACAGGCGCCGACCGACGCCAAGGCCTCTTGCCTCTATCCGAACTCGGGCCGCGCGCTTCAAGAAGCCGCTGCGAAAGGCTTCGACAACGCCATCATGCTGGACGCCCATGGCGACGTCGCGGAACTCGCCACCGCGAACATCTGGCTCGCCAAAGACGGCGCGGCGCACACGCCCGTCCCCAACGGCGCGTTCCTGAACGGGATCACCAAGCAGCGGGTGGCACGGCTTCTCGCCGAACGGGGGATCGCGGTCCACGAGCGCCGTCTGAGCTACCAAGACTTCCTTGAAGCGGACGAAATCTTCAGCACCGGCAACTACGGCAAGGTCATGCCGGTTTCTCGCATCGACGACCGCGCCTTACAGCCGGGCCCGATCTACACCACCGCCCGCGAAGCCTATTGGGACTGGGCGCACAACGGTTGAGTTCCAGGCTGGGGCTGGGCTGACCACCGCGCTTAGGCTGGGCGCTACGCAGGCCGCGCAAGCAGGTCCTCGGCCAAAGCCCGGTCGATCAAGTCGATGCTTTCCGGAACGCCGTAGAGCGCGATGAAGGAACCCAGGCGCGGCCCCTGTTCTTGTCCGAAGAGGATTTCGTAGCAGGCCTTGAACCAGTCGCGCAGCGGCTCGAACCCGTGGCGCTTGCCGACCTCGTAAACCGCGTTCTGGATGGTTTCCGCCGCTGCCTCGGGGGGCAGCGCTTTAAGTTCCGCCACCAGGTCTTGCAATGCGTCCCGCTCTCGAGGATCCGCCGCGCGATAACGCTTCGTGGGAAGCACGAAGTCGCGGTAGTAGGCGACGGCGTAGGGCACCAGCTTATCCAGCAAGGGATCCTTTCCGGGCGCGCTGCCGGGGGCGTAGCGGGAAATGAAACCCCAAAGCACGGCCGGGTCCTCGGTGTTGCAGGCACCCGCCAAGTTCAGCAGCAGATTGAAGCTGACCGGAACCGCTTCGCGCGGCGGCGTGCCATCGTGAATGTGCCAGGCCGGGTTTTCGATTTGCCGGTCCTGGGCCTCTTCCGGATACTTCTCCAGAAAGCTCAAGTAGTCGTCCACGGCGCGTGGGATGACATCGAAGTAGAGGCGCTTGGCCGCCCGCGGCTTTTGATACATGAAGAGCGACAGGCTTTCTGGAGGCGCGTAGGCAAGCCACTCCTCCACGCTCAAGCCATTGCCCTTGGACTTGGAGATCTTCTGCCCCTTCTCGTCCAGGAAGAGCTCGTAGTTGAAACCTTCCGGCGGGCGGGCGCCAAGAATGTGGCAAATTCGGCCAGCCAGTTTGACTGAGTCGATCAGATCCTTGCCGGACATTTCATAGTCCACGCCAAGCGCGTACCAGCGCATCCCCCAATCCGGCTTCCATTGCAGCTTGCAATGCCCGCCGGTGACCGGAACCTCCGTCAGCGCGCCGTCCTTGTCGCGGAAAACGATGCTGCCGCTGGCCGGCTTGATCTCTTCCAGCGGCACCTGCAAGACCCGGCCGGTCTTGGGAGAGACCGGCAGGAAGGGGCTGTAGCTACGCCGCCGTTCCTCGCCGAGGCTCGGCAACATCACCTCAAGAATCGCGTCGTAGCACTCGAGCACGCGCAGCAGCGCCGCGTCGAAACGGCCGGAGGAGTACCAGTCGGTCGAAGACTGAAACTCGTAATCGAAGCCGAAGGAATCAAGGAAACCGCGTAGCCGTGCATTGTTGTGATGCCCGAAACTCTCGTGCGTCCCGAAAGGGTCCGGCACGCGGGTGAGCGGCTGGCCCAAGTGCGCGGCCATCATCTCCTGATTGGGCACGTTGTCCGGAACCTTGCGCAGCCCATCCATGTCATCGGAAAAGCAGAACAAACGCGTGGGAATATCCGAGAGCCGCTGAAAAGCCTGGCGCACCATGGTGGTCCGCACAACTTCGCCGAAGGTCCCGATATGCGGCAAGCCGGAGGGCCCATAGCCCGTTTCCAGCAGCACATAACCTTTCTCCGGCGGCGTGTTGCCGTAGCGCGCGACCAGCTTGCGCGCTTCCTCGAAGGGCCAAGCCTTCGCGGAGCCCGCCAATTCCAGCTGGTTATTCATGATATCCGCCCTTCCGCCGAAAGAATTCGCGCGCCAACCTAAGCGCGACCGGCATGGCCGTCAATCTGGGCGCTCGCGCAGGCGCCCTAGGAGCGCCGCAGTCCGAAAAGAGTCTTAAAGAAGGTCGGCTCCTCAGCCATCTTGAGGAACTGGCCCCGCTGTTCCGGCGAGAGCGTTTGCAGGAAGGCGTGCATATCGCCGGCTTTGGCGACCCAAAACGCGATGCGCTTGTCATAGCGCCCTTTGAGAAGCGCAGACACGCGCTCCGGCTCGTAGGTGTCCTGGCCCAGTTGCACCAGCATCTCGGCACGGGTCGCGCGGTCGCCGGCCTCGGCCGCCCGCTTTTCGTTGAAGTCGCGAACCAAGTTGTCGCGATAGGCCGTGAGCGCCGCCCTCTGCTCTTGGGAAAGTCCAAGCTCGCCCGCGATCGTCTCAATCGCCGCGTCGCTTCGCTGGCCGCGATCCGTCTCGAAAACGTCGTCGTGAAAGGCGCCGGCCAGAAAAAACACGTTAAGGAGCAAGGAGAGGGCGAAAAGGATCCAAGGCAGTTTCACGCTCATTATCCGTCCCCTTACAGAAAATCGACCGGTGGTTCGCCGAAGTCGAGACGCGCCTGTTCCACGCCGCTCGCGCTCGGCGTCCCCAGGTCACCGCTCAAGAGGGTCATGAGATCCCCGCCGTGGTCGCCGCCAAGCTCGAAGCCGGCCCCACTCACCACAACGGCCAGCGCCGCGACCGCCGCCCAGCTCGCGGCCTTGGGCCAGGTGAACCAGTCGAGGCCGCCGCGCGCGGGCTTGGGGTCCGGCGCCGCGGGCGCGTGGACGATTGCCTGGGCCCGCGCGAGCACCCGCTCCGGCACCTCGGCACCTCCCCCCGCTTCAAGGTCGGAGCGCAGAACGGCAAGTTCCTCCGCGGCCGTGCTTTCGCCGGCCAGCCAAAGCTCCACCGGCTCCGCCGCCGCCTCGTCCAAAGCCCCATCCAAATAGGCAGACAGCAGCCCGAGATCGGGCCGCTCGGGCCTCTCCGGCCGCCTTGCCGAGCGGTACATCCGCCACAGGTCCTTATCGCTCACCGACTCACTCATTGCCGACCACTTTCCCCGCGTTTCGTTTTACGCGTGATGCGAGATATCCATCCCCTAAGCGCCGCCATGTTTTTTCCCTATCCATCGAGCGCGAAATGCGCCCGCAGTTTCGTCAAAGCCTTGTGATGCATGGAGCGCACCGTCTGCGGATCGATTCCCAGCAGGTTCGCGGCCTCCGCCGCATCCATGTCGCGGTCGTAGAGCAGCGTCATCACCGCTTGCTGGCGGCCGGACAGCAGTCCCTCGGGGATCTTGACCCGCTCCACGTAGTCCGGGTCCTGGGACAAAAGACTTTCGGGAAGGTCCTCGACCGCGTGACTCGCCTGACGGTTGCGCCGCAGGTGATCGATCGCGGTAGTGGTGGCGACCACGGTAAGAAAGGTCGAGAGTTTCGCGCGCGCCGGGTCGAACCCGCGCAGCAGTTTAAAATCTCCCCGGCAGAGCTTGACGAAGACTTCCTGGACCACATCCTCCGCCTCATCCGACCGTCCGGCCGGTCCCAGTCGACGATGAACGGCGGCGAAGACCACCCGGGACGCCTGGGCGACGAAGCGGTCCCACGCAGCCTTGTCTCCCGCGAGGAGGGCATCAAGATCGGGCAATCCTTCCATTGCTTTCTTCCTACACGCCATTGTCCCCGCTTTCCACCGCAATGCTGGTGGCGCCCTAGGACCTTGGCGGGCATGACGGCGCCGGGAGCCATCTCTATACTCGAGCGCGATGAGTGCAGCCTTGCCCGAACCCGGCACCGATGCCGCAGCCCCGCCAGTCATGGTAGCACGGCCAGGCGGGGCTCTCTGGCTGACGTCGGATGGCGAGGTTTTTGAGCTAACCCACGACGAAGCCGTCACGCGCCTGCGCGACGAAGCGCCTTTGCTGTGCCACGGGCGGGCCACGGCGCGGCGCCTGGGGATCGATCCTTTTCGGGCTTACGATATTCTGGAGTTGCTGGTCTTCGTGCGCCCGGCTCGGTTTTGTGTCCCCACCCCCACGGGCATCGCGCAGGCTCTGGGCCTGGCTCCGCAGCGCGGTGCCGTCGCCGAAGCCAGCTTGCTGGCGCGCGCCGCCCAGCGTCTGCTGCAGGAATTGGCCGCCGGCGGTGGAAAACCGGACCACCAGGCGTTGGACCTGGGATTCGCCATGACCCAAGCGGGCTGGCTATGGGGGCCGGCGGTGATGCGCGCGCTCGGCACCCGGCTCAAGGACGAAACGCCACACCCAAGCCGCGGCTTCGCGGTCTGGGAAAGCCTGGCGGAATGGTCGGAACACGCACCCGAGCCGCCACCCGGCAGCGAGCCGGTGACCTCCGAGGAAGCCCGCGAGCGTCTGGCGGAACTCGTTGGGGAAGACGCCGAGTCGCGCCCGCAACAAGCCGATTATGCCTCGGCCGCCGCGCAAGCCTTTCAGCCGCGCGAGCGCCCGGGCGAACCCCGCCTTGTGCTGGCAGAGGCAGGGACGGGCGTGGGCAAGACCCTGGGCTACATCGCGCCGGCCAGCGTCTGGGCCCAGAAGAACCAAGGCCCTGTCTGGCTCTCCACCTTCACCCGCAATCTTCAACATCAGATCGACGGAGAGCTCGACCGCCTCTACCCGCGCCGGGCCGACAAGGAGCTCAAGGTCGTGATCCGCAAGGGCCGGGAGAACTATCTCTGCCTCCTGAACCTGGCCGACAAGGTGCGCGGCATCGGTGCGCAGCTGCCGGGCAACGCTATAGCGCTTGCCCTGCTTGCCCGCTGGGCGGCTTCGAGCCGGGACGGCGACATGGTGGGCGGAGACTTCCCAGCCTGGCTCGCGGACCTTACGGGCCGCGGCCGCACCTTTGGGCTGACGGACCGGCGGGGCGAATGCATCTACTCCGCCTGCGAGTTCTACCGGAAATGTTTCATCGAGCGTTCGATCCGGCGGGCGCGCCGGGCGGAACTGGTCGTCGCCAACCACGCCTTGGTCATGATTCAAGCGGCACTCGGCGGCGAGGAGGGTGCGCTTCCCCGCCGCTACGTCTTCGACGAAGGGCATCACATTTTCGACGCGGCCGACAACGCGTTCTCGGCGCACTTGAGCGGTCAGGAGACGTATGAACTCCGGCGCTGGCTCCTGGGCGCGGAGGGCACGCGCAGCTCCAGCGCCTCGCGTTTACGCGGGCTGAAACGCCGGCTCGAGGACTTTATCGCGGCCGACGAAGATCTGGGCGAGGCAGTGAGTCACGCCCTGCGCGCAACCCGCGCGCTGGCGGCCGAGGGGTGGCATCAGCGGCTGGCCGAAGGACGCCCAAGCGGGCCGCTGGAGAGTTTTTTGTCTCTCGTCCGCCAGCAAGTGCTCGCACGCGCGGGGAACATTGGCGAGGGATACAGCCTGGAGTGCGAGCCACGGCCGCCAGTGGAGGGTTTGGCCGAAGCGGCTTCGGCGCTTGACGAGGCCTTGGCCGGTCTGCAGCGGCCCTTGACGCGGGTGGACGAACTGCTGTCCGGCAAGCTTGACGACGAGGCTGCGGAGCTGGACAGCGAAACCCGCAGACGGATCGAGGCGATCCTGCGCGGCCTCAGGCGGCGCGGCACGCTACAGCTCGGCGCCTGGCGCGATATGCTCGCGACCTTGGAGGGCGAAACGCCGGAGGCCTTTGTCGACTGGTTCGCTATCGAGCGCGGCGACGGCCGGGAGCTGGACGTCGGCTTCCACCGGCATTGGATCGATCCGACAGAGCCCTTCGCGGCCGCCGTACTGGAGCCTACCCATGGCGCGGTCATTACCTCCGCCACCCTGACCGACCGCAGCGGCGATATCGAGCGGGACTGGCAGGCCGCGGAAACCCGTGTGGGGTCCTTGCATCTGCCAAACCCGGCAATCCGCGCCCAAGTGCCCTCGCCCTTCGACTATCCGGCTCAGACCCGGATTTTCGTGGTGACCGACGTGCGCAAGGATGATCTCGATCAGGTGGGTGCGGCGGTCCGTGAGTTGTTTTTGGCTTCCGGAGGGGGCGCGCTGGGCCTCTTCACCGCGATCTCGCGTCTGCGCGGCGTGCATCGGCGAATCGCCGGCCCCTTGGACGAGGCGGGCGCCGCGCTCTTGGCCCAGCACGTGGATGGGCTGGACGTTTCGACCCTGGTGGAAATCTTTCGGGCCGAGACGGACTCCTGCCTGCTGGGGACCGATGCGGTGCGCGACGGGGTGGACGTGCCCGGCCGCTCGCTGCGGCTGATCGTCTTCGACAGGGTGCCCTGGCCACGACCCGATCTGCGCCATAAGGCGCGCCGGGAGCGCTTCGGCGGCCGCGCCTACGATGAGATGCTCACCCGCCTGAAGCTGCGTCAAGCCTTCGGCCGGCTGGTGCGCCGGGCCGACGACCAAGGGGTGTTCGTCCTCCTGGATCCCATGATGCCGTCGCGCTTCGCCAGCGCCTTTCCGGAAGGCGTGGAGGTCCAGCGGGTCGGCTTGGCGGAAGCCGTCGCCCAGACCAGGGCCTTCCTCACGCCAAGCCCATAAGGACAAGCAGGGCCGATAGCGTCACCACGGCAAGCGCGGTCGTGATCATAATGCTGGCGGTCGCCCGCTGCACGTAGATGCCGTAGCGCTGGGACAGGATGAACATCAGACCACCGGTTGGGAGGGCCGCCAGAATGACCGCGGACTGCGCCCAAAGCGGCTCCAAGGGAATGACGTGGTAGGCCAGCCAATACGTGAGCGCCGGCATGAACGCGAGCTTGAGGACGGTGATCCATCCCACCTCCAAGAGCCCGGCCCTGAGGGGCTTTCCCACCATGAAAAGCCCCATGGCGAAGAGCGCGGTTGGACCAGCCGCCGATCCCAGAATCGTACAGAAATTGAGAAAGGGCTCCGGAACCTCGATGCCGCTCCAGCTGACCAGCAGTCCGCTGCCGGCGGAAAGCACGAGGGGCGATCGTAACACCCCCTTCGCCGCGCTGATGGTCACCGCGACCGGGCCTCCGCCATCGTCTCGGTCCAGCTCCAGCATGACGATCCCGACGGACAGAAAGCCCGTGCCCGTCAACACGGTCACCACGATCGCCGGAAGCAGACCCTCCGGCCCGAAGGCTAGCTGAAGGATCGGTATGCCCATGTAGACGGCGTTCGAAAACATGGCACAAAGGCCGAGCAGCGATAGCGCGCCCGAGCGGTTGGGGAAGGCGAAGGCCCCAACCGCCATCGCCAGTCCAAGTGTCGCCAAGGCGCCACCCGACCAAACCGCGATAAACCGCCAGTTGAGCACCTCGTCGAGAGCGATTTGCGACATCGTCCCGAAGAACAGTGCGGGCAGGGCGAAGAAAAATACGAATGTATTCAATATCTCAACGCTTTGGGAGCCCATGAACCCGGTTCGCCCAGCGGCATAGCCCACCGCGATAATGGCGAATACGGGAAGAACAACATTGAGGATAGGCTCCATGGCGGCGGGGACCTTGACCGCTCAAGACCCGCCGGTCAATCCCCGAGAGCGCCGTGGGCGGACAGGGGCACGGCCGCCCTAGCCCTAGACCGCGCCCTTCACCGCCCGCGCGCCACCGTGACCGAGCATCCTTAAGCTCGAAGCGGAGCGGGCCAAGCCCACGACGCGGCGGGGAACCTCCGCGAAGACGACACCGAGGCTTTGCCTCATGGCGCGGGCCTGCAAAGCGCGCCCGCGCGCGGCAAGGGATTGCATCTCGTAATAGCTGTGGGTTTCGGGTCGCATCGCACTCTCTCCTGTGCCAGAGCGCCACAATGGCGCCGTTGCACCCATAGATAGCCCCTTGCCGTCAAGCCGATAATACGGCATTTTTTCAGCATATCTATTCTTTGGTTTCATAAATAGGTGTGCCATGGACAATTTGAGCGAAATTCAGGTCTTCGTGCGGGTCGTCCAGTCGGAATCCTTCTCCGCCGCCGCTCGACAGCTTGATCTTTCGCCCTCGGCCGTCAGCAAGCAGATAAGCCGCTTGGAGGATCGCCTGGGCGCGAGGCTGCTCAACCGGACGACGCGCCAGCTATCCATGAC
>JARFRB010000106.1 GCA_029287455.1 Pelagibius litoralis | reverse complement strand
AACTTCTTCTATCTGGGCGGGTATTGCAGCGCGGCGATCCGGATCGCCGCACGTCCCTCGTAGTCGGGATTCCAGATCGCTGCCGTCTATCTTTTCCAGCATAAAACCGTGGCCTCTTTGGCGATCTTGGCGCAGCGGGCGGAGGCCGAGGCCGAGGTCGCGCCGGCCGCCGCGCCGAAAGCCGTTCTGGATCCCAAGGCGCGCGCCAAGCTCGCGGCGCTCTTCGGAGAGCGAAGCGATGAGTGAAGCCGCCGTCGCTTTGCAAGGAGTCGAGGACGCCTATCCCTTGGCGCCTGCCCAGGCCGGCATGCTGTTTCATAGCCTGTCCCAGCCCGATAGTGGCGTCTATCTCGGCCAGTTCTCCGCCGTGCTGCCGGCCGGGCTTGATGTCGAGGCGTTCAAAGCGGCCTGGCGGAGCGTGATCCGGCGTCATGGCGCGCTGCGCACGCTTTTTGTTTGGGAGGGCGTGGACGACCCGGTGCAAGTGGTGCGTGACGCCGCGGAACCGCTGTGGAGCGAGTTCGACTGGCGCCACCTCGGACCCGCCGAAGCGCGCGACGCCCTTGATGCCCTGATGGAGCATGGGCTGCGCGAGGGTATCGATCTTTCCCAGGCGCCGGCCATGGCCCTTGCCATGGCGGAATTGGCCGACGGGCGCCGACGTTTCGTCTGGACGTGCCATCACGCTTTGCTGGACGACTGGTCGGCGGCGCTGGTTTTGCGCGACGTGGCTGCCGCCTACGTGGCCCATGCCGGGGGTGAGGCGCCGGAGCTTGAGCCGGCCGTCAGTTTTCGGCCTTTTGTGGATTGGCTTGTCGGGCGCGACGAAGCCGCGGCCGAATCCTACTGGCGCGAGGTGCTTGGGGACCTGCGCCATCCAACGCGGCTGCTCACGCCGCCGCCGGAAACCCAGCCCATGCCAGGGCCCGCCTTCGAAACCGGGGAGAGGACCCTTTCGGCGGAGGCTTCGGAGGGCTTGCGCGGGCTGGCCGCCGGGCAGCGCGTCACCCTCGGTGCGCTGATCGTCTCGGCCTGGGCCGTCGTCTTGCATCGCTGTAGCGGCCAGGACGAAGTGGTTTTCGGTGTCGCCAACACTCTGCGCCCGCCCGAACTTCCGGGTATCGAGGCGGCGGTTGGCAACTTCGTGACGACGCTTCCCGCGCGCGTCGGGCTGGATCGGGACGCCAACATGAAGGCGCTCATTCGGCGCTGCCATGAAGAGGCGCTCGCGGCGCGCGATCACGGCTTTCTCGGGCTGTCGCGGATCCAGCGGGCGAGCGGTATCGCCGCCGGACAGGCGCTGTTCGAAACCATCGTGGCGCTGGATCAAGAGCCGCCAAGCTCGGGCCAGGCGGGATCGGACGATCCGCCTCTGTTCGACGAGCTGACCGCGCGGGATCAGAGCAATTACCCATTGGCTCTCTTGGTGCTGCCCGGGGAGCGGCTCCGTTTGAAGCTCATTCACGATCCCGCCCGCTACGACAAGGCGACCGCGGGCATGATTTTGTCCATGATGGAAGCGGCCTTGACGGCCCTGCCGGGCTCTCTCGACGCTGCGCCTTTCGATTTACCCGTCTTGACAGAAGCGGAGATTGAGCGCGCGAAGGCCGGAGAGACCGGTGCTGGAGCCCTTCCGCCGTTTGGCCCGGTGCATGTGGAGTTTGCGGCCCAGGCGGCGCGGTTCCCGGACAGGCCCGCGGTCGTCTTCGGCCCCGAGAGCCTGAGCTATGGCGAATTGGAGCGCCGCGCCAACCAAGTCGCCCGCCGCTTGGCCCAGCTCGGGCTTGGCCGGGGAGACAGGGTCGCGGTCTTTCTGGAGCGAAGCCCGGCGGTTCTCGTGGCCATTCTTGGGGCATTGAAGGCCGGTTGCGCCTATGTGCCGCTGGATGCGGCCTACGCCTCCGACCGGCTTGCGTGGATGTTGGGCGATTGCGACGCCCAGGTGCTTGTGACGGAGTCCGCGCGGCGCGAGGCCCTTCCCGAACAGGCGCCCAGAGTTCTTCTCCTGGACGACAGTGGGGGCGCGGACGATGGGATTTTCTCCCTTCCGGACGTGGCGCCGGGCGACCCTGCGTATCTCATCTATACCTCGGGGTCCACGGGCCAGCCGAAGGGCGTGGTCGTGGCTCACCGCAACATCTCGGCATCCACCGCGGCGCGGCTGACCTTCTATGGGCAGCCCCCGGGTGTGTTCTTGCTGCTGTCCTCCTTCGCCTTCGACAGTTCACTCGTCGGCATTTTCTGGACCTTGTGCACCGGCGGCACCCTGGTGCTGCCAGCGAAGGATGGCGAGAAGGACATAGCGGGCTTGGCCGGGCTTATTCGGGCGCAAGGTGTCACGGATACCCTCTGCCTGCCGTCGCTCCACGAACTGTTGCTACGCTATGCCGACGCCCGGAGCCTCGCTCCGCTGCGCCGTGTCATCGTGGCGGGGGAAGAATGCCCGCGCGCGTTTGTGACCCTGCACCACGCGCACGCGCCTTCGGCGCAGCTCTATAACGAATATGGCCCGACCGAGGCGACGGTCTGGTGCACGGCCGCGCTGCTTGACGAGATTTCGCCTGCGGGGCGCGTTCCCATCGGCCGGCCGATACCGGGCGCGTGCTGCTTGCTTCTGGACCGGCGGGGCCGCGTGGTACCGGCTGGGCTTCCGGCGGAGCTCTATGTGGGTGGAGAGGGTGTGTCCCTTGGATACTTCGGTCAGGATGACGCGACCGCCGAGCGCTTCGTTGCGGACCCCGTGGAGCGGAGCGGACGCCTATACCGGACGGGCGATATCGTGCGCCGGCGGCCGGATGGGCAGTTCGAGTATCTCGGCCGCGCCGACGATCAGGTAAAGGTTCGAGGCTTCAGGATTGAGCCGGCCGAGGTGGAAGCGGTTCTCGGTGAATGCCCAGGCGTTCGCCAAGTCGCCGTCGCGGCCTATGGCGAGGGGCCTGATGCTGCGCTTGCTGCCTTCATTCTGCCCGAGCCCGATTTGGCGGAGGGCGCGGAGGACCCGCGGAGCTTCGCCCAGCGCAAGCTGCCGGAATGGATGCGGCCTGCCCGCTTCATCATGGTGGATGCGCTGCCGCTGTCCGCCAACGGAAAGCTCGACCGCGCCGCTCTGCCGAGTCCTCGTGATCGGACGGAAGACGCGGCGGCCGCCGTTGCGCCGCGCACGCCGCTCGAGGCTGCGCTCGCGCGCGTCTGGCGCCAGGTACTCTGGCTCGACCGCGAGCTTAGCGTCACCGAGAATTTCTTCGATCTGGGTGGGCACTCGCTCTTGTCCATCCGCTTGATCAACGAGATCGAAGGTGCGCTTGGCGTGAAGCTTCCGACGGCTGCCCTAGGCCGCATCACCACGATCGCCGAGCAAGCGGACCTCATCGAGGGCATGGGTACCGGTGTGCCCAAGGATGCTAGCGATGTGCAGGTGGACTCGCGTCCGGGCGCGATCGATCCCTTCGCCGGGCTTTCCGGCGACGAGGCCAGGGAAGTGCTCGGCTATACGGCGGGATGGCCCGGAAAGCCGGTAGGCGAGGGCGCGCCGGTATTCCTCTTGAACGAAGGCGGGGCCTTGCCGCCTTTGATCTGGTGCTTCAATTCGGGGCATGAGTTCTCCGAGGCGGCGCGCCATCTTGGGCCGTCCCAACCGGTCTACGGCCTGCGCTCGGGCAACCTCATCCTGGAACTCACGCCGGAGTCTCAGCAGCGCAACAATCGGCGGCTGGCGATCCACTATCTGCCAGAGATCCTGCGCTTGCAGCCAGAGGGACCCTATTACCTCGGCGGCAACTGCCAGGGGGCGGCCGTGGCCATGGAGCTGGCGCTCGCACTACAGGGGCTCGGCAAGCCGGTCGGTCTGGTCGTCTTGATGGAGGCTGTCCCAATTCATGCCTTCCACGGACGCGTTGCCTTGATCTTCGGCCGGGACAGTGAGTTCAATCCCTTCGTGCAGTCGGACGACCCGGAACGCGCCTGGCGCCGCAGCTATCTCAGCCATACTGTAGACATTATCGAAGGGCGCCATGGGGTGTATTTCGACGAGCCCTATGCGCTGGGGCTCCGCGATGTGCTCGCGAGGCGCTTGGAAGAGGCTAGGGCTGAAAGCGCCTGGCCCCTGCCGGAGGATGCGTCCTCCAAGGCCACGGGCGGAGCGAACCAGGCGGAGAGGGATGACGCCCAGGGCTCGGACCGGCTATCGGTGTCGTTGCAAGAGGGGCGGTTGGCCCTCAGCCGTGGGAACTACGAAGCGGGCGCCAAAGCCTTGCTCCAAGCCCACGGTGAGACATCGCCGCTGTTGCTCGATCTTGGGGAGTGCCAGTTGCGCCTTGGCGGCCTCGCCGCCGCGCGCAAGAGTTTCGCACTGGCCCTTAAGCTCGAACCAGGCGATCCTTGGGCGCATTACGGCCTTGCCCGGGCCAGCGAGGCGGAGGGAAACTTGATCGAGGCATACTGGCGCTACCGCCGCTGCCTTGTGCCTCGGGCCGACCCCGAGGTCTATGGCATGGCCGAAGCGGCGGCGGTTCGGCTTGACCCGGTAAAGCGGTCTCGGCGTCATGTAAAGCGCTTGATTCGGCGTCGGCTCGACTCGGCAAAGCGGTTTCGGCGTCGGGTAAAGCGCTTGCTTCGCCGGCGGAATAAAAAGGGTCTTGGGGAGAATACAGCGCATTAAGCCCAGTCAGGCTCCATGGCTCCGGGTGCCGCGAAGGCCTTTCAGAAGACGAGGGCTCGGCCATCTCGCAAGGTGACTCTTGGCGCGCGCGACGCCGCCGGCCACGCGAGCGCGAGACAATGCCCGGTACCAGTTGTCCAGGAGCGAAAAGACCAATCGGCGGAATTCGTGCAGTGGACTGGCCCATCGGTGGCTTGCGGGGTGACGCGAAAGCTAAGCTCCTGAAGCGGCGCCGACAAGCCGAGACCAAGGGCCTTGGCGTAAGCTTCCTTGCAGGTCCAAAGCCGCGGCAGCCACGCGATTTGACCGGCTCGATCAAGCTGTTGCAGGGT
>JARFRB010000089.1 GCA_029287455.1 Pelagibius litoralis | reverse complement strand
GACCCATCTCGCGTCTTCGCCCATGGATGCTAAATCGCAGGAACCACTGCGCACCACCGTCGGGTCGCTTGTGCAGCCAAAGGCCGCCGCCATCAGCATACTTGCCTGGCGCAGCAGAATTGACACGGGCAGCTGTGAGTTTGTGCAATGAGCGGCCCATAGCATCTATCCACCTTTCTATCCACCTATTGTATTTAGATTACAGTGGGGCGCCAAGGAGCGCCATAAACCACTTAATTCTTATAAAATCAGCAACAAAAGCAAAATCGGATACGCTAAGAAGTGCTGTGAAACGCTAATTCAATGCCCTCCGCCCGCACCATCTTTGTTCCCGCCAATACCCAGGATGGACGGAAGAGGGAGGCTGAGCGCCTCAGCCCCCTTCTCCCAAAAAGCCGCCGGATTGCATGCGCCAGAGCTTGGCGTAGAGGCCGTCGGCCTTCTCGATCAACTCCGCGTGGGTGCCGTCCTCGACGATGCGGCCGGCCTCCATGACGATGATCCGGTCCATTTGCCGCAAGGTGGACAGGCGGTGGGCGATGGCGATCACGGTCTTGTTGTCCATGATGCCTTCCAGGGCCGTTTGGATCGCGTGCTCGCTCTCGCTGTCCAGGGCCGAAGTGGCCTCGTCCAGGATTAGGATTGGGGCATCCTTCAGGATGGCCCGCGCGATCCCGATCCGCTGCTTCTGACCGCCGGAAAGCTTCACGCCCCGTTCGCCCACATGCGCCGCGTAGCCCTTGCGCCCCTTGCTGTCCTCCAGGCCCAGAATGAACTCGTGGGCGCTGGCGCGCTTGGCCGCTTCGACGACCTCCTCCAGGCTGGCGTCCGTCTTGCCATACTGGATGTTGTCGAAGATCGATCGGTGGAAGAGGTAGCTTTCCTGGGTCACCACCGTGATGCTCCGCCGCAGGGACTGCTGCGTGACCTCGGCGATGTTCCGTCCGTCGATCAGTATGGCCCCGCTGTCCAGATCGTGGGCGCGCACGATCAGGTTCGTGATCGTTGACTTGCCCGCACCGCTGCGCCCGACCAGGCCCACCTTCTGGCCAGCCGGAATGGCGAGGTTGAAATCCTCGAGCACGGGCTTGCCTTGGGCGCTTTCGTCACGGCCGTAGTTGAAGCAGACGGACCGGTAGGCGATCGCGGCCGGCTTGCCGCCGATATCCAGATCGGTGGCCCCCTTCTGGTTCACCACCCTGTGGGGCTTGGTGAGCAGATCGATCCCCTCCTGGACATTGCCCAGATTCTCGAAGATCCCGGAGACCTCGTACATGATCCAGCCCGATTGGAAGGTGGCTTGCAACACCATCGGCAAGGCCATGGCCATGGCGGCGATGCCCAACTGGCCTTGGGTCTGAATGAGCCAGAAGCCGATGAAGGCCGTTGTCAGCAAAAGCGCGGTGTTGAGCACGTCGATGACCACGCTCATCAGCCAGATCGTGCCAGTGGCATGACGCAGGCTTTCGCTGTGCCGGTCGAGCAGCCCCAGGACTCGCTCGTCTTCCTGTTGCGTGCGCGCGAAGTACTTAATCTGCAGGGCATTGGTGAAGACGTCCACCAACTGCCCCATGAAGGTGCTGAACTTCTCCGAGGTTTCCTTGGAGCGCGCCTGCACTTTCGGCGTGAAGTGCCACAGCACGACGATGTAGCCGAGCAGCCAAACCACCAGCGGCAGCGCGAGCCAGAAATTCACCGTGAACAGGAAATAGAGATTGCTCAGGTTGAATATGGCCGCGAACCACACGGCGCCGATCATGGATTTCACGGCGTCGCGCAGGCTTGGCCCCGTTTGCGATAATTTGTTGGCGATGCGCCCGGCGAAATCGTCTTGGAAGAACGACAGGGGTTGGCGCGCCGTGTACCAGTAGAGCTGATGGCGCACGACGTTGCCCACGTAAGGTATGTAGACCAAGTGGTAGAAGATCTCCGCCAAAGTGCCGGTGACGAAGCGGATGAGCAAAAGCGCACCGCCGAGCCACAACATGGCCTGGCCGTATTCGCCTTGTTCCACCAAGGCGCCGACATACCAAAACATCACCGAGATCAGGGCGGCGAAAACGCCCTCCATGATGGCGATGGTCAGAACCAGCCCTTTCACCTGCCGGACGAAGAACCACACGAAGGGCCAGAGTTTTCTTGGCAGTCCGTCGATTCCGTCGGGCGGTAGCCGGTCGATGTCCACGCGGAACGTGCGATTGCACAGCTCGATCGCGCTTTGCAGTAGGGTCGTCATTGGGCCGTCTTTCGTCTTGAAAGAAGGCGGACAAGAACGCGCTTATCGGTTTAAGAGGGAGCGTCTGTCAGCCTTCGGAAGTGCTGACAGAGGGGAAGCTAATCTTCTTCTGTCAGCTGTAAAATAGCTTTGGTGAGCCAGAGGTGCTCGGATTATTCGCTCCGGTCGAATGCCGGACCTTCCCGGCCAACGGCCGGCCGAGCACGATGGTACCTGTCTCGCCAAACGCGGAGGCAAAGCCCATCGAAATTTGTGCCCGGTTCTTCATCTTGAATTTCCACTAAATTGGATGGACGCAAAAAACCCCATCCGGCGAGCTTTCGCAAGCCGTTTGCCAAAGGCTCTAGTGGAATTGGGCCAATTGACGACGCGGTGTGTCTTCGTGGGCACGCCCCCGCTTGACAGCGTGCGGGTTTGGGAATACCTACGGCGTCTTCCCGGAAGTGCCGGGTTATGGTATCGCGGCTGTGGCGGAATTGGTAGACGCGCAGGTTTCAGGTACCTGTCCTCGAAAGAGGGTGGAAGTTCGAGTCTTCTCAGCCGCACCAAGCTCTTCCGATACCGGCGCTACCTGCCGAGCGCCGTGTCTTCCACGCGAATTCTGTGCCAGAGCAAGGCCGCGTTTAGCAGGCTGAAGACGAGCGCGATCTCCCATGCCCCGAACGCAAGGGGAAGCAGGGCAATCTCCAGGGCCACCAGAAGATAATTCGGGTGCTTGAAATAGCGGTAGGGGCCAGCCTCGGAGAGAACTGCATCCGGCACCGTGATGACCCGTGTGGTCCAGCGCGCGCCCAGGCTAATGATGATCCACAGCCGGATCGGCTGGAGCAGTATGTAGAGGGCGAGCAGGGGCCAGATGGGTTCTCTATCCGCCGGCACCAGCGCAAAGATGCTCAAGAGCCACGCCGTGTGCAGAAGCGGGAAGAGGATATAGTGCTTACGCCCGTGTTCTGTCCCGCCTTGGGCCAGCAAAGCCCGTGTGTTGCGGTTGGCGTGCCAGAGCTCCAGGAGCCGCTGGGCCGCGACAATCAGCGCAACCGCTTGCGCCCACCCGATCATGGGGTCACAGGGACCACAGCAGGAAGGCCGCCGTGAAGCCGGGCCCCAAGGCCGCCATCAGCTGCTTGCCGTCTTCGCCGGACTCCAGAGCGCGCTCAAGGACGAAAAGCACCGTCGCGGCCGACATGTTGCCGTAGTCACGAAGAACGCGGCGCGCATGGGTCATGGCGCCGGCTTCAAGCCCGAAGATTTGCTCCATGGCCTGGACGACCTTCGCGCCGCCGGGGTGCATGATATAGCCCGCCAGATCGGCGCGGTTCATGCCAAGGCCGGTCAGAAACGCATCCGCCGCCGGTCCCAGATCCCGCATCACGCGCCCGGGAATCTCCGACGAGAAGAGCACGCCCAGCCCATCGTCCTCGATGTGCCAACCCATCACCTCGGTGGAGGCAGGCCAGGTTTGCTCCCCCCAGGCCAGAAGGGCGGGGTCGTCGGCTCTTCCCTCGGTGGACAGCAGGGCCGCCGCGGCGCCGTCGCCAAAGATCGCAGCCGCCACGATGTTGCTCTTGCTCTGATCGGCCGCCCGGAAGGTGAGGGTGCATAGCTCCACCACGAGCAGCAGCACGCGGCTGCCCGGGGCCGCTTGAGCAAGCTCGGCTGCCCGCGAAAGCCCGAGCACGCCGCCCGCGCAGCCCAAGCCGAAGACCGGAAGGCGCTTGAGGTTGCCGCGAAAGGGCAAGCGATTAAGCAAGAAGGCGTCCAAGGACGGGGCCGATACCCCGGTGGTGGAGACCACCACCAAGGCATCCACCTCGGAAGCGTCGATCTTCGCCGCGGCCAAGCAAGTCCGCGCGGCCTCTTCGAGAAGGTCCAAGGCGTGTTCCCGGAATGCCGCCATGCGCTCCGGCCAGCCGTGGTCCTGCTTGAACCAATCCAGGGGCATGGGTGTGTAGCGGCGCGCGACGCCTGCATTCTCGAAGACCTTCGACAGGCGCTCAATATCGCTCTTCTCAGGATCGAAAATACCTTGCGCAGCCAAGGTCACGGCTTCTTGCTCAAGCTGCCTTTCCGGCGCGGCGGTTGCGAGGGCGAGAAGTCGGGGGGACATGCTAGACGGCTCGAGTTTCATCTCCGAGACATAGGTGATTAATTCGCGCCCGGCTATCCGGGACAACAAACTTCTCGGTGTTCAGAAGTAGAGCTGGTTCCCGGATCGCGACTTTCCAGGCCAATTTCACTCCGCCGTTCGCGGGTGGGCACGAAAGC
>JARFRB010000086.1 GCA_029287455.1 Pelagibius litoralis | reverse complement strand
AAACCGCTCGACGGCCATGAGCAGGGAAAGGTCGACGAAGACGGTTGCTTGACCGTGGAAACGCTCCGGCAAAATGTGCAAGACCCGCAGCGGCAGCTCCGCCGGCTCCGGACGGCCGTTGCGGCTTCGCTCCACCCGCCCAATCAGATCGTCCCCTTGCTTCGCGCCCAAGCGCCGCGCGGCCTTGGCGCTCAAGCTGACGCCACCGGTCTCGTCCGCCAAGGGCTCGCCTTGCGAAAGCGGATCGCCGCTTGCGGTCGGGAGCATCTGAATATCGAAAAGCTCGGGGCGCGGCTGCTCGGATGTGGGGCGGGACAGATAGATTTGGCTGGCGATCGAGCGGGTGGTAGGGACCAGAAAGCCTGCTTCCGGGCGCGCGGCCACCGCGTCGAAGAAGGCTTCTCCCAGGCTGTAGGAGCCGACGGGCCGGATGCGCAGGGTCTCCGGATTGTTCGCCAACTCGTCGGTGAGCGAAGTCGCCACGCCGTGCTTCAAGGCGAAAAGCAGCAAAAGGGGGCAGACCACCGCCAGCAAGATGATCACCTGGCAGGCGCTGACCAGCCGGTCGTGAAAAAGATCGGCGCCCGCCATGTAAAGGATTTGCTTGAGCCGCCCCATCACGCGGCGCCGCCGGAAAAGTTGATCACGCTGCGGCTGCCGTGGCCGTCGCTCTCCTGAGGCTGGCAGTCGACGGGGAGAAAGCCGAAAGCCTTGGCCTGAGCGTCGTTGTGAGTCACCAGGATCGTGCTGCAGCCCTGGTCACGCACGAGCTCGGCGAAGATCTCCATCACGGTGTCAGCGTTGGCCTTGTCCAGGGATGCGGTCGGTTCGTCCGCGAGCACGAGTTCCGGCGAATGGACCAGGGCGCGTGCGATTGCCACGCGCTGGCGCTGTCCGATGGAAAGGTCGGCGGGGCGCCGCCGGGCGAATTCGGTGACCTCCAGGCGGTCCATCAAGCGGTTGGCGGGGCTGGTGTCTTGCCGTCCCAAAAGCCGCAGGGGCAGCAAAATGTTCTCGCGCGCGCTGAGAAATGGCAGTAGGCCGCCGGTTTGCAGAACATAGCCCACGTGACGCGCCCGCAACTGGGCGAGCCGGCTCAGCTCCGATGCGCGCCAGAGCCCATCGATTTCGGCGCCGTCGTCGCCGGCGGCGAGGAAGAAGCGGGCAGAGGAACTGGGCGAAAGCGTCAGGGCCAGCAGGTCGAGGAAGGTGCTTTTCCCCGAACCGCTGCGGCCGACGATGGCCAGCTTTTCCCCGAGCCGCAAAACGAAGCGCTCCACGTCCAGGACGAATCCGTCCGGCCCGTCCCCCCAAGCTCGCTTCACCTGCCGAAGATCTAGAAGGGGAGGGGCGTCGGCGGTGTCGGCTGAGGGGGAACCGCTCATGGCATCGCTAGGGCAGGGCGGACAGGGGAATCGGATAAACAGCGTCCGCGGGAGCCGCCCCGTCGTCCAAGCTGACCCAATTGTCGACATCATCGTGAAAGCGCTGATAGAGACGGATTTTGGCGGAAAGATCGTCGATGAAGGCGACCTGTTCGCCAATGCTCCAGCGGTTCCACGTCTCCTCGGAAAGAGCCAGCACCCGGCTGCGGTAAGGAAGATCGTCGAGGTACTCTCCGAGGATGCCGAGTTCCTGAAGGTTCGTGGCCCCTTGCCGGCCGACTTGGGTCGGGTCGCGGCTGAGAGCGGCCGTTGCGCTCTTCAATTGATCGAAGAAGGTCTCCCGGCTCGTTTCGGTCGCGATGCCCACTTCCACGATTTCCCGCAACGCGGCTTGCAGATCGCTGAGCTGTGCCTTTGTGAGCAGCACCCGGACCTTGAGCGCCTGCTTGGCCGGGTCGTCCAGGTCCCGGTCAATGGACCAGGCCCGCAGCAACGGCGGCGCCTTTGTGCCTTGAACCCGGCCCAGGTAGACCAGTTGCATCGCGTATCCCAGGGCCGCGGTCTTCGCTTCGAGATCGGCCTCGGCCGTTGGCGCGGAAGGAGCGGGTTTTTCAACCTTGCGCGAGCCCGCTGCGAATTCCCCCTTGGAGGCCGCCGCCACCTGATCGACGATCGCTTGAGCCAGGGCGTCGACCTTGGCGCGGAAAAGCGAAACGTCTCCCGCGTCCACCGGATAGTACAAGGATCCGACATTGGGATAATCGCTGAGCAGCGCGTATTGCCGCTCCGCCGCCGCGTGATCCTGCACGCTTTCCGGGGTTTTGAGGTGAAGCGTGTAGGTGGCGATATGCTTTTCCAGTGCCTTCTCGCGCACCTCCGCCGCACCCAGGCCCGTGGAACTGAAGCGATGGCCGGCGTCGCGGGAACTGGCATCGGTGATGAAGACGATATATCGACCGCCGAAACTCGACCAATCGACACCGTCAACCGCCTCGATCAGGCCGGCGAAGCCATCTTCCTCGAAGGTGCGGGTGGAGACCTTCGAGGCTTCCAGGGCAGCGGCGCGCTGGAGGAAGCCCGTGTCGTCCGCGACCTCGCGCGGCTCGACGAAGACCCGCGAGAGATAATCTACACCCGGCACCGCGTCGGGGTCGTCCCGGTATCCGATCAATCCAAAGCGCATCTTGTCGGCAAGACCGGCTTCCTCGATGCGCTTGTACACTCCCGCCACGGCCTCGCGCGCTTCGTCGATGTAGGGCCCCATGGATGTGGAAGCATCGATCACGAAGACCAAGGCGGCTGAGAAATCGGCCAGCTCGGGGTTGGCGCGCTGGGATTCCAAGGGCTGCGGCGCTTCCTTTTCCGCCGTCACTGAAGCGACCTCCACGCTCTTTGCCCGGAATCCCGAGGCCAGGGCGATCTCACGCGCTTGCAGGATCGGCAGCAGATAGAATTGCTCCCGGATATCCACGTAGGTATCAGGCTCGCGGGCGATCACCGCGTCGTCGGGCGACGTGCCGGTTGCCTCGGCCCGCACCGCTTGCAGGCGCTCGCTGAGGTCTTCGCTCTCCACCAAGTCCAGCATTGCGTACTCGTCGCTGAAGAAAAGCACGGGCTCGCGGCCGGCCGGTTCGGCGAAACTGAGAACGAGGGACTGCTTCCACTCAATGGTGTCGTCCGCGGCGACCCAGCCCTTAACCTGGCCGGCGGTATTGCCGCCGACTTCCAAGTAGGGGGTTCCAGACTCGTTGCTCAAGCGGTCGTAGACGTAGAAAATCGACAACGCCGGCAGTTCCGAGAGGACCGCACCGCCAGGTTGGGCCAGCAGCTGGGCGCCGGGGCGTGTCAGAACCCGTTGATAGAGGGTGGTCTTGCCTTCCATCAGCATGGGCGTTTGCCCAGTGGATTGGGCAGTGGATTGCGCCGTTGTCTGGGCTGCCGCGATGCCGCTCGTCATCAACGCGAAGAGGCCGAGGGCAAGACAGAACGATAGATCGAGCGGTCTCCGGAGCGGGGATTTCAAGGATGGCCTCCTTCGTTCGTGCTCTAGTTCAATGTCGCGAGCATCTGTTTTGCGTCTTCGTTCCCCTGCTCGGCGGCCCGCTGTAGCCAGACTACTCCCGCCTCAGCATCGCCGGGGCCGCTGGTGGCGCCCTCCACCATCAGCTTGCCCAGCAGGAACTGCGCTTCGGCGTCACCGGTTTCCGCCGCCTTGAGATAGTAAGTGGCGGCTTGATCGGCGTTTGGCGAGGGGAAGGCGCTGGTTTGCGAGTCGAAGGTACTGGGATCGTACATGCGCCCGATCGCGACGGAGGCCGCCGCTTGGCCTTGACGGTCGGCATTGCGGTAAAGCAAGAGCGCCAGGTCCGGATGGCCCGCCTCGAGATAGGCTTCGGCTTCCGCGAGGGTATCGGAGGGGTTGGGTTCGGCGGCAAGGAAACTCCGCACCTGCGCCTCGTCGTAAGTCCTATCCTGCGGCGGCGGTGGTGGAGCTACCGGTTCCACTTCTGCAATCGGTTCTTCCAGCGGCGGGTCCTCGTCGGCGAGGAACGCCACAAGCCCTGTCACGACCACGGCTGCGATCAAGCCAAGGGCGAGGATCAACCAGAGTTTCTTGGATCGTTCCGGTTCGGGTTGAGCCGCCTCGTCTGCCACGGGAGTGGCTTCGGGAAGAGGCTCTTCGGCCAGCTCTGCCTCGGGCTCCGGCTCCGGTTCAGACTCCGGCTCCGGCTCGGGTGGCGGCGGAGGTGGCGGAGCCGCTACCGGCTCTTCGTCCTGGAAGGGGTTCGTCACCGGCAACACGATGCGCGGCCAGGCAAGGCGCGAGCGGTTTTCCGGCCGTGCCGCTTCGCCGAGCATACGAACGCGGATTTCCACGGTGGTGACTTCGCTCAGGGGCAAGGTGTGCCTGGGGCCAACCCGCAGCACCAGGGTTTCGCCCTCCAAGGCGGTGTCGTCAAACAGCAACCAGGTTTCGCTGGCCTGCCAGCCCCGCTCGCCTAGATAGGGTGTGGCGGCACCGGCGCGCTTGATCGAGAGCTCCACAGGCTCGGCTGAAGTGAAGGACAAACCCTCGATGAACATCCGGCACCAGCCGTTTTCGTCGAGTTTGAGGTCCTGCTTGGATTCGATTTTCAGCATTCTCTCGCTCTTGCGCCGCGCCTCAATTGGGAGTGATGCCGTTAATCGCCAGTGGCGAGGCGCGGCTCGACTCTTGCCTGCTCGATAAGCCGTCCGAGCTCGGCGTTCCGCGCTTCGCTGATCTCCCGGCCCTCGGAGTAGCCCATATTGTCGACCGTAAGCTGCACAAAGGCGGCTAGCCAATCC
>JARFRB010000029.1 GCA_029287455.1 Pelagibius litoralis | reverse complement strand
AGAGACATGCAGGGGGCTGCGATCATGTGCCGTGCCCGCTCGGGCGCCAAGAAGCGCAGCGGCTGCATGGCGACCAGCGTGATGCTGCTGGATTGCGCGAAGCTGACCCATTGGGACGCGCCGGCTGCGTTCGACGAGATGTTCGCCTTCAAGCGCGATTACATGGACTGGATTTGCCTCAAGCTGGAGCTAAAGGAGTCGATCGGCCTCTTCGAGAACGAGTGGAACGATTTCGATCGGCTGACACCACAGACCAAGCTGCTGCATAACACGCGGCGGAAGACGCAGCCTTGGAAAACCGGGCTCCCGGTCGATTTCCTGCCACCCGAGAAACCTTCCGGCATCCAGGTCCTGGGATGGTTCCACCGCACACGAAGGCGCCTGTTCGGCGACTATGGATTGCTGGGCCACTACCGCCCCCACCCGGACCGCAAGCAAGAGGAGTTCTTCTTCGGGCTTCTACGCGAATGCCTGGATCAGGGGATCGTTAGCGAAGACATGCTGCGCGCGGAGATGCAGCGCAACCACGTGCGCCACGATGCCTTCGACGTAATTGAGCGCACCCCGCCCTTAGCGGCTTAAACGGGGTCCATGGGCAGAAGGGAAGCGTGCCTAACCCGGCTGCGGCCCTGCTTTAAGACGCTGTGCGCAGCTCAAGCACGGGTTCGCGGTAGCGCCGCGGCGGTTCGCTGAAGGCCGGCTCGAGTTCGAAGAGGCTTTTCACGCGATTAACCGCGCGCTCGACGCTTTCCACCGGCGGCAAGATGACATCGGGAAAGGTTTCGCCGAGCCAAACCGCGCGGCCGCTCTCGATGAGCTTGCGATGAACGATCCGAATGTCGCGGGTCATCCGCTTCGGCCCCAAGCGCATGCTCAATTGATAGATGAACGCCTTGAGATGGGACCGGCCCCACTTCCAGATCGGAAACTTCTTCGCCTTGGCCAGTTCTTCCTGGCTGAGCGGGCGCATTGCCCGGTGGCCCTCGCCGATATCGAAGATGTAGACCGGCTTGCGCGTGGCGCAGGCCTCGGTCAGCATCGACATACTATCGCCGGTGACAATGATCGACTGAGCGAGCGATAGAAACGCGAAATAAGGATTGTCCGCAGCGTCCCGGGTCCAGGGAAACAGGTAGGCCGGCGCCGAAAGGTTCTTCTCGAACGCGGCACGCGCCGCCTGCGGGGTGCGGGCACTGGTGGTCACCAGCAAGGAGCCGCCGGTGGACTTCGCCATGGCGCTCGCCTGCTTCGCCAATCGCTTACCCGCCGCCGCGTCAAAGGTGAAGGGACCGCTGTTCCCACCCAGAACAACCATGATGTACGGCTTACGCAGGTGTTCCAGGCGCGGCGCCCAGCGCTTGGCATCCTGGTGCATCCGCTCCTCGGTGACCCGATGCAAGGGGGTTGTGTTGTGCAGAATGTTCGGCAAGGCCGCCAATCTGTACTGCGGGGTGGTCACAATGAGATCGAAGCGTTCAGGCTTGGCCCAGGTCCGCCCGACATGCACGATACGAACGTGCTTGTCGCTGGCCTGCTTCTGGATCCAACGGGCAATCGGCTCGTTGCGGCGTCCGGCCGTGATGATCAAGTCCGGCCAGGGCGCATGAAGATCGCTGGATTTCCCGGGGTTTACCCCAGCAAGCGTCGGTCCCAGCAGAAGGTTGCTGGCCAACTCCGTGGGGCGATAGGTGAAACGCTTGATCTCGAACGACCAGCCAAGGCTCTCGGCGAGCGCCAGGACCTGCGAATTGTCGCCGGCACGGTGGCCCATCAACAGCCAAACCCGCGGCGTCTTCGCCGGATGCTCGATAACCGGCGCGATGCTCATCCCGTGCGGCATTCTCGTAGCCCTCGAACCCTTACTGCCCTGATCGCCGCTTTTTTGAAGCTGGCTCCTTATACAGTCGGAAACATGCGCAGGGGGCTTATTCAAGGCAAGTCACGAATTGCAACAATCACGTAACGATTGGCGTTAATCCACCAATCCATAAGGCTTTTTGGATGCTACGCGCGCACTTTGGGCCAACGGCGCTTTAGGCAATGCCATTGTCCGATATCCTGGCGAATCCAGGATTCGAACCCGGCGTTGATCTGCGCAGTCAGATCGCGCGCCTGCTCGGCGGCCGACGCGCCGGGGTCGCGGGGCGAAAGCGGCGGATGGGCTCGTAGGACGAACTTGGCGCCAGGCAATCTGCGTGTCTCCACGAGCATAATGGGGATGCCGAGTTTGAGCGACAGCCGGGCCGGCACTGTCGTGGTGGCGGCCGGGCGCCCGAAGAAAGGGATCATCTCGCCATTGTCGACACGCTGATCCATGACCAGGCCAATTGAGCTCCCCGCGGAAATCGCTTGCATCAGCTCGCGCAGCCCATCCTGCTTCGTAACGAAGCCGCAGCCATAGGAGCGCCTGGCATTCTGCAGCATCCTGTCTGTGTAGGGATTGGCTTGCGGGCTGTAGACGACCTGCAAGGCAAAGCCCTTGGAGGCAAACCAAGCCGCGCAGGTTTCCCAATTGCCGAGGTGCGCCGCGCAGAATATGCAGGGCGATCCTGAATCGATCGCCTTTTGTGCTTCGGGGCTGATCTCAACCGACATTCGCTCGGCGATGATCTTGCGCATATGCGGATACTCCGCCATGACGGAACCGAAGTTTCGCCAGATCGCCCGTTCTAAGTCTTTGATTCGCAGCGGATCGGATTCACCGATCATGACCGCGAGATTGCGCCGCACCTGCAGGCTCTTTCTCAAGCGAGGCCCGATGAACCCCAGAATCCGCGCCCCCAGCGCCGAGCCGGCCGCGATCGGCAACGCCCAGCTCACGCCCCAGAACAGGCGTAAGAGGACCGCCTCGATCCGCCAGGCCGCTTGCTGCGCCGCCGGATCGATGTTCCTTCCTCGACCGAGTGCCCTTGCGAGAATACTGCGTGCCAAGGCCCCAACTCGATCCTATGCGATGGCGGACATGGGCACGCCACGGCCCTCGCCCGCGTATACTTGGATGACGCTCGCCCAGCGGCGAGCACGGGGAGCGCCCGCCATTGCGCGGACTCCCGTCGGGTTGCTATAGCTGGCGCCCCAGTTCCGAAGCTCAATCTTGTCAGGACAGCGCACTATGAACGTGTTGCTTCGTAAACTTTCGCGGGAAACCATTCTAACCCTTCTCTTTTTCCTGCCCCAAGCCCGCCGGATCCGTATCGAGCGCTGGCTGCGCGGTCGCGACGACTTGAAGACGCTCGGCCGCACGGATTGCGTCGTCGTCTCTTACGGCAAGAGCGGACGGACATGGCTGCGGGTCCTGATGTCGCGTTTCTATCAGATCCGGCATGGCCTCTCCGAGCGGCATCTCATAAGCTTCGATAATCTTTATCGCAAGGATTCTCGCATCCCCAAGATCTTCTTCACCCATGACAATTACTTGAAGGACTACACCGGCCACGACCGGGACAAATCCGACTACTACGACAAGAAGGTCATTCTGCTGGTTCGCCACCCGGCCGACGTCGCGGTTTCGCAGTATTTCCAATGGAAGTATCGTATGCGCGCGGCAAAAAAGACCCTTAATCAGTATCCTCCCGATGGCGCGGAAATCGAGATCTTCGATTTCGTGATGCGGCCGGAATCCGGTCTGCCGAGTGTCATTGACTACATGAACATCTGGGCGAACGAAGCCGAGAAGATCAAAAGCCTTCATCTCTTGCGCTACGAGGATTTGCGCGCGGACACCGCAGGCGCCCTCGAAGGCGCGCTTGCCTTCATGGGCACGCCGGCCACGCCAGAGGAGTTGGAGCAGTCGGTCGCCTTCGCGTCGGTCGAGAACATGCGGAAACTGGAAGAGCGCAAGGTTTTCTGGCTGTCCGGCGGCCGGATGGTGGCCAAGGACAAAGGCAATCCGAATTCCTACAAGGTGCGGCGGGCGAAAGTGGGTGGCTTCAAGGACTATTTCGACGACGCGCAGGTCGCGGAAATCGAAGAAATGATCAACAGCCGTCTTTCGCCCTATTTCGGCTATGGCGACGCGGCGGCAGGGCCCATCGATAGCCAGAGCAGGGCCGCGAGCGCCTAGTCCCAGGCGCTTGAGCCAGGGCGGGCGATCTGCTATCCGCGACCGCGATAGAGAGAGTGGGCCGGCGTTAAGGAGGCTTCAATGGAACATTGCGTTTTCATCCACACCAACCAGCGCCAGATGGTCGGCGCTTTGGTGGCCCAGTATGCCTTGAAGCGCAATTCCAAGACCCCCGAGAAGTTCGACGTGCGCATCCTGCACACCGACCACTTTCCGTTCTTGAAGGCCTATGACGGCAAACCCTTCAAGCGGGACGGGGTGGAGCGCATCTGGAACTACGAAGACCTGCAGTCCTTCACGCCGCTGCGTTTCATGCCGCCCAGCGAGATGAATTATCAAGGGCGCGCGGTCGTGATCGACCCGGATATCTTCGCGGTTGGGGACATCTGGGAACTTCTCGACCGCGATATGGGTGGCAAGGCGATCCACTGCCGCATGCGCAGCGGGCCCAAGGGCTTGACCGGATGTTACGCAAGCAGCGTGATGCTGCTCGACTGCGCCAAGCTGACCCACTGGCGCGGAGAAGCCGACTTCGCGGAGCTTTTCACCTTCGAGCGCGACTATGTTCCCTGGGTGTGCCTGAAGCTGGAGCCCAAGGGTTCGATCGGCTTGCTTGAAAACGAATGGAACGACTTCGACCGGCTCACGCCGGAGACGAAGCTGCTGCATAACACTCGCCGGATGACCCAGCCTTGGAAAACTGGTCTGCCGGTTGATTGGACACCGGCGGACACCTTCAAGCTCTTCCCGCCGATCGGCTGGGCGATGCGCTGGCGCCGGCGCTTACTGGGCGATCATGCCTTGATGGGACGCTACCGCCGCCATCCCGACCCGCGCCAGGAAGCGTTTTTCTTCGGCTTGCTGCGCGAGTGCATCGACAAGGGTATCGTGACGGAGGCGATGCTGCGCGAAGAGATGCAATCCAATCATGTCCGTCACGACGCCTTCGAGGTCCTGGACAGAACGCCGCCGCTGGCGGCATAGTCCGCCGGCTAAGAGCGTCGATGCTTTGATTGGCTTGCCAAATTCGCATCGCAAAGTATTTACCTTCATACTATATTCGCGACAGGGAGGACCATCGAGCGGTGAGGAAGATGGCGCTGGGGATTTGGGCAAACCAACGGTATTTTCTGAACAAGATGAGCTTGCGGGAGCTCGTGTTCGCCTACCTGACTCACCATGCGATTGTCACCTACTTGGCCGGGGTCGCCGTTGGCGGGATTCTCGCTGCGATCCTGACGGACTCTTGGGCGCATACGCTGCTCGCGGCCGGTTTGGTCATTCCGATATATCCGGTTGTCTGGTACCTATTGCACCGCTTCGTTCTTCACGGGCGAATGCTGTACAAGTCCCCGCGCACGGCGGTCATATGGAAGCGTATCCACTTCGATCATCACCAAGACCCCAACGATCTCAGCGTGTTATTCGGCGCGCTTTACACGACACTGCCAACGATCGCGATCATTGCCCTGCCCCTGGGCTGGGCCGCCGGCGGTGCAGCGGGCGCGTTGGCCGCCTTGGCAATGGGCTTGGCGGTCACCTGTTTCTACGAGTTTTGCCACTGTATCCAGCATCTTCCTTTCGCCCCGCGCTGGCAGTGGTTGCGCGATATCAAGAAGCTTCATCTAGCGCACCACTTCCACAACGAGGCAGGGAACTACGGCATCACCAATTTCATGGCCGACCGGGTCCTAGGCACCTTTTATGGAAGCCCGAAAGGCACCTCCCGCAGCGCCACGGTGTTCAACCTTGGCTACACCGAGTCCGAAGCCAAGCGCTATCCATGGGTCGCACGCTTGTCGGGCGTGACACCGGAGGATCTGAACCACCGGCGCCCAACGCGAACGGCAGCCGGAGCCTGAAGGACACCCCTTCCGGCACGAGGCGCCCGTGACGCAGCCGAGCGAATCTCCCGGCACGGCGGCATCGTCCGGAGTCGAAATCCATCAGGTCCACGGCCGGAAGGACTTAAAGGCCTTCATTGAGGTTCCGGTTCCGATCTACTTGGAAGACCCCTGCTGGGTGCGGCCGCTCATATTCGAGCGCCTCGAGCATCTCGATCCCGCGAAGAACCCCTACTTCCAGCACGCGGATGCGGCCTACTGGATCGCACGCAGAGGTGGGCGTGACCTGGGCAGAATCAGCGCGCAAGTGAACCGCGCCCACCTGGAGCGGCATGAGGACGCCACGGGGCATTTCGGATTTTTGGAAGCGGTTGACGATCGTGAGGTCTTTCAAGCCCTCCTCGGCACGGCGGAGCGTTGGCTCTCGGAACGGGGCATGAAGCGGATTGCCGGGCCATTCAGCTTGTCCATCAACGAAGAGAGCGGCCTTCTCGTGGAAGGCTTCGACAGCCCGCCCTACCTCATGATGGGCCATGCTCGACCCTACTATGCAACGCATTTGGAGGGGCTTGGCTACCAGAAGCTCAAGGACCTCTATGCCTATCTCTATGACGTCACCAATGCCCCGCCGGCCGCCGCGGTCGCGTTCCTGGAGAGGATGCGGCGCAACAAGAAGATCACCTTCCGCCATCTCGACAAGCGCCGCTTCAACGAAGAACTCGCCGCCGTGCTGGAGATCTTCAATGACGCCTGGTCGGAAAACTGGGGCTTTCTTCCTTTCACCAAGGATCAGATAGACTACGCCGCGAAGAATCTACGCCACCTCCTGCGGCCGGAAGACGTGGCGATCGCCGAAATCGACGGCGAATCCGTTGCCATGACAGTAGGCATGCCCAACGTGAACGAGGTCATCGCCGACCTGCATGGCCGGCTGCTGCCTCTTGGCTGGGCAAAGATTCTTTGGCGCCTCAAGGTAAGCAATCCAAGCAGCGGTCGGCTCGCCTTGATGGGGGTCAAGCGGCGATTCCAGAACACGCCCCTAGGTGCCGCTCTCGCCCTTGGCGTTATTGAGGAAATTCGCACCCGCCACAAAGCGAGAGGAACGCGCTGGGCGGAGTTGTCCTGGGTGCTGGAAGACAACATTGCCACACGCAAGGTGATCGAAACGGCCGGCGGCAAGCCCTACAAGACTTACCGCATCTTCGCCAAGGACCTGCCATGACCTTGGGCGCCCAAACCGACCGGTCAACGACGACCTTCCAGGCCCTTGTGCTGGCGGGAAGCCGCGGGCCATCCGACCCGGTGGCGCAAGTAGCCGGCGTCTCTCACAAGTGCTTCGCTTCAATCTCCGGGGTGCCGATGATCGTGCGCGTGGTGGATGCGCTCGCCGCCAGCCCTTGGATCGGCGATATCGCCATCGCGATCGAGGACCCGGGCCTCGTCACCACCGTGCCGGCGCTGGACGCGCTTGGGGGCCGCCTTTCGGCCTTCAAGGCCGCCGAAACTCCCAGCTTGAGCGTTCGCAAGGCCCTTGAGGGCCGCGACCTGGGATTCCCGCTCTTGGTCACGACCGCCGACCATGCATTGCTAACGCCCGAAATCTTGGATCTGTTTCTCCGAGGCGCCCTTGAGAGCGACGCGGATATCGTGGCGGGATTGGCACCGGCTCGCGTCATCCAAGCCGCCTACCCGGAAACGCGGAGAACCTACCTCAGATTTCGCGGAGAGGGTTTCAGCGGCGCTAATCTTTTCGCGCTGCTCTCACCTCAAGCCCTTCATGCGATCGATTTTTGGCGCCGGATTGAGCGGCAACGCAAGCGCCCGTGGCAACTCGCCAAGGCCTTTGGCCTTGGAAACCTGCTCGCCTATGCCCTGAGGCGCCACAGCCTGAATGAGGCCATGGCCCGCATCTCACCGCGCCTTGGCTGTCGGGCCGAAGCTGTCGTCCTGCCCGTGGCGGAGGCGGCCATTGACGTCGACAAGCCGGCCGATCTCGAGCTCGTCGAGAAAATTCTCTCCAATCGCCCACGGGTTGAAGAGATCAGACCCATAAGCGCGGGAGGGCATTATGCCGGAGGCTGAATCGGAGTTCGTGCTGGCTCATCTTTCCGACCCCCACATAGCACCGCTTCCCGCCCCTAGCTTCGGCCAGCTTGCAAGTAAGCGGGTCATGGGCTTCCTGTCCTGGCAGCTGCGCAGACGCAAGCTGCACAAGCGGGAAACCTTGGATGGATTGGTGGCGGATCTCAAGGGTCAGGCCCCCTCGCACGTGGCGATCACCGGAGACGTTACCAACATTTCGCTGCCCGCCGAGTTCGAGCAGGCGGCCGAGTGGTTTCGCGCCATCGGGCCGGCCGAGTGGGTCAGCGTCATTCCGGGCAATCACGACGCCTATGTGTCCCAGCCGTGGGAGGACTCCTGGCAACTCTGGGCGGACTACATGAGCGCCGACGACGCCCACCCTGAAGGGTTCGAAGACTTTCCCTATGTCCGAGAGCGTGGCGGTGTTGCCCTGATCGGCCTGTCGAGCGCCGTCCCGACACTGCCAGCCTACGCCAGCGGCCATTTGGGAGAGCCGCAGCTGGCGAAGCTAGAGACCTGTCTGGCGGAGCTTGGAGCCCGCGGGCGCTTTCGCTGCGTCCTTGTGCATCACCCCCCGGTTCCTGGCATCGTCTCGCCGAGAAAGGCGCTCACCGACGCGGCGGCCTTTCGCGAAGTGCTCGGGCGGCACGGCGCGGAGCTCGTGCTGCACGGCCACGATCACAGCTTCACCGTGAAGGAGATCGAGGGCCCCGGTGGCCCTATACCGGTTTGCGGCGTCCCGTCCGCCTCCTCGGGGCCAGGCGGCCACAAGCCGCTTGCTCAGTATCATCTCTATCGAATCAGCGGCAAGACCGGTGCTTGGCGGACCCGGATGCACGTGCGGCGCTGGGAGGGGCCGGGCAAGGGCTATGCTGAGAGCCCCGCGGTCGACCTTATTTGATGACCTCTCAGGGCGCAATTTCGGTTGAATGGTGTAGGATGCGTGGGCGCGGGCTGAATGGCGGCCGCGCTCGGCGCCTCGCGTTGCGGCCGCGGGGCGGGTGATCTCGAGCAGGCAACCGGATGAAGATTTTCGATCGCTACGTTCTGAACGCCGTTGTGCGACCGCTAGTGGTTACCTTGCTGCTGGCTCTGGTGGTTTTGCTGATCGAGCGCATGCTGCGGGTGCTGGACATCGTCTTAGGCGCCCGCGGGCCGCTGAAGATTATCTTCGAGATGATGGCTTATCTCGTTCCTCACTACGTGAGCTTGGCCCTTCCATTAGGCCTCTTGCTGGGCATCCTCTTGGGCTTTCGCCGACTTTCGATGGATAGCGAACTGGACGCCATGCAGTCGGCGGGCGTGGGCTTCGCCAACCTTCTGCGCCCCACATTCCTGGTCGCGATCGTGGTGTTCCTCGCGGCATTGGTCACCGCGACCTATCTTCAGCCTTTAAGCCGCTATGCTTACAGGGCGGTGATCTTTTCAGTCACCAACGCGTCATTTCAAGCTCTGTTGCAAGAGGGCGTGATGACGGAGCTGGACGGGACAACCTTCATGATGGAGGAGATCTCGTCGGACGGCAGCCGCTTCAACCAGGTCTTCGTGCATCGAGCTGACGACCAAGGCGGCTGGTCGGTGGTAACCGCGCTAAGAGGCACTCTGGCGGACGCCGGCGAAGACCGCCTTCCCACCCTGAGGCTGTTCGACGGAGTCCGCCTTTCGGAAACTGTCGAATCGCAGGGGGAAGCGACCACTCCGACAATCGAGGGCGGCGGCCAAAAAGGCGGTGTCCTTCGTTTCGAGGAGCTTCGCAGCTCTTTGGGCGAGGGCTACGACGTACTCAATCCGCGAGGGGAGAACGAGCGCGAGCTGACCCAGCACGAACTCTGGCAGCAGCGCCTGGACCCGCCAGGTACCCTGCGCACCTCCGATCTGGTCGCGGAGTTTAATGTCAGGCTTGTCCGCACGATTTCGATACTTGCACTGCCCTTGCTTGCCATTCCCCTGGCGCGGGGCAGCCGCAGAAGGCTGCAATTCTATGGCTTGCCAATCGGCGTGCTGATTCTCTTGCTCTACAAGGAGGTTGTCGACTTCGGCAAGAATCTTGTCGAGTCCGGCAGCGATCCGCTTGTCGGACTGTGGCTGCCCTGTTTCGTCTTCATGGGGGGCTCCCTCATCTACTTCCTGCGTAGCGCGCGGCGCGTTCCGGGAGACCCCATCGATCTCCTTGCCTTGCTTCCCTGGCGCCGTAAATCCACCGAGGCCGCGGCAGGATGAGAGCCGTAACCCGCTATATCTGCGGAATGCTGCTGATGCGCCTCGCTCTGCTGCTGGTGGGAATCGTCTCCCTGCTGATCAGTTTCGAGCTGATGGAGACCGCCGACAACATTCTCGCCGCGACCGACGGGCGTTCCTACCCTCTGCTCCGCTTCGTCGTCCTGCGTGCCCCGGATCTCATCTCCCAAATGCTTCCAATCGCCGCCTTGATCGCGAGCATCCTGACCCTTGGCGACCTTCTCAGGCACCGGGAGCTCGTTGCCATTTGGAACGCCGGCGTCTCGAACTTCGGCGTTATCCGCAGTTTGCTGCCGGTGGCGGTGTTGACACTGGTCGTGCAATTCGCGCTGGAGAATTGGGTCGTCCCGAGCACAATCCAGTCGCTGCGGGCTTGGGGCGTTGTCGCGGACGAACGCAAAGACAGCGGCTCGGAGAGCCCAACGGTATGGCTGCGCAGCGGCAACGATATCGTCGCTCTGCCGCGCGAAGCCGCCATGCGCGGCGAGGTGAAGGATGTCAGCATCTTCGTCAGGGATGCTCGGGGTGCCTTGATCGAGCGCCTCGACGCCCCCTCTGCCCAGCCCGTGGCAGGTGGCTGGAAGCTGGACAGCGCGACCCGCCATACCGTGGACCCGCCCCGCGTCACCCACGGAGAGGAACTGACATGGCCGGGCCAGTTGGATTTGGAAAGCGTTTCCCTGGTCGCTCTGCCGCCTCGCGAACTGCCCCTTGACCGCATCATCGATCTGGTGATCAACGACGCCTATGGTCAGCGCCCCACCGCACTTTACGAGACTTGGATGAACCACCGGGTGGCAAGCGCCTTCGCCCCCACCCTGATGATCTTCCTGGTCGCCGCGCTCGCGCAGCGTTTCCGCCGCACGGGAACCTTTGCCCGTCTGTTCATCTTTTCGCTGGTTATCGGTTTCGGATTTCTGGTTTTCGACAAAGCGACGCTGGCAATTGGCGAGGCCGGCCTTTTGCCGTCCTGGCTCGCTGCCTGGGCACCTTCACTGATCTTTCTTGCATTGATCGGCACGATATTGCTTCGGGACGAAGGGCAATCGAGCGAGTTCACGGCAGCGCCGGGCCGCGGCCTTCAGGGATGACTCCCCGAAAATGATCCGCAAAGGCCTCATCAGCAACGCCCGCAGCGAACAGAACAAGCGCGGCATGAGCGAGCTTGAGGCCGTGTTCGAGAACGATGCGAGTGTCCTGCACCGACCGCTTGAAAGCATGGACGGCTTGCCAGGCGCCATCCGGGATCTCGCCGACTGGAACGCCGACGTTATCGTGGTCAACGGCGGTGACGGCACGGTGCAGGCTGTTTTGACCGAACTTCTTGAGGCCCGGCCGTTCGCAACCTTGCCCCCGGTGGCCCTGCTGCGGCGCGGCAATACCAACATGACCGCCGCCGATTGCGGAATGATCGGCAAGGCAGCGCCCGCCTTGGAGCGCTTGACCCAGCTCTCGGAACCGGCGGAACTGACGCGGCGCCTGGTGCCTCGTCCGGTGCTGCGCCTGGAGAACGCCCTGGGCTACCGTCCTCAGCGGGGCATGTTCTTCGGCGCGGCAGGCATCGTGAACGCCATCGAAATCTGCCGGGAGAAGGTGCACGCCCGGGGGTTTCAGTCGGAGTGGGCGAACGGGCTGACCTTGGGTGGGCTCTTGCTCACCTGGTTGCTGCGCGGAGAGCGAGGCCCCTTGCAGGGGGAGAACCTCGGCATAACACTGGACGACGCCGCACCTTGGCGGAAATCTCAACTGCTCGTGCTCTGCACCACATTGGAGCGGCTGGTGCTTAACTCCCGCCCGTTCTGGAACCAGGACGAAGGAGCCATGCATTTCACCAGCATTGCGTTTCCTCCGCGGCGTATCCTTCGCGACGCGCGGCGCATCCTCTACGGGGGAAACGATCGCAAGCTTTCCAGTGACCTGTACCGCAGCCAATCGGCGAACAAAGTGATGCTGGAGGACTGCGGCGCCTTCACCCTCGACGGCCAGATTTTCGAGCCCGAGCCCGGGCGGCCCGTCATGCTGAGCGCCGAGGAAACGGTGGAGTTCGTGCGATTTTGAAGCCACCCAGTAAGAGCGAAGGGCTGGAGCCGCCGGATGCCCTGATGGGCTTGATCCGCGAGGAGGTCAGCAGCCCCCCGCCCGCGGCGGTCTCCGCGATCGCCGAGGCGGCGCGCCTACGCCATGGGGATGCGATCGAGGCCATATTGTTCTACGGCAGCGTCCTGCGCGACAGGGATGACGCCGGTCGTATTATCGACCTCTACCTGCTCGGCGACAGCTACGAGCGGCTGCACGGCGGCAGGGTTATGCGCAAGCTTAATGCCTTGCTTCCCCCCAACGTCTACTACGTGGAGACAGAATTCGAGGGACGGACGCTAAGAGCGAAATACGCCCTGATGACCTTGGACGATTTCGAGCGTCTGACCTCGCCAAGGGCCTTTCATCCCTACTTCTGGGCCCGCTTCGCGCAGCCGAGCGCGATGGCTTGGGCAAAGGAGGATCAGGCGCGCAAACGGGTGGAAAGTGCGCTAGCTAGATCGGTAACCACCCTGCTGACTGTCAGTCGGCCCCTCATGCCGGGCCAGGTGGACTCCAGACGCCTTTGGACCGGCGCGTTTCAAGCAACCTATGCCACCGAGTTGAGGGCCGAGCCGCCCGAGCGGGCAGCCCAGATCTATGAAGCGGGTAAGCAGCGCTTCGATCGTATCGCGGAGATCCTGCTCCCTGCCCTGCCGGTGCCCGACGAGATCGCCCAGCGCGACGCGCGGCGCCAATGGGCTGGGCGCCGCCGTCTCGGCAAGTTGCTTTCGGTGCTGCGGCTGGTGAAGGCGGCCTTCACTTTCCAGGACGGGCCCGACTACCTGGCCTGGAAGATCTCCCGCCATTCCGGGGTGAAAGTGGAGTTAACCGACTGGCAAAGGCGCCACCCCTTGCTCGCCACGCCAAGCCTGTTCTGGCGGCTCTACCGCAAAGGCGCCTTTCGCTAAGGGCCGGATGCTATTCCCCGGCTTGGGCCACCATTTCCCGCTGGTCGGCGATGATCGCCGTCACCGCGCCGAAGCGCTCGATAACCTGGTCGATCTGCTCCGCCGTATGAGCAGCGGAAAGGCTGCAGCGCAACAGGCAGGCACCATTCGGCGTGCCAGGCGGCAAAGCCAGGTTCACGTAGACCCCATTTTCGAGCAGCAGGTTCCATGCCTGCACCGCCGTGGCTTCGTCCGGCATCTTGAGCGCGATCACCGGCCCCATGGGCGCGCAGATCTCGAAGCCGAGGCCGGAGAGCCCATCATAAAGCTGGCGCGCGTTGTTCCAGAGGCGCTGGCGCCGCTCCGGCTCCGCCCGCAAGCGCTTGAGCGCTGTCAGGACCGAGGCCACGTTCGAGGGCGAAGGCGAGGCCGTGAACATGTAAGGCCGGCTGGTGAAGCGCAATACGTCGAACTTCGGGTGATTCGAGGCCCCATATCCGCCGATCGAGCCCAGGCTCTTGGAGAAGGTACCGGCCACGAAGTCGACCTCGTCCTCGACACCTTGCTCCTCGGCGACACCGCGCCCGTTCTCGCCAATAACCCCGAGCGAATGGGCTTCGTCCACGAAAAGAAAAGCCCCGTGGTGCTTCTTGACTTCCACGAACTCGCGCAAGGGCGCGCGATCGCCCAGCATCGAATAGATGCCCTCCACGATCACCAGGCGGCACCCGCCGTCGTCGCCCAGCCGCGTTAAGCGACGGTCCAGATCCGCTGGATCGTTGTGGCGGAAGCGCACCACCGAGGCGCCGGAAAGCCGGCAGCCGTCGTACATGCTTGAATGGGAATCGGAGTCCATCAGGATCGTATCCTTCGGCCCGGCGAGCCCCGCCAGCATGCCGAGGTTCGCCTGATATCCCGTCGAAAAGACGATCGCGGAGCGGCGCCCGAGGAAATCGGCGATCTCCTCTTCCAGCGCCTGATGCAGGCCGTAGGTTCCGTTGGCGATGCGCGAACCGGTCGTCCCGGTCCCAAAGGTCTTAATCGCATCGCAAGCGGCCTCGATACACTCCGGATCGAAGGTAATGCCCATGTAGTTGTTCGTGCCGACGAGGATCGTCCGGCGCCCGTTCACCCGCCCTTCGGTGCTGGAGTACATCTCCTCGAAGCAGACCGCGAAGGGGTCGGAGCCGATCTTGAGCAGTTCGTCGTGGCGCCCCGAAACCGTCGCGTACTTATCGAAAATATCCATACTCAAGCAGCCTCCACACGGCTTTTCACAACATCCACCAGGTCCTGCACGCTTTGAACGTCCGACACCAGGTTGATCGGAATATCGATCTCGAAGCGGTCCTCGATCTCCATGATCAGATCCATCGCCGAGACTGAATCGATGTTCAGATCCGAGTTCAGGTTCGTCTCGCCGCTAATCTCAATGTTGTTTGGGTTGTAGCGAGTCAACAAAGCTAAGACTTCGTCATAAGCGTTCAAGGCGTTCGGGGACATGATCTCTTTCGCATCCAAAAAATCTGCTTCGGTGCCGCAAGCCGCCAAGCGTCACAGCCATCCTTCCCGCTTATACCACTGCACGGCGCGCCGAAACCCGTCAACAAATGTTACATCCGCCCGCCATCCCGCGATCTCCGGCGCCTCCACCCTGCGGGCCACCCAATCCCCGTGATAAAGCTCACGCAGCTTGCCCCTGGTGACCAAGGGCGCCCTGCCCATTGCTCCGGAAACCGCTTCGTTGGCAAGCGCCGGCAGCCACAGCGCCTGGCGCGGCACCGTGAAATGTCGGATCCGTCGGCCGGTGGCGCGCTCGGCCGCCGCCGCGAGGTCTTTCCAGCCATAGCCACCAGGCGTGCCATCATCTAGTTCGAGCGGCGTGCCGCTCCAGTCCGCCTGATTAAGAATATGCAAAAGCGACGCCGCCAAATCCTCCACGTACAGCAAGGAGAAGCGCGCATCCGGGCGGCCTGGGGCGATGAGCCATCCCCGGGAAAGTTGGTGAATAAGCGGCAAGGTCGAACGGTCGCCCGGCCCATAAACCGCCGGCGGCCGCACAATCGCTTTTCGCAGGGCGGACCCGGCTTCGGCGAGCGCGGTTTCACCCGCCCGCTTGCTTGCCGCGTAATCCGACAGTCCCGGTTCGCGTGCGGCCAGCGAGGAGAGAAGGATCATGGCCGGCGGAGAGGCGACCCCTGCCGCAGCCTTCGCGACGGCCGCGGTTCCCGCCGCGTTGACCGCCATGAACTCGGCGCGGTTCCTGGCTTTGATCGCCCCGGCGCAATGCACGACCACCTGAGCGCCGTCGACGAGCCGCTCGAGGGCGCCGGCGTTGTCGAGTGCGCCCTCCACCAACTCCGCACCCAGCCCGGCGACGCCTGCGTGCGGGCGCCTGAGTAGGGCCCTGACGGGCCACCCGGATTCGATAAAGGTTCGCGTCAGGGATTGGCCGATGAAGCCGCTGGCACCGGTCAGCGCGATCAGGCCTGCCATGCTAGCACCCAAAAGTGCGGAGGAGCGCTAAGCGCTTTTGCGTCAGGAACCGGAGGTTGCCGCCACGCGCCGTTCCATGACGGGCAACAAGGCGCCGTCATCCGCGAAATCCAAATCCTCTTCAGGCATCAAGCGCCCGGCGAGGTAATCGGTCTTCGCCGCCGCCCGGCTCAGCTTTCCGGAGGACGTGAAGGTCAGCGAGCGCGTCGGCACCAGTAGAACCTCGCACTCGACACCCGCCGTGCGATGAATCTTGGCGGCGATCTCGCGCTCCAATTCGGCCTTCGCGGCGCGGTCGGTCAAGCGGCACTCGGCAACAATGACAACCCGCTCGCCCTTGTCGTCGTCGTCGATGCCAAAAGCCGCGACGCAGCCCGGCCGAAGCCCCGGAAGCGATTCCACCGCCCACTCGAGATCCTGCGGCCAGATGTTGCGGCCGTTGCAGATGATCAGGTCCTTGCTGCGGCCGGTCACGACGATCTCGCCGTCCAGCAGATAGCCCATGTCGCCGGTGTCGAGCCAGCCGTCCTCGCCCAAGACGGCCGCCGTGGCCGAGGGATTCTCGAAGTAGCCGCGCATCAAGCTCGGCCCTTTGATGCAGATGCGGCCGATGCGCCGCTCGGGCAGCACCCGGTCAGCGGAATCGCGGATCTCCACCGAATGGCCCGGCAACGCCCCGCCACACCGCACGAAAGCCCGCGTCTTATGAGCGGAGCCATTTGATTTCGGCTCCGAAGGAAGGGCCAAACCCTTACGCTCGTAAGCCTCGCGCGAGACATTATCGACTTTCACGCCCCGGTCCAAAGGCGCGAAGCTGACCGCCAAAGTGGACTCGGCCAGGCCGTAGCTTGGCAGGAAAGCCTCCGGCCGGAAGCCGCTCGGCGCGAAGCACTCGGCGAACTGCGCAAGCACGTCCGGGCGCACCATCTCGCCGCCGATCCCCGCGACCCGCCAATTCGAAAGGTCGAAGTCGGCGTTCGCGCCATTGGCCGAGCGGCGCACGCAAAGCTCGTAGCCGAAGGTGGGGCTAAACGAGATGCTGGACGCCATTTCCGACATCAGCTTGAGCCAGACCATCGGGCGCCGCGCAAAGGACGTCGTCGCCAAGTAGTCGATGGTGATCTGTGACATCGCCGGCGTGACGCAGAAGCCGACGAGCCCCATATCGTGATAAAGCGGCAGCCACGAGCAGCTCCGGTCACCCTGGCGCAAGCGCAAGCCGTCGCGCCCGATGGCGAGTGCGTTGCTCATGATCGAGCTCTGCATCACGGTGACGCCCCTGGGCAACGACGTGCTGCCCGAGGAGTACTGGATGTAGCAGGGCTCGTGCTTTTCCAGACGGCGCAGCGGCTGCTTGGACTCCGGCAACGCCGCCAGTTCCGCCGGCGTCAGCGCCAAAGCTATTCCAGCTCCGGCAGCGGCTTCGCGCAGCATCACGGAAAGCTCGTCCGAGCCAAGCGCGACAGAGGCTCCGGCCGCCAGCAACATGGAGCGCAAACGCGCGACATAGGCTTCGTGGCCGCCCAGGTTGATGCTCATCGGCAAGGGAACCGGGATCAGGCCCGCGTACTGAGTGCCGTAGAAAATGGAAAGAAAATCAGGTGTAGTTTCGGCGATCACCGCCACGCGGCTGCCGCGCTCCAGCCCCAAGCCGGCCAGGCGCCGCGCCGTTTCCATCGCACGGTCGCGAATCTCGCTGTAGGTCAGGGCATGTTCTAGAACGCCCCGGCTGCTGTAGAAATTGCAGCCGGTTTCCCCATTAGCCGCGTAGTCGAGACCCTCGGTGACGGTCTCGTAACCGGCGACCTTGAATGGCAGCAATCGGTTGCTCGTAGCGGTCGGACGCAATGCTTCACTCCTTGGCATACTCACACACCCGAGACTGCGAACAGCCGGAAACAAGACAGAAGATGCGTGACAATCATAATACGTTTAAGGACCCGATTCCGTTCAATCCGCCCCTTCGCGAAGAATCCGCGCCGCCATCGCGTGAATTCCGTGTTGGGACGAAACCCCCACATTTACCTCTAAACCACCGCGATTCTGACGTTTTTCGCCGCGAGCCGCCAGCATGGGTTATAGAGATGCTTCCGGTTCGTGCCAAACGTATTAGGGCGTTGTTGCATAATGTGATCGGCTGGCAGGGGGCGGCTTGAAGGGTTTTGCCTCCCTGATATGCTGGCTTCGCGGGCTCGAAGACTTTCCTCCACACCTCTCGCGGCCCGGGGTGGCCACCCGGCTTTGCCGAATTGATGTGGGAGGTTAGCGCCCCTTGGCGGACGATATTTTGACGACCGGGAGCAGTGCCGCCCGAAAGCCGCCGCTGGCAATTCTCGTGGCGGTCAGCGCCATCGGGCCGCTCGCCTTGAACATCTTCATCCCTTCGATGCCAGGCCTGCAGCGGGCGCTCGACGCCGAGCCGAGCGAGGTGCAGCTCACGCTCACGCTCTATCTATTCGCGATCGCTGTCGCGCAGCTGGGCTATGGCCCGCTTTCCGATCGTTTCGGGCGGCGCCCGGTCCTCTTGGCCGGGCTTGTCATCTTCACCTTGGCCAGTATCGCCTGCGCCCTCGCGCCGAACCTGGAATCCTTGATCGTGGCCCGGGTCTTTCAGGCGATTGGCGGATGCTCGGGTATGGTGCTTTCGCGGGCCATCGTGCGCGACCTTTACGATCGGGAAAAATCCGCGAGCATTCTGGGATACATCACCATGGCTTGGGTGATCGCCCCCATGCTGGCCCCGTCGATCGGCGGGCTGTTGGACGTTTGGTTCGGCTGGCGGGCCAGTTTCCTTTTTCTGGTGGTCGTAGGCGCGCTCACCTTACTGGCGACCCTGCGATGGCTGCACGAAACCAACTTCCAACTGCAAAGCCTGCCGGGCCTCGTGGGCCTGCTCGCCGGATACCGGGGAATCGCCCGCTCGCGCGCCTATTTGTGCTATGTAGCCCAGACCAGCTTCGGCGGCGCCATCTTCTTCTCGTTCCTGGCGGGCGCGCCCTATGTCATGGTCGAGATTCTGGGCCGAACACCTCTTGAATACGGTCTTTATTTCGCCCTGGTATCGCTCGGCTACATGACGGGAAACGGGATCTCCGGCCGCTTCTCCCAGGCCGTGGGCATTCGCGGAATGCTGAGACTTAGCGCTGCCTTCACCTTGCTCGGCTGTGTCGCAATGACCAGCTTCTTCGCTGCGGGATGGGTAAGCGTTGCCGCCCTCTTCCTGCCGATGGTCTCAGTGGCCCTCGGCAACGGCATGGGCGTTCCCAACGGAACCGCCGGAGCAGTTAGTGTCGACCCGAGCCGCGCGGGCGCGGCCGCTGGTCTCGCCGGCTTCCTGCAGATGACCATCGCCGCGCTGGGCTCGCAGATCGTCGGCTTTCTGCAAACCGGCAGCGCACTGCCGATGAGCGTGGTTATGCTGATCTTTGCCTTCGGCGGCTTGGCGGCCTTCCTGGCCCTCCCGCGCAGCGAACGCTGAACCTGGGCCGTTATCCCACCGCCTGACGCTTCGGCAACGTCTCGCTCCGCCGCCAGAGACCGAGCGACTCGTCGCGCAACAAGCGGCTGCTCGGGTGCGAGACGCGGCGTTCCGAGATGAGCATTCGCACGATCCGCTCGCGCCCGGCCCGAAGGGCGGCGACCAGCAGAAGCTGTTGCACAATGTCGCGCTGCGCATGGCTGCCGCCGATCGGGGTTAGTTCGTGACGCAAGGGCAGCAGCAGGTCCACAGCCTCGTCGAAGTCGCCCCGGCCATACGCCAGCAATGCCCTCGAAATCGGGATCAGGAGCGGCCGAACGACCCGCGCTGCGGTGGCGTGTGGGTTGTCAGCAAAGCCTTCTAGCGAGGCAATGAACCGCTCGGCCGCCTCGGCGCGGCCTTCGTGGGACAGCACCATGGCCCAATGCATGTCCGTGAAGGGCAGGACATGATCGGCCAAGCGCGTCTCGGCAATGTCAGCGAGCTTGCCCCAGCGAGCGCCTACGTCGACCCCAAGAAACTCGAGCCGCATCAACATGGAGGCGGCGTTCTGCACATCAAGATAGAAGGCCTGCTCGCTCACTCGAATCCGCGCGTCGTAGAGCTCGAGCACTCGGTCGAAATCGCCCATCTCCAACGGGAACAAGGCTGCGTGCCACCACAAATGATCCTTAAAGGGGTTTCGGTCCTCCCAGATATCCAGGGGCCGATCGAACCAGACCCGCCCGTCCGCGTGGCGCCCCTGCATCTCTAGTACGTGTGCCACGGCGTGGACCGCCCATAGATCGTCCGGGTTGAGTTCCACCGCCGCACGGCCGTGCGTTTCGGCTTCGGCGTAGGCACCATTCTCCTCCAAGCCAAAGGCCAGCATGCCCAGCACGTTGCCGTAGCCCGGCAAATCCGGCGCCCAGGCGTCAAGCACCCCGGCCGGCCCGGCCAGCAGAAGGTCCGCGCGCCCCATCCAGAAGACCGCGAACTGGTGCAAGCGCAGGGCCAAAATATCCGTCGGGTGGTCCAGGAAGATCTGTTCCCAGATGCGTCGCGTACCGTCGGTGTCGCCCCGCAGCCAAGTGGCCAAGGCTACGATGTGGGCCGCCTCTCGCGCTGTGGCGCCGGGCAGGCAAGCCTCCGCGGCGCGCAAGGCTTGCTCAGCCTTCGGATGCATGCTGGTCGAGCCCACCAGCAGCATGAAGTAGCCCTTCAGACAGTGGGCCAAGGCAAATTGGGGGTCGGCCGCCAAAGCCTCCTTCAGCTTCTCGCCGGCGCTCAGACGATATTCGAGGTAGTCACGGATCGCAGCGTTGAAGTGGGCGGCGGCTTCCGGGCTGCGTGTGCTCAAGGTCAGGCCGCGGTCGTCTGTCAGTCCCATCGCGTGGTCTCCCTCATGATGCTATTCGGCGGGCGCTAGCTGCGCTCCGAGAAAAATCAGGGCGTCCGGCAAGGATTTCGCCCAAAGCTCCCAGGTACGACCTCCGTCGGTGATCCTGAGCTCGACGCGGTTTCCACGCGCCTCCATGGCGGCAAAGAGAGCCATGGCACCATGGTGGAGGCCGAAATAATCGTCATCGCCACTTGCCAAATAGATCGGCGGCACCTCGGCCGGATCGTCAAACCTGGACAAGGGCGCGAAGACGTTCGCGGCGTTGAAGCGTGCCGGGTCGAATGGCTTACCGAACACCGGGCCAAAAAGTTCCAACTGAAGCCCGGTGACTTGCTCCCCGGGCGCCAGATCCGTCAGGATCGCCCCACTCAGGCTCGCCGCGGCCACGTAGAGATCGGGCCGGTGCAAAGCCAGGCGGATCGCGCCATAGCCACCCATGGACAGGCCCGCGATGGCCCGGCTCTCGCGCCGGGGAAGCGTCCGATAGCGCTGATCGATGTGCTCGCGAAGATCGGTCGCGAGCGCCGTCTCTGCGGCAACGCCGCCAGGATCCGGATTGTCCACGTACCAGTTATTGCCAAGAGCCGGCATGACGACGATCGTTTCGGGTATCCTTCCTTGCGCGATCAGACGGTCGGCGGTGGCCGCCAAACCACCGGCGTCAAGCCAATCACTTGCACCTCCCCCATAGCCGTGCAGCAGATAGATCGTCGGAAACCGCAGCTCGCCGCCTTTATAGGACGGCGGCAGATAGAGGCTGTAGTCCAAGGGGCCGCCCAGGGCTTCGCTGTGGGCCGATTGATCCCGCAGAATCTGGGAATCCGCCAGACTTGGGCCAGCAAGCCCGATTAGGCCCGCGCAGACGGCAAGCGCTGTCAGAGCGGCGCGCCTCATTCCCCGGCGGCCGGGCGGCCCAGGGGATGGGTGGACGGCGGTTGAAGGGACGGCTGACTGGATGGCGGCGCACCCGGCGCCGTCTTGGCGTTGGCTTTGGCGCCTTGGTGGCTTTGCTGCGGCGGTCGTTTCCAAGGGGCGGATTTGAAGTAAGCCGCCAAATAGGCAACCGCGATGATGAGCGCAAAGCCCGCGAAGTTCGCCAGGGTCACCGTCAACGGTGTCCGGCCGACGGTGTCCAGCGTCATGCCGATCGCCCGCGCCGCCCAGAGGCTGGCCAGGAAGGTCGGAAGGGCTTGCTGGCCCACCTTGACGATAGCGGATAGGCCGCGATGGCGCAGAACCTCTTCGCGCCCCTGGTTGAAGAGGCAATAGGCAAGGTAGGCCAAGCTGAGGAAATGCACGTAGCGCAGGATGCCGAAGTCGGTCTTCACGCGGCCCCAAACCGTGGCGTCGGAGATCGTGCGGATCCAGTCGACGTTCTTCCAGATCGGCCCGTAGTAGAGCGGGATCAGGACGAGCACGATGGCCGCCGCAACCCAGATCAAGCGCCGGTCCAGCGGCGGCGGGCGCAGCCACCCCGCGCCGAACGCGAATCCGGTAAAGAAAATCAGCTGCCAGCCGAAGGGATTGAAATACCAAGACCTATCCGACCACCACTCCGCCGGAAGGTCGATCCCGAAGAACCAGTTGTACCAATAGAGCCCGAAGCAAAAGACGCCAACCAGCAGCAAGTTGATCCGCGCCAGCAACATGACGACCGGCACCAGCAGCAAAACGACGAAATACATCGGCAGGATATCGAAGAGATTCGGCACGTAGGTGAGGGTCAGCAGCCCGATGATCCCTTCCTGCGTCTCGTCCAGGAAGGGATAGAGGTTGAGGCGTACCAAATAATCCCGCGCGCCCCACTCAGTTCCCAGAATCGTGACCGCCAGAACCGCCAGAAATAGGCCGATATGGCACCAGTAGATCTGCCAGCACCGGAAAGCGATCCTCAGGCAGCCAATGCCGAAGCCCGCTCGCGCGAAAACGCCCCCGAAGGCGATCGCCGAAGCGAAGCCGGAGCAGAATACGAACATCTCAGTGGCATCCGAGGGGCCGAAGCGCGCCGGAATGTATTGGGTCCAAGGGTTCCACGGCATGTGGGCAATGAAGATGATGAACATCGCCAGCCCGCGGAAGAAGTCGACCCGTATTTCGCGCATCCGCGCTTGAGGTGCCATTCGGCTCGGTCCAGTAAATCGAAACGCGTATCTGCCCTTGTATCGCAGAGAATAAGTAAGAAAGCGCCAAGATAAAGCTTTTGGCCAGTCACATCTGCGCGAACAAGGCGTGTGGAAATACGTCATCCGGCAAGCCCCTAGATTAAATTTCCTTAATGCCGCGGTCACCGGCCGGTAGGGCGCGACGCCGTAAGACAGAGGGTGTCTACGCGGGAATCGGGGCTCGGCATGAGGCCGCGCCATACGCGCCCGCCATGCAAGGATCGGAGACTAACCGCATGACTCACTCCAACACCCCGAACCGGCTGGCCTTAGGCAGCCGGCGCCAGAAGCTTCTCGCCGCGGGCCTGGCGACCCTGACCCTGGGCGGCGCGATTGTTGCCGGAGACCTTTTGGCACCCCGGGCATCGCTGGCAAACGCGGAGACCGCGACTTCCTCCGCCCACTCGATCGCGGGCCTGCCGGAAAGCTTCAGCGACTTGGTGAAGCAGGTCTCGCCGGCCGTGGTGAATATCTCGGTCAAGCAGGTGGCGGGGACGGAAATGATGTCGGGTGATGCGCCGCAGGTTCCGCCGGGCATGGAAGGTTCCCCCTTCGAGGACTTCTTCAAGCGCCATTTCGAGGACCGCCCCGAGGGCAAGAACCGGCGCCAGGCGCGCGGTGTGGGATCGGGCTTCATTATCGATCCCGAAGGTTACATCGTCACCAATCATCACGTGACCGGCACGGCCAGTGAAATCACCGTCACCTTGGACGACGGCACGACCCTGCCCGCCACCCTGCTCGGGCACGACGCCAAAACCGACCTGGCGCTGCTCAAGGTGGAGCCGAAGGAGCCCCTGCCCTACGTCGGGTTTGGTGATTCCGAAGTGGCGGAAGTGGGTGACTGGGTGGTCGCTGTCGGCAACCCCTTCGGCCTGGGTGGAACCGTGACGGCGGGCATCGTCTCGGCGCGCGGACGCGACATCGGCGCCGGCCCCTTCGACGACTTCATTCAGATCGACGCGCCGATCAACCGGGGCAACTCCGGTGGCCCGCTGTTCAACACGGCCGGCGAAGTGATCGGCATCAACTCCGCGATCTTTTCGCCGAACGGCGGCAGCGTGGGTATCGGCTTCGCCATCCCGGCCAGCCTTGCCAAGCCGGTGCTCGACCAACTGCGCGAGACTGGCAGCGTGGAGCGCGGTTGGCTTGGCGTGCAGATTCAGCACGTCACGGACGACCTCGCCGAGGGGCTTGGCCTCGAGGAGTCGAAGGGCGCCTTGATCGCCTCGGTCACCGCCGAGGGCCCGGCCGCCAATAGCGGTCTGCGGCAAGGCGACGTGATCTTGAGCTTCAACGGCGAAGCGGTCGAGGAGATGCGCGACCTGCCCCGCCAGGTGGCCGAGACCCCTGCCGAGTCCGATGCCCAGATCGAGGTTTGGCGCGACGGTGAGGTCGAAACCCTCACCGCCACCATCGGCAAGATGCCGGGCGAGGAGCAGCAGGCCGCAGTCGAGCAGCCTAGCGAGTCGACCGACACGGTGCTCGGCCTCGACCTGGCCAGCATGTCCGACTCCCTGCGCGAGCGGCTTGGGCTTGCCGAGGACGCGGCCGGAGTGGTGGTCATGGGCGTGGCGCCGGACAGCAAAGCCGCCGAGCAGGGCTTCCGCAGCGGCGACGTGATCCTAAAGGTGAACACCGACGAAGTGGCGACACCCGCCGAGTTCGCCGAGGCGGTCGCTAAGGCCGAGGAAGATGAGCGCAACGCCATCGTGGTTCTGATGAGCCGCGGCGATAACGAGCGCTTCGTCGCCCTGCCTCTGGCGGACGCTTAAGCGCCCGCCCAGCCGAAGCTTGCCCCGGCCCCCTCTCAAGCGGGGGCCGGGGCTTTTTCTATCCCCCCGCGAGACTGGCGGGTGTCCAGGCCGAAACCGCCTCCCTTGGTCATTGCGAGCGAAGCCGCCTTCGGCTTGCAATGACGAAGGCAGGCGGTGCCACGGCGCCGCCTCGCAATGAAGAAGACAGGCGGTGACCAGACTCAAAAGCGGCCGTCGTAAGCTGCCTTGCCGATCCGCGCGGCGATGATCGTGAAGCCCGAGGCCTGCAAAGCTTCGTCGATCGCATCCTTGAGGCCCGCGCGGTCTTCGACGAAAACACCTTGACCGCCCATGGCCTTGGCCACCCCCTCGAAATCCGTCGCGCCGAAGGAAACCGCCAGCTTTCCGAAGCCAGAATTGCGCTGCTTCAGCTCGATCAAGGCCAGTTCCTCGTCGACGAAGACGATGACGACGATGGGTAGAGCCAGATCGCGAAGCGTCGCCAGCTCCCCAAGAACCATCTCTAAGCCCGCGTCGCCCGTGAAAGCGACCACAGGCCGCCCGGGCTCAGCCAGCTTGCGGCCCATGGCCAAAGGAAGCGCGCAGCCCATAGTGCAAAGCGCCGTTGATTGCAGCACACCGCGGGGCTCGTAAGCCTCCCACATCTGGGAGAGCAGGATGCGGTGGGCGCCGCTGTCCACGGTAATCACGGCGTTTCGCGGCAAAGCTTCGCGGGCGACGGCGCAAACCGCCGCCGGGCCCCAGGTTTCGTCGCCGGGAAAGGTCGCCTTTAGCGCCGCGCGGGTCGCCGCCGGCGCACCGTTGGGCCAAGTGTCGCGCAGCTCAACCCCGCTGCCCAAACGCTCCAGGCCCACGCCGACTTGCCCCAGAAAACTCAGCGAGGCCTGATGCATGTAGTGATGATTGGGTAGCGAGGAAACCTCGATCACCCGCGCCCCGCTTTCCCAGGGATCGCGCCAGCCGATTCGCATCTCAATGGGGTCGTAGCCCGCGAGGATGACGAGGTCGGCTTGCTGAACCAGAGGCAGCAAGTGAGCATCGGCCTTCGGCGAAAGCCCCGCCCCGCCCAACGCCAAGGGATCGTCTTCGGGAAGGATGCCTTTCGCCTTATAGGTCGTGATAAGCGGGATGGAGCGCGCGCGGCAGAAATCGGCCACCGCCTGCTCCGAACGGTCGTTAAGGGCGTCCACGCCGGCAATCACGATCGGGCGCTCCGCCTCGGCCAGCCAAGCGCGGGCCTGATTGAGGTCGGCACCCTCGGCCGGAACCATCGGCGAAGGCAGGACACGCCGCGGGCAAGGCGTCTCGCCCTGATCGCTCTTCTGCACATCGATCGGCACGTCCAGAAGAACAGGTCCGGGCTGACCCTCCTGGCAGATCGCGACGGCCTTGTCGGCGATCACCCCCACGGCGCCGTGCTCCACTTTGAAGACTGCCTTGGCGATTGGCGCGAGCAGGGCCCTGTGGTCGAAGACCTGGTGGGTGTAGGTCTCGGCCACGTCCGCATCGACGCAACCGGTCAGGAAGATCAGCGGCACCCGGTCCTGGTGGGCGTTGGCGATCACGTTGACCGCGTTGGCGACGCCCGGGCCGATGGTGGCGACCAGCACCGGCAGGTCGCCGGTCGCGTGCCAGTGGCCTTCGGCCATGAACCCGGCGGCGTTCTCGTGCTTGGTCAGGGTAAAACCGACCCCGGCCCGGTCGAGCCCGTCCATCAGGGCCAGAACCTCACCGCCCGGAACGCCGAACGCGCGGGACTGTCTCTTATACACATCTCCGAGCCCACGAGACCAACGAC
>JARFRB010000116.1 GCA_029287455.1 Pelagibius litoralis | reverse complement strand
GATCGAGATCGTGTCCTCGACCGTTGGCTCAGGGATGAAGACCGGCTGGAAGCGCCGCGCCAGGGCCGCGTCCTTTTCGATATGCTTGCGGTATTCGTCGAGGGTGGTGGCCCCAACGCAATGCAACTCGCCACGCGCCAGAGCGGGCTTGAGCATGTTGGAGGCGTCCATGGCACCTTCGGCCTTGCCGGCGCCCACCAAAGTGTGGAGTTCGTCGATAAAAACGATGATCTCGCCCTCGGCAGAAGCAATTTCCTGCAGGACCGCCTTCAGGCGCTCCTCGAACTCCCCGCGAAACTTCGCCCCGGCCACCATGGCGCCAAGGTCGAGAGAAAGGAGTTTGCGGCGCTTCAGGGTTTCCGGCACGTCGCCGTTGACGACGCGCAAAGCCAGGCCCTCGACGATCGCGGTCTTGCCCACGCCCGGTTCGCCAATCAGCACCGGGTTGTTCTTGGTCCGGCGGGACAGCACCTGGATGGTGCGGCGAATCTCTTCGTCGCGCCCAATCACCGGGTCTAACTTGCCCTCGCGCGCCGCTTCGGTGAGATCGCGCGCGTACTTCTTCAAGGCATCGTAGCTATCCTCCGCCGAGGCGCTATCGGCGGTGCGGCCTTTGCGAATCTGTTCGATGGCGGCGTTGAGGCCCTGCGCCGTCACGCCCGCATCACCCAGGATCTTTGCGGCGGGCGTTCCCGACGCCATCGTCAACGCAAGCAGCAGGCGCTCCGCGGTGACAAAGGAATCGCCCGCTTTCTCCGCGAGTTTTTCCGCTTGCTCGAAAACGCGCGCGAGTTCCGGCGACACGAACACCTGACCGGCGCCAGCGCCCTCGACGCGGGGCAGCTTGTCCAGTTCGGCATCAACGCCGGCCAGCGCCCTGGCGGGATCACCGCCAGCCGCACGAATCAGGTTCGCGGCCAAACCTTCCTTGTCATCCAGAAGGATCTTGAGCAAATGCTCCGGCGTGAGCCTCTGGTTTCCTTGCCGCAGCGCCAAGGCCTGTGCAGCCTGAACGAATCCGCGCGACCGCTCTGTGTATTTCTCGAATTCCATCGTCTTCTTGCCCTCCCCGGCTACGGCTCCATCAAGCCCGTGTACGGCGATGCCATGGTTAGAAAGACCACGCCGAAGTATGTTCGCGCGCGGCCGAATTTCGATTCGATTTGGGTTACCCGCTTCTGCCTATGTGGTGCTGTTGCAAAAAAGACACAAGAGGCATTCGCGCTATTTTCGACCGCACCAGAAAGAATTCACATACCAGTGTGTTCACGGGCTTGTGTTTTGGGCGTGAGGTGCCTGCGGCCCATCCTTTGTGGAGAAGAGAACGACATGTCCGCCAGGAAGGAGTTTCACCATGCAAAGGCGTGAGTTCTTAGCCGCTGCGGGTCTTGCCGCCTTTGGTCTCGCGCTTCCCGCTTCAACTTCCGCGGCCCCAAACAAGAGATACTGGCCGCGCTGGTCCGAAACCGATAGCGAATCCCTCGCGCGGATCGACCACGCGCCGTGGGACCTTTTCATATCGCGGTATTTTAAGGTCGTGCGCGAAAACACCACCCTCGTCGACTATGGGGCGGTTAGCGACGACGACCGCGACGACCTGCGCCGCTACATTGAAAGACTCAGTGACGCACCGATCAGCCAATACAATCCAGAGCAACAGAAAGCCTTCTGGATCAATCTGTTCAACGCATTGATCGTGGATGTCATCCTTCAGCATTACCCCGTTTCCTCGATCCGCGACATTGATATTTCGCCGGGTATTCTCCAGGTCGGGCCCTGGGGCCGAAAGCTGACGGTCGTAGAGGACGTGCCACTTTCGCTCGACGATATCGAGCACCGAATCCTAAGGCCTCGGTGGCGGGACCCGCGAATCCACTACGTGCTCAATAGCGGTGCCAGGGGCGCGCTCGCCCTGCCGCTGCGCGCCATGACCGCGGATACCCTCGAGAGCCAGCTTGAGGAGGCCGCGAGACGCTTCGTCAATCATCCGGAGTCCCTCTCGTTCGGATTTCGCGGTCTCAGGGTTTCGAGCATCTACGCCTGGTACGAGCGGGATTTCGGCTTTGGCGAGAAGGGGGTCCTGGATCACCTGCGGCGCTACGCCAATCCGCGGCTCGCCGAGCGGCTCGCAAACATCAACTCCATCGCAAGCGATAGCTACGACTGGCGCTTGAACGACACAGCCGCTTACCGGCGTTTGCCCGAGGGATAACGGCGGCCCCAAGGTTCGGCAGCAGGAGGTTGGAGGATCCGGGCGACCCGCGCCACGGCGTTGACAGCTCTTACCCGCTTCCGCTTAGGTGAGGATCCTGTTCCACCTCCCCAGTCAGATCAAATGCCCGGCACGCTTCAAAGTATCTTCCGCTACCCCGTAAAGGGGCTTTCGGCGGAACCCCTATCGACCGCGCAGCTGGCACCTGGACAGCCCCTGGCGAACGACCGCCGTTTCGCGCTCGCCCACGGTTCGGTGCGTTTTGATCTTTCTAGCCCGGAGTATCTGGCGCCCTCCAACTTCCTCATGTTGAAGAAGGACGAGAAGCTCGCGCTCCTCACCACCCGCTTCGACGACGAGAGCGAAGTTCTGACCATCGAGCGACAGGGCCGGCAGTTGGCACGTGGGAAGATTACCGAACCCACCGGCCGGATGCTTGTCGAGCAGTTCCTCTCCGGCTTCATCGGCCCCACCGGGCGTGGGGTGCCGAAGCTGGTCGAAGCTAAGGCCACTCACCATTTCGCCGACGCGCCGGAAGGCTTCATCTCCCTGATCAATCTCGCAAGCGTCGCCGACCTGACGCGCGTGACCCGCGAGGAGGTGGACCCAAAACGCTTCCGGGCCAATCTATGGATCGAAGGGTTGCCGGCCTGGACCGAGCGCTATTGGGTCGGGCAAAGGCTTTCGATCGGCGGCCAGGCCTTCGACGTGGTGGAGGAAACGCCGCGCTGCGCTGCCACGAATGTCAATCCAGAGACCGGAGAGCGGGATATGAACCTGCCGCGCACCCTAGTGCGCGGTTATGGGCATGAAAATTTCGGCGTTTATCTTTTGCCTCGCGGCACGGGCAGCATCGCTTGCGGCGATCCGGTCGAACGGCTAGATCGCTAATCCACCGCCAACCCGCGCTCAACCCTGGTCCCGCCGGTCAAACTTGATCGAGGCCTTCGTCGTCAACTTCCACCGATGCCTTCGTCTTTCGGGTGCGCTGGTGGATCTTGGGACGCGCAGGGCGCTCGCCGCCATCCGCCGAACTGTCTGGCCCGTTGCCCCGTGAAGCGTCCTCGGCCGGCTCTTCACCAGCCCCGTTTACGGGGACGCGCCGAGGCGGACGGCCCCGCCGCGGCCGGTCCGCGAGCATTTTCCGCAGGCCCTCGTCCTCGGAACCGCCAACTTCGGAACTACTGCCTTCGGAACTACTGCCTTCGGAACCGCTGCCTTCGGAACCGTTGTCTTGGGCTTGAGGCTGCACCTCCTTGCCCGCCAACTCCCCTGAGTCGTCCCGGGGACTTCGCTGTTCGGCTGGATGGTGATTGTAGGCAGCCTCCTCGCTTTCGCGCGGCTGTTCCAAGCGCTCTCGCTGCGCACGCGGACCCCGGTCGCGGCCATTACCATTTCTGGCCCGCTGACCCCTGGGATCCGGCCGCTGGTCGCGCGATTCCAGGCCGTTCTCCTCGCCGGACTCGTCGCCATCGCCTTCGGGCGCTTCGCCGCCTTCGGCCGGTTGAGCAGCCGCCGGCTCTCGCCGGTCGAACTGCGCGCGCAAGGGTTCGGGATCGGTGCTATCGTTCATAACGCGGAAATAATGCTCCGCGAACTGCAGGAATGCCTGCATTAGCACCCGGTCGCCAGCCGCTTCCGCGTCGCGCGCAAGGCCCGAGTATTTCTCGTACACCTGCGTCGCATTGCCACGAATACGGCCTTCCGGCCCATTGCTATCGAAGTTTTGTGCCCTGTTCGGCACATTCGGGCGGCGTCCAGAACGGCCGCGGCCTCGCCGTGGATTGTTGCCTTGTCTCATCGGTCCGTTGCGTTATGAACGGGAATCAGTTTTTTGGCTTTTGCCATGCCGGGTCTCTCACGGCTTCAACCCCTGCTTACGCGGCAAAACGGTCGCGCATTTCGAGAAGTGTCTTTCGACTGTCTCCAGGGTTTCCCGCAAAGCGTCCCAACCCTACCCCGGACGCGGGAGCCATATGACCTGGCGCGACCAAGCTAGCGGTACGCGACCGGCATTCCAACACTTTTTTTGCCATACCCACCACGGTGTTAGGCCCCCGCCGGTGAAAACCGGCCCGCGCGGGGCTTCCATGCCCTCAAGCCATGCCCCTCGCCAGCAGACAGCGCGGCCTGCCGGCCAAATCGGCCACGCCCTCCACCCGCTCGAAGCCCGACGCCAGCAAAAGCCCGCGAACCGGGTCGGCTTGATCCCAGCCGATCTCCAAGCCCAACCAGCCTTCCGTCGACAGGATGCCCCCTATTTGGGGGACCAGAAGGCGATAGGCATCCAGACCATCATGCCCACCATCGAGGGCCAGCCGAGGATCGTAGAGGGCCACCTCCGGGTCCAAGGCCGGCAGCACGCCGCTCGCTATGTACGGCGGATTGCACAGGACGGCATCGAATCGACCAATCAATCCGCTCGCCCAATCCCCGAGGCGAAAGCTTGCCCGGCCGCTTAATTCCAAGGCCGAGGCGTTATCCCGGGCAACCTCCAGCGCCTCTGGATCGACATCGACGCCAAGCCCCCGCGCGTGCGGCAGCTCGCTCAGAAGCGCCAGAAGCAAACACCCGCTGCCGGTGCCAAGGTCGAGGACATCAAGCGGCTTCTCCCGATCGCCAAGGCGGACCAAAAGCGCTTCGACCAGCGTCTCGCTATCGGGGCGGGGGTCCAGAACCGCGGGCGTGATCTTGATAGGCAGGGACCAGAACTCCCGCTCGCCCAGAATCCGCGCGACAGGTTCGCGGGCTTGGCGGCGGCCGAGCAGGTGCAGAAAGGTCTCGCGCCTATCGGCCGGCAAGGGCGTTTCCGGATAGGCCGTCACCTGTGCCGGTTCGACGCCCGCGGCTTTCGCGAGAAGCAGGCGCGCATCGCGCCGGGGCTGTGGTACGCCCGCCTCGGCCAAGGTTCGAGTGGCCTGGGCCAAGGAGTCTCCGAAAGTCCAGGCCGGGGCACTTTCCAGGGTCATTGCATGGACGCTAGCCGGGCCGACTCATCCTCGGCGATAAGCGCGTCGATGACTTCATCCATGGCTTCGCCTGTCATGACCTTGTCGAGCTTGTAGAGCGTGAGATTGATACGATGATCGGTGAGGCGGCCTTGCGGGAAGTTGTAAGTACGGATGCGCTCGGAACGGTCGCCGCTGCCGACCTGGCTCTTCCGGTCCGCGGCGAGTTCGGCCTCCTGGCGCTGGCGCTCGTGGTCGAACAGCCGCGCGCGCAACACCTTCATGGCCTTCGCTTTATTCTTGTGCTGGGATTTCTCGTCCTGGCACTGCACCACCACGCCCGTCGGCAGGTGGGTGATGCGCACGGCGGAATCGGTGGTGTTGACGTGCTGGCCACCGGCACCTTGAGAGCGGTAGGTGTCGATGCGCAGGTCCTTCTCGTCAACCTCGATGTCAACCTCCTGCGCCTCGGGCAGCACGGCCACGGTGGCAGCGGAGGTGTGGATCCGCCCCCCGGACTCGGTCACCGGTACGCGCTGCACCCTATGCACGCCGGACTCGAACTTGAGGCGGCGGAACACGTCCTTGCCGGAGATCACGGCGCTTGCTTCCTTCACGCCTCCGATGCCGGTGTCGCCGTAGTCGATCACCTCGAAACGCCAGCCGTGAGCTTCGGCGTAACGCTGGTACATGCGGAACAGTTCCGCGGCGAAGAGAGCTGCTTCCTCCCCGCCCGTTCCCGCGCGCACCTCCAGGATCGCGTTGCGCGAGTCCGCTTCGTCCTTGGGGAGCATCAACAGAAGAACGGCCCGTTCCATCTCCGGCAGGCGTTCGCGCAGGTCGTAGTATTCCTGTTCCGCCAGAGCGCGCATCTCCGCCTCCGCGGTCTCGTCGCCACGCAGGGCCTCGAGGTCGGCGAGTTCACGGCGAGCCGCCCAAAGGCCTTCGATCGCCTCCACGACGGGCGTCAGGTCCGCGTACTCCTTTAGCATGCGGGTATACTCAGCCGATCCCGGATCGCCGTGATCGGTAACCAAGGCCCGCAACTCCTCGTGCCGGGATTTCACCCGGCTGAGATTTTCTTCCAAACTCACGGATCCTGTTTCCTTATCCGCTGCGCCGGCGCATCTTTATCCGCCGGCGGATCCTGCTCCAGGTCGAAGAGGCGCGCAAGCAAGCGCTCCAAGGCCTCGCGCTCCGCCAGACCGCCATCGGCGGCAACCTGGCGCAAAGCCTGCGAAGGCGCGTGCAGCAGCCGATTCATCAAGAGCCGCGTGGCCGCCGCCGCATCCAAACTCGGATCGGCCAGAATGTCCTGGCGCAGGGCCTCGACGTGTTCACGCAAGGCCACCAAGGCCGGCACCCCTTCGCGTTCGGCATGAGCCCGCCGGAAGGACTCCAATTCTTCACCGATGATCGTCCAGGCCGCGTCGGAAACCGCCTCGCGGGCCCGTTTGCCCTGTTCCGCCAACCGTTCAAGGTCGTCCAAATCGTAGACGAAGGCTCCCTCGAGCTCTTGGACAGCGGGCTCGACATCGCCCGGAATCGCGACATCGACAAAGAGAATCGGTCTTCGCCGCCGCGCCTTCAAGGCTGCCGCCACCATTTCGCGCGAGATGCTATAGCCGCCGGCCCCGATCGCCGAGACCACGACATCGGCGGCAGCGAGCGCCCCGGCTGCCTCCTCCCAAGCGGCGACATGGCAGCGCAGCCGGCGCGCCACAGCTTCGGCGCGGGCCTTGCGGGGATGAGTCACCACCAGTTCCGGCAGACCCGCTCCGCGCAGCTCGCTGGCAAGCAGCTCCCCCATTTCGCCGAGCCCCATCAGCAAGGCCGCCCGGCGACGAAGATCGCCATGCAAATCGCGCGCGACACGCAAGGCGGCGGCGGCCAAGGTCACCGGCCTTTCCGCCAAGGTGGTTTCGCCGCGCACCCGCTTCGCCGCGCGATAAGCCGCGTCGAGAGCGGTATCGAGTCTGGCGCCGACCATTCCGGCGGCCTTGGCGCGGCGATGGCTTTCCTTTAGTTGCCCGAGAACCTGGGGCTCGCCCAAGACTTGGCTATCCAGCGAGGAGGCGACCGCGAAGATATGGCGCAAGGCCTTCGCACCCGCGTGGCTATAGCTCTGGGCGCGCAGCTCCGTCCTATCCAGATCGCCCCAACCGGCGAAGGCCGAGATCAACGCCTCTTCGGTGGCGGCCGCATCGCTTGACAGGGTCAGCACCTCGACCCGGTCGCAGGTGGAAACCAGCAAGCCCTCCGCCAAACCCGCTGCGCGCAACTGGGCAAGGCGCTCCGCTTCCTCGTTTTCCGGCACGAACAGGGCATCGCGCACGCCCGCGCCGGCACTGCGGTGGCTGACGCCCACCACCAGGAAATCGGCCGGATCCGGATCGGCGGCTGTTGCCTGCGTTGTGTTTGAGCCAGGCATCGGCACCCCGCTAACGGAAGCGGGCGAGCCAGCCGCTCAATGCATCCAGGGATACGAGCTCCTGCTCGCCGCTATCGAGATCGCGGACGGTGGCAACACCCTGTGCCAGTTCGTCGTCGCCCAAGAGTATTGCGGCCCGAGCGTTCTGACCGTTGGCCCGCTTCAGTCGCTTCTTCAAGTTACCGGAAAAGCCGAGCTCCATCGGAAATCCGGCATGCCTAAGATCGTGGGTGAGTTTCTGGGCCGTGGCGGCGGCGGCGGCACCGACGGGGATCACCACGAAGGGGCGCGGCCGAGCCGGCGCCTCAGCCAGCAAGAGCGCCAAGCGCTCGACCCCGGCCGCCCAGCCCACACCGGGAGTGGGCGCCCCGCCCATGGTGCCGACCAAGCCATCGTAACGCCCGCCGGCCAAGACCGCGCTCTGCGCGCCAAGCCGCGCCGTGGTGAACTCGAAGGCTGTATGTGTGTAGTAGTCGAGCCCGCGCACAAGTCGGGGATTGAGCCGGAAGGGGATCCCAAGGCGGTCCAGCCCTTGCCGCACTTCAGAGAAGAAATCGCGGCTGAGGTCGTTGAGATAGTCGTCGAAGGCCGGCGCGCCCGCCACGATCTCCCGGTCGCCTTCGTCCTTGGAGTCGAGTATGCGCAAGGGATTGCGGGTCAACCGGGCCAGGCTGTCCTGGGAGAGACGTTCTATATGCGCCGTGAAGTAACCGATCAAAGCCTCGCGGTAGGCGCGGCGGCTTTCCGGATCGCCCAGTGTGTTGAGCTCCAGCACCGTGTCCTGTGCAACGCCAATCCGCTCCAGGATGTGGCGGCCGAGCGCGATCACCTCCACATCGCCAAGGGGTTCGGACACGCCGAGCAACTCGACACCGATCTGGTGGAATTGCCTCTGCCGGCCCTTCTGCGGGCGCTCGTGGCGGAACATCGGGCCGGAATAGAAGAACTTCAGCGGAAGCTGATCGCGCAAGCCGTTAGACATGAAGGCCCGGGCGACCCCGGCCGTGTTCTCCGGCCGGAGCGTTATCTGTTCGCCATCGCCCAGCGTGAAGCTATACATTTCCTTGGTGACCACGTCCGAAGTGTCGCCGAGCGTGCGCTTAAACACCTCGGTGAACTCGAAGATCGGCGTGGCAATTTCCTGATAGCCATAAAGTTCAGCCAAGGCGCGCGCGGGCTCGATCACGCCACGATGGCGGTGCATGTCCTCCGGCAAGATGTCGTGGGTGCCGCGAACCGGCTGCAAGGCGGACAAGAAGACTCTCTCCAACAAATTCCCGAAGAGGTGCTGCCTCTTCTACTGCGCCGCCGTGGCTTCGGCGCTGGTGCGCTCGGCCTCAATCTCGGCCGCTTTCGCTTCTACCAGTTCCACCAGATGCTCGACAATGCGCTCGTCCTTCAAGCGATGGTGGGGCAAGCCGTTGATATAGACCTGATGGGTTCCACGCCCGCCGCCGGTAAAGCCGATGTCGGTCATGGTGGCCTCGCCCGGCCCATTGACCACGCAGCCGATCACCGAGACGGTCATCGGCGTGGTGATGTGGGCAAGCCGCTGCTCCAAGACCTCGACCGTGGAGATCACGTCGAACTGTTGACGCGCGCAAGATGGGCAGGAAATCACGTTCACCCCGCGATGGCGCAAGCCCAACGACTTCAAGATGTCGAAGCCGACCTTGACCTCTTCCACCGGATCGGCCGAGAGGGAAACGCGCAAAGTGTCCCCGATGCCCGACCACAACAGCATACCAAGGCCGATCGAGGATTTTACCGTGCCGCCACGCAGCCCCCCGGCTTCCGTCACGCCGATATGCAGGGGATAGTCGCAAGCCTCGGCGAGTTGCTGGTAGGCCGCGACGGCGAGAAAGACGTCGGATGCCTTGCAGGAGATCTTGAATTCCAGGAAATCCTCGTCCTCCAACAGACGGGCATGGTTGAGGGCGCTCTCGACCATCGCCTCCGGGCAAGGCTCACCATACTTCTCCAGGAGGTCACGCTCGAGCGAGCCCGCGTTTACCCCGATTCGCATCGAGCAGCCGTTGTCGCGGGCAGCCTTCACCACCTCGCGCACCCGTTCGCGGCTGCCGATATTGCCGGGGTTGATGCGCAGGCAGGCGGCCCCGTTCTCCGCTGCCTCGATCGCACGCTTATAGTGGAAATGGATGTCGGCAACGATCGGCACCGTGGCTTCGGGCACGATTTGCCTGAGGGCTGCGGAGGATTCCGGATCGGGGCAGGAAACGCGAACGATGTCCGCGCCCGCAACCTCTAGCGCCCGCACCTGCGCCACCGTCGCGGCCACGTCCGCCGTCGGAGTGTTCGTCATGGATTGAACCGAGATCGGCGCATCGCCGCCCACGAGCACCTTGCCAACCCGCACCTGACGCGACGCGCGGCGATGAATATCGCGATAGGGCCGGATGGACATCTAGGTCGTCTCCCTCGATTTCCGGCGTGGCCGCCGAACGCCCGGAACATGCCTGCTCGCGCCGCCGACTTCAAGCCAGGGGGGAATGGACGAGAAAAAAGCCGATCCCCATCCTCGCGGTGACCAAGACAATGTTAGCCGCCAGCAGCCTCGGCGATCAAAAGATCGGGATCCAGCGGAATGTCGCGCCGAACCGCACCCGAAGGACCCAAGGACGGCATCAGCTGGCCGTCGACGAAGATGTTCAGGCCACCGGCGTTGCCCGTCAGCAGGGATAGTCCTTCTTCGTCCGGCGCGCGATAGGTATCGCCCCTTTGCAGGACCTGAGTCAGCAGCAATTCACCGCTGGCATCGCGGACCTGTACCCAGCTATCGGCGATGACTTCCACGACGACCCGGCTGGGTCCGTCTTGCGCACCAAAAACCCGGCCGCCCTCGCCCGTCACTTCCGGCGTTGGCGGGGAAGCACTGCCCGGCGCGGCCGGAATGGCGCTGGACTGGGTCTCCACCGGATCGGCGGCAGGGATACCCTCCTCCCCCGCGCCATCAACCCCAATGTCACCGCTCTGCTGAGATGAAATGGCGGGCGTGTCCGGCGGCGTCCGCGCCGTTGCCTCGTCCGTCTCCACCCTAGCTGCTGTCTCCACCCTAGCCGCTGTCTGCCACAGCGCCGGCGAAAGGGAGGTCGCCGGAAGCGCTGTCGGCCCCACGTTGCCCGGTGGCGAAGACGGGATCGACGCCTGGGGCGGAGATAGGCGGGTGGACTCCACCTCCTCGGCGGCGAGAGCGTCAGCTGGCGACGGGCCTTGCGAAGTAGCGGCCCCGCCAGGCTCCGTTTCGACCGCGCCTCTAATCACCGCCTCTTCGGACGGGGCCTCTCCCGCACTTTCGGCCGCGGAAATCGTCTCGTCCGGACCTTGGGCGGCACCGGCGGCCTCTTCCCCGCCAAGCGGCGCGGTCGCCACTTTCACTTCAGCCACGGGGATAGCGCGATCCGCGACGGACTCCACCTCGTTCGCCGCGGAAGGGTCCGACGTGGAGCCAAGAGGAGGTTCGGCTGCGGGTTCGGCGTTGGACCCAAGGTCTTGCGCCGGGGATGCCTGCTCTAACGAGGTTTCCTGCCCGCCCTCCTCAGAGGTGAGATCGCGCAAGGCTTCCGGCACAGCGGGAACCAAATCCGTGAGGTTGCGCTCCTCGTTGGAGAAGAAGGCCCAAGCCCCATAGGCGAGAGCAACTAGCACGACCGACAGCGCGACCAGGGCGCCGCCCGGAACCCGCGCCTCGGGCTTCGGCATGGGGAAGACAAGGTCGGTGGCCCGCTGCGAGCCAGCAACCTCCACCTTGAAGCGGTCCACAACCTCAACGCTGTCTAGGCGCAGATAATCCGCGTAGGACCGAACGAAGCCGATCGCGTAGGTCGTTCCAGGCAGGTCGTCGTAGCGCTCATCCTCGATGGCTTGAAGATGTGCTCTTCGAATGCGCAGAGTGTCCGCGACCGCGGCGATATCCTGCCCGTAGCTCTCGCGCGTCCGGGCCAGAAGGGCGCCTACCGTGTCCACGCCCTGGACAAGGCCCTCCGGGGGTTCGCCGGGTTCGACGGAAGTCCGTCCCTCGTCCTTGACAGTCAGCATACCGATCGCCACACCGCTCGGGTAACCTACCTAAACTGACACCGACCATGGTTAGCATTCAGTTAATCGAGGCGTTGGCGCAAAGTCTTCAAGACCGCTCGGCCGGCCACCTTTGATCCACTCGTTGCATTAGCCGTGACGTGCTTACTACTTTTAGCAAACCCGCCCGCGCCACCGCAAACCTCAAATCGGGATCCCGTGATCCAATGCATAGGTTCTTAGCTGCTCGCGCACGCTGCGGCTCGGCAATTGGGACAGGCGCTCCACGAACCCGGCAAGCGGCACCAGATCCAAGCCGCGAATCGTCGTCTTGACCGGTCCGATGCCAGCCGGCGGCATGGAGAGAATGCGAAAGCCGCAACCCACGAGCGCCAGGGCGTCGAGCGGATGGCCAGCCATCTCGCCACAAAGCGACAAGGGCACGCCGGCCGCATCCGCCTGAACCGAGAGGTTCCTGAGAAAGTTCAACGCGGGCGGCGAGAGAACGTCATAGCGGCGCGCCAGGCGGGGGTTGCCACGGTCGCTCGCGAAGAGAAACTGGAAAAGATCGTTGCTTCCAACCGAGACGAAATCCACGCGGCCGAAGAGGGCCGGCAGCTGCCACACTAGGGCCGGCACCTCCAGCATCACGCCAAGCTTGACCTCGGAGGGCAGGTGGCCGCCGGCGGCCGCGTGGCGGGCCAGCTCACGGTCCACGAGGTCGCGCGCCCTGTCGAGCTCCGCCACCTCGGCGATCATCGGGAACATCACGCGCAGCTCCGCCCCGGCCGCCGCGCGGATCAGTGCCCGCAATTGCTGGCGCAGCATCGCTGGGCGATCCAGGCCAATCCGGATCGCCCGCCATCCCATCACCGGGTTCTCGTCCGGCGTTCCCGCCCAATAGGGCAGTGCCTTGTCGCCACCAATGTCCAAGGTGCGGAAGGTGACCGGACGCCCCTTCGCAAGCGCCAGGGCCTTGGCGTAAACTTCCGTCTGCGAGGTCACGTCGGGGAAGGCGTCGCGCACCATGAACGGCACTTCGGTCCGGTAGAGGCCAACCCCTTCCGCTCCGGACTCCTCGAGTTGCTGCATGTCTACGAGCAAACCGGCGTTGGCAAGCAAGACGATGGGCTGACCGTCGCGCGTCACCGCGGGAAGATCGCGGGCGGCGGCGAAGGCGGCACGGCGCTGTGCCCGGTCTTGGATGGCATCGGCGAAAGAGGCCCTCACACCCAGCCTGGGCCGCAGCAGAACCTGGCCATTGTCGCCGTCCACCACCGTGAAGTCCCCCGGCCGCACCCGGGTCAAGAGATCGGGGCAGCGGCCAACCACTGGAACCCCCAGGGCCCTGGCCACGATCGCCACGTGGGAGGTCGGGGAGCCTTCCCCCAGAACCACCGCGCGCAGCCGGCTTAAGTCGTAGTCCAAGAGTTCGGCCGGCCCGAGGTTTCGGGCCACCAGCACCACGTCGTCCGGCAGGTCGGCAGCCTCGGCCGAGCCTTCGGCGCCCAGCAGGTGGTGAAGCAGCCGGTTGCCAAGGTCCTCCAGATCCGCGTAGCGCTCGCGAATGTAGGGATCCTTAACCTTCGACATGCGCTGGCGGGTGTCGATCTGCACCTTCTGCACCGCCGCCTCGGCGGTGAGGCCTCCCCGAATCGCCTCACGGATTCGCTCGAGCCAACCGCGGTCCTCGGCGAACATGCGATAAGTTTCCAGCACCTCCAGATGCTCGCCGAGTCCGCGCAGCTCGCTGCGGCGCAGGAGGTCGTCGATGGCCCCGAGCATCTCCCCCAGGGACCGCTCAAGGCGCTCGATCTCGCTGCCGCTGTCCTCCGCAACGATCTGGCGGATCACGATGCCGCGCTCGTGGGGCACGGCATAGCCCATGCCTAAGCCTTCGTTCAACGAAACCGCGGCGAGCCGCGCGGGCAGGCTCGCCATGGTATCCGTGACGCGCTCTTCCTCCTCGCCGATCAGGCCGCTGGCGCCGACCAGTTCGGCGAGCACCATCGCCACGGTCTCCAAGGCCTCGACCTCGTCTTCGGTGTAGCCGCGCCGGGACTTGTTCTGAACCGCCAGCACCCCCAGCACGCGGCCGTCGCGCAAGACCGGAACCCCCATCATCGATTGGAAGGCTTCCTCGCCGGTTTCCGGCCGGTAGGCGAAGTTCGGGTGAGACTGCGCATCCGACAGGGTCAAGGGCTGGCCGCTGGAGGCCACATCACCCACGATGCCCTCGCCCACGCGCAGGCGCGTGCGGTGGACCGCCTCGGGCTTCAGGCCCCAGGTCGCGAAAAGCTCCAGGACCTCGCCGGCGCGCATGATGTAGATCGAGCAGACCTCGGCCACCATGTCGTCGGCAATCAGCCGCACCACGCGATCCAGGCGGTCCTGTCCGCTGCCCCCGGCCTTCATCAAGTCGCGCAGCTGACGCAGCAGCTTGCGCGAGCCGATCCAGCCTAGGGGCTGAGTCGGCATGTCGGCGCTCCGCTGTCGGCCCGGCTCCCCATCGGGCTCAAGCGTCGTCCAGCCCGTAGGCGCTGTGCAAGCTGCGCAGGGCAAGCTCCGTATAGTCCTCGGCGATCAGAACACTGATCTTAATTTCCGAGGTGGTGATCACCTGGATATTGATGCCCTTTTCCGCCAAGGTGCGGAACATCTGTTGCGCGACGCCGGCGTGGCTGCGCATGCCGACACCGATCACCGAAACCTTGACAACGTTAGGATCAACAGAGAGCACGGCGTCGCCATAGGCGGCGCGGTTTTGCTCCAAGACCGCGATCGCCCGGTCCAGATCCGCGCGGGTGACCGTGAAAGTCATGTCGGTGGCACCGGTGCCGGCGGAGACGCTTTGGACGATCATATCCACGTTGATCGCCGCCTCGGCCAGCGGGCCGAAGATACCGGCGGCCACGCCGGGCTTGTCGAGCACCTGCTGGAGCGTGATCTTCGCCTCGTCCCGGCTGTAGGTCACGCCGCTTACGATTGCCTGTTCCAAGATTTCGTCCTCGTCCACGATCAGGGTGCCGGGGGCATCGTCGAAGGAAGAGCGCACCTGCACCCGAACCCGATGCTTCATAGCCATCTCGACCGAGCGCGTTTGCAAGACCTTGGCCCCGAGCGAAGCCATTTCAAGCATTTCCTCGTAGGTCACGCGCTCCAGCTTTCGCGCCTTCTTCACGATGCGGGGGTCGCTCGTGTAGACGCCGTCCACGTCGGTGTAGATGTCGCAGCGGTCCGCCTCCAAGGCTGCCGCCAAGGCGACGCCCGAAGTGTCCGTGCCGCCGCGCCCCAGGGTCGTGACGCGGTTGCGCTCCGGCTCCAGGCCCTGGAAGCCGGCGACCACGGCAACCTCGCCCTGTGACAAGCGCTGCAAGAGTTCCCCGGTCTCGATCCGCTCAATCCGGGCCGAGCCATGGGCGGCGTCCGTCAAAATCGGAATCTGCCAGCCCTGCCAGGAGCGCGCTTGGATGCCTTGGCTCTGCAGGACGATGGCCAGCAGCCCGGCGGTCACGTTCTCGCCGGAAGACACCACCGCATCGTACTCTCGCAGGTCGTAAAGCTTGGCGGCGCCCCGGACATGCTCCACGAGCTGATTTGTGACTCCCGCCATGGCCGAAACCGCCACGGCGACCTCGTTGCCGGATTCGACTTCGGCGCGCACCCGCCGGGCCACGTTTTTGATTCGCTCGATGTCGGCGACGGAAGTGCCGCCGAATTTCATGACGATGCGCGCCATCGTTTCGCCGCCTGATCGGAAAAGGAAATGCGCCGCCGGGTAAAGCCCGGCCCTGGCCCCCGGTTGCCCCAGGCCCGCGCTATCCATACTTTAAGACAGACGGCGGAAGCAAGCGCCGCCGCCGGTTGAGAGAAGGGCAAAGTCATGGATAGCGGCGCGGCCAGCATCGACGAGCGCGAGATCGCGAAGTTCTCGGCCATGGCGGCCGAGTGGTGGGATCCCGAGGGCAGCATGAAGCCGCTGCATCGGCAGAACCCGGCGCGCATGTCGTTTTTGACGGATCGTGTCTCGGCGCACTTCGGGCTGGACCTCAAGGCGCCCGATCCACTCAGCGGCCTGACGGTTCTCGACGTTGGCTGCGGGGGCGGCTTGATTTCCGAGCCTCTTGCCCGGCTCGGCGCGACGGTCACGGGAATCGACGCGGCGGCCCCTAGCATCGAGGCCGCCCGCGCTCACGCGCGCGAAGGCGGCCTCGACATCACCTACCGCAACGTCACCGCCGAATCCCTGCTCGAGAGCGGCGAGAGCTTCGACCTCGTAGTCTCGTTGGAGGTCGTTGAGCACGTGGCCGATCCCGAAGCCTTCGTCACCACCCTGGCCGGACTGGTGCGCCCAGGCGGCGCCATAGCGCTGTCCACATTGAACCGCACGCGCAAGGCCTTCCTAATGGCGATCGTCGGCGCGGAATATGTCTTGCGCTGGCTGCCGCGCGGCACCCACGACTGGCGGAAGTTCCTGCGCCCTTCCGAGATCGCGGGCATGCTGCGCCGGGAGGGCCTCCAGCTCGAAGGCACGGCGGGCCTGGTCTATAACCCGCTGACGGAGTCTTGGCGCTTGGACCCGCGCGACCTCGACGTCAACTACATGCTGTTCGCCGCCCGGCCGGAGTAGCGGGCCCAACACCTCTGGATTGCTTCGCCTTCGGCTTGCAATGACGCTCGAGGGTCGCGCTTTTACTCGTCATTGCGAGCCGAAGGCGAAGCAATCCAGCGTTTCCCATCGGCGCCAGTTAGCTTGCCACCCCGCTACTGCCCGATCCGGGCGCGGAAGGTGAGCGTGGCTTCGCCGCCGGCCGGCACTTCGACGGTCCAGATAACCCGGCCACTGGTTTCGGCCGCGTGGGGGCTGCTTTCCTCGAGCATTTTCCAGCCCGGAGGAAAGTCCACAGCGACCTCGACCTCGACCGCCGTGCCCTTGGCATTGCGCACCACGAATTCCTGTGCCGTCTCGTAGCTGCGGTCCGAAAGACGCTCTAAGGCGGTCTGCCGGCTGGTGGCCGTGACGTCGAATGCCTTGCCGAGATCCAGGGTGTCGGTGTTACCCGCCGGGGTGTTCGCGATCGCGTCCGCCCCGACGAAAAGCAGTGGGCCGGTTTCCGGACTTTCATAGACACGGACCGTGCCCGCGGGCAGCGGCGCTTGCCCACCCTCGCCGGCCGGGTTCGTAAGCTCGAGGCGCAGGCTCGCGGGGACCGGACCGATCTTCCCGCCGCCGCTCTGGAACCGCACGATGTTCTCGAAGCGCAGCTTTCGCTCGATCGGTATATCGCGCGGCGTGAAAAGGGCGATCTGCCGGCGTTCGCCGGGCCCCAGGCTCACCGGATCGGGCAGAGTGTAGACATAGCGCTCGCCGGCCGGCTCGGGCGCGGGCGGTGCGGCGTCCGCCATGCTTGCTTCCGCGCGCATCATGGCCTGGCGTGGCATGGGCTGAGGGCGCGGGCCGGTGTTCACCTCGCCCGCGACAAGCCGCAAAGCCGCGTCTTCGAAGGCCACCTCGGTGGCGTTCGCGAGGGTCACCATGGCCTCGAGCCGCAGGCTTGTACCATCGGCGGCCAGTGTCGCCGCGTAATCGGCACGCCAGCTCAGCCCATGGGTGAGATAGCGCAGCTCCAACTCGGCGGCACCGGTCTGGCCGCTTTGCACGCTCATAAGCAGGGCCGGCTTGGCGCGCAAATTCTGCAGGCCGAGGTCCAGCTCGCCGGGGAGCACGATCCGGCCCGCCGGTGCAATCTCGATCCGGTCGCCGACGCGCAGCACCGGCCCCGCCGCGAGCGACAGCAAGACCGCCTCTTCGCTGGTCTCCTGTCCGGTCACGGGATCGCGGCTCACCAGCAGCACCCTCTGGCCCAAGGCGCGCTCCAGCAGAACCTGCGGCGTCAGGTTGGCCGGCTCCCAGGCCTGCTCCAAAAGGCTCAAGCCCTCCGCGGGACTGGCCACGCTTAGACTTTCCGCGATCACGCTCGGGCTGACCCCGTCGATGGCGAGCCGATTGCCCCCCTCGTTCAGCGCGACCCAGCGCCGGTCGGCCACCAATCCGAGGTCGTTCTGGTAAACGGTAATATCCAATCCGCGCCGCGCCTCCAGGGGCACGAGCCGGTCCTCGGCGCCCGCGGGGCCCGTAAGGGCCGCGGCGCCGATCGCCGCGCCCGCCGCCGCCGCAAGGATACGCCCACGCGTTTCAATGGAGCAGCATCGAGTTCTGGTTCCTTCGTCGGGACTGGTTCCTGTGCTTTGGGCGTCTGACATGCTGCTTAACCTCATTGGATTGGGACAGTCTGGAGTTTCCGGGGCGCCGGTTTATAGCCCGGGAATGCGGCAGACTTGTGATAGCGGCCGCGGAAACCTCTATGCCGGCTGGCGCGAGCGCAGAGCGGCCATCAGCGTGCCATCATCCAGATAGTCCAGCGCGCCGCCAACCGGCACCCCTTGACCGAGCTTCGTGACCTTGACGTCCAGGCCTTCGAGCCGTTCACCGATGTAGTGCGCCGTGGTCTGCCCCTCCACCGTTGCGGTCAGCGCCAAGATGATCTCCCGAACCTGTTCGTCTTCACAGCGGCGTGCCAGTCCGGCGATATTGAGCTGCTCGGGGCCGCGCCCATCCAAGGCTGAAAGGGTGCCGCCAAGCACGTGATAACGCCCCTTGAAGGCCGCGCTGCGCTCCATGGCCCAGAGCCCCCCCAGGTCCTCCACCACGCAGATGACCGAGGGATCGCGCTTTGGGTCTTCACAGATGGGGCAGGGATCCGAATCGCTCATATTCCCACAAACGCCGCATAGGCGAACCGCGTCCGCCGCTCGTGCGAGTGTGGCGGCCAACGGCCTGAGCAAGGATTCACGGCGTTCGATGAGGTGAAGCGCGGCGCGCCTGGCCGAGCGAGGGCCGAGACCCGGCAACCGCGCCAGGAGCTGGATCATGCGCTCTATTTCGGAAGCGGCCATCACACCCTAGAAAGGCAGCTTGAAGCCGGGTGGCAAGGCCAGGCCGCCGGTCAGCTTGCCCATCTCCTCCTGGGCGTAGGCCTCGACCTTGGCACGGCCGTCGTTCGCGGCGGCGGCGATCAGGTCCTCCAAAACCTCGACCTCGGCGGGATCGACCAGGGTGGGGTCGATCTTGACGGACTTGAAATCCCCCTTGCCAGTCATGATGACCCGCACCATGCCGGCGGCCGCTTGGCCAACGATTTCCACCTCCGACAAGCGCTCTTGCATCTCGGCCATCTTGGTCTGCATCTCTTGTGCCTGCTTGAGCATGCTCCCCAGGTTCTTCATGCCTTGTCCTCTCGGCTATCTTCATTGCCTTTCGCGAATCCTTCGCGGACCTTCGCGATCGAGGCGCCTGGAAAGGCTTCCAGGGCCGCTTGCACCAGGGGATCGCGTTTGACCTCGCTTAGCACCCCGGACAAGCGCTCGCGCTCGCGCTCTGCCAAGGTGGCCTCCCCCTCCTCCTCCGACACGCTCACGATCCATCGCTGGCCGGTCCACTCGCTCAACAAGCGGCCGGCTTGCCCGGCGAGATCGCGCGGCGCCCCCTCGCGCGGGCGGAATTCTAGATGCCCCGCCTCGAAGCGCACCAGGTGAGCATCCTCCGAGAGGTGTCGCGCCAGGCGCATTTCCCGCTTTTCCTTGAAGAGGCCCACAACCGCCTGGAAGCTCGTCGGGTTCACCGGTGCCACCGGTTCGACTTCCGGCGCCGGGCTGCGATCCCCGGCCAGCTCGGGTTCTGGCACCCGTTCGAGCCCGCCCGCCTGTTCTGGATCTGGCACCGGCTCGGGCGATGGCTGGGGCATCACGAGCGCGCCACCGGATTGCCTCGGGCCGGGCGGCGCGGATGCAACCGGGCCCGATGCCGGGCTTGGCGTAGGGTTCGGCGCTGGAGCCTGGGCCTGGCCGCCGGCGCCTTCGGTCAAGCGCCGCACCAGATCGCCGGGCGTCGGCAGCTCGCTGGCGTGGGCCAGCCGAATCAGCACCATCTCGGCGGCTTGTAGCGGGGAGGGCGAAACCCGCGCCTCGCCAATGCCCTTCAGCAGCAGCTGCCAGGTACGCGCCACGGCCGGGGTTGACAACTTCTCCGCAAGCGCCCTGGTGCTCACCCGCTCCATCTCCGAAAGGCCGGCATCCGCCGACTCCGGCACAACGCGGGCGCGGGCGACGGCGTGCGTGAGCTCCAGCAAGTCTTGCAAGACCACCACCGGATCCGCGCCCACGGCGTAGAGCTCGCCAAGCTGCGCGAGCGCCTCGGCCACGGCACCGCGCATCACGGCTTCGAAAAGGTCGTGGATGCGCGCCCGGTCGGCCAGCCCCAGCATCTGTTTCACGGGCTCCACGGCAACATGACCCTCGGCGAGCGCGATCGCCTGATCCAAGAGCGAGAGGCCATCGCGCACCGAGCCGTCCGCCGCCCGGGCGATCATCTCCAAGGCTTCCGGCTCGGCCGTCACGGCCTCATTCTCGCAGATGCGGGCGAAGTGTGCCGCCAGGACCGCTTGCTCGACCCGGCGCAGATCGAAGCGCATGCAGCGGGAGAGCACAGTCACGGGAACCTTGCGAATCTCCGTGGTCGCGAAGAGGAAGATGACATGCTCCGGCGGCTCCTCCAGCGTCTTCAACAGCGCGTTGAAGGCTGAGGTGGAGAGCATGTGGACTTCGTCGACGATATAGACCTTGTAGCGCGCCTCGGTCGGGCGATAGCGCACGCTCTCGATGAGTTCGCGGATATCGTTCACCCCGGTTCGGCTTGCCGCGTCCATCTCGATCACGTCCGGATGGCGGTCCTCGGCGATGGCCCGGCAGATCGGACAGTCGTCCGTCGGCCCCACGGTCGGCCCGGCCTCGCCATCCGGTCCGGCGTAGTTGATCGCCTTGGCGATGATCCGAGCGGTGGTGGTCTTGCCGACACCCCGTATACCGGTGAGGATCATGGCATGCGGAAAGCGCCTGCTCTCGATCGCGTTGCTGAGGGTGCGGACCAGCGCTTCCTGACCGATGAGGTCGTCGAAGGCCTGAGGGCGATACTTGCGAGCGAGAACGCGATAGGGCGTGCTGGATTCGGCGGCCGGCGCGGCGTCTGTCGAGGAAGGGGGACTGGCTATCGAGTCTGTCATCGCCCGGTCGATCATCGGGGTGGCTGATGGCGGCCGACGCGGCACCCTCGCCCAAAAAGAAGGTCGCCCGTCAAACGGGCGGGAGGCTGGTTCCGCGACCCGGACGCGGAAACTCGTTACGGCTGCTTCCTTCCGGACCTGACCGGGTTGGCGAGCGGTCCGTCCGCGGGCCAACCTCCCGGAGCGACTATATCAGTACTGGCCCCCCTTCCGGCAAGAGGCGCGATACCGATAAAGCCAAGAGGGGCAGCCGCAACCGCCCCAACTCGCTTATTTCGCCAGCCGGATTGCAATCGCGCGCGGCGCGGTGCACTTTTCCGCACGACAATCGGCTTCGTGCCTGCGTCATGCAGCGAGTGTAATCCGTCATGCGCCCGAACTTCTACAGCGGCACCGGACTGGACCGCGCCGATCGCCTTCGGAACGATACCGCTTGGCTGGCCGAACGTCTCGATCACCCGAGGAGCCTTTTCACGCCGGTATGGCGCCAGCGCTCACTATTCGACCTGCCGCCGGAAGCGCCGCCCGCCGGCGCCACGCCGCGGGCGGTCTTCCTGGATGGGGCGGAAGCTCTGGCTCTGCGGGGAATTTCGGCCCAAACGGTGTTTCTGGGGATCGATGAAGAGGACCGCGCGCACTTCGCGGTGGATATCTCGCCGGTGGAAACGCCGGACCACTTGCCGGCGCTGGCCGGACGCGGGCACTTCTCCGATCTCAGGAACGTCGGGCCCCTGCTGCCGCACCAGGAGGGGGCTATCCTGGCCTGCGCGCGGGGCATGCTCTACTGGCACCAGCGCCACCTCTTCTGCGGCCTTTGCGGACATCCGACGGAGAGCCGGAACGCCGGGTTTCAGCGAAGCTGCCTCAGCGAGACCTGCGGCGCGCCGCATTTTCCGCGAACCGATCCCGCAGTCATCATGCTGGTTCACGACGGTGGCGACCGTTGTGTGCTGGGGCGCCAAAAGATCTGGCCGCCGGGCATGCACTCGACCCTCGCGGGCTTCGTGGAGCCGGGGGAAAGCCTGGAGGAAAGCGTGGCGCGCGAGGTGGAGGAGGAAGTCGGCCTGGTCGTCGACCGCGTGACCTACCAATCTTCTCAGCCCTGGCCTTTCCCTTCCTCGTTGATGCTGGGTTTCTGGGCCCGTGCGCCCTATCAGGACCTCAAGGTCGACGAGGAGGAGATCGAGTCGGCGAGGTGGTACGACCGGGCGGCCTTGCGCAATTCGCCGGAAGACGAGGGCTTTCGCCTGCCGCGCAAGGATTCCATTGCCCGCCGCTTGATCGAGGATTGGCTCGCGCGGGGCTAGCCTCGCGGTCAGGGAGAGCCGCTTCGCCTCGCGATGACGAAGAATAGAGGGCGGCGTCAGTCGCCCGAGGGTTCGGCTTCGGTCAGGCGGAAGGGCGAAGCCGGGTAAACGCCAAGGATCTTGACCTCGCGGGAGAAGAAACTCAGTTCCTCCAGCGCCAGGCGCAATCCGCGATGGTGCGGGTGGCCTTCCACGTCGGCGTAGAATTGCGCAACCTTGAAGGTCCCATCCACGATGTAGCTTTCCAGCTTCGTGATGTTGACGCCATTGGTCGCGAAGCCGCCCAGCGCCTTGTAAAGGGATGCCGGGACCGAGCGGACCCGGAACACGAAGGAGGTGATCGCCGGCCCGGAATCGGGCTCCGGATCGAGCGGCTCGCGCGACATGATGAGAAAGCGCGTGGTGTTGTGCTCGATGTCCTGGACGTTCTCTGCAAGGGTTTCCATGCCGTAGATTTCGCCCGCGAGCTTCGAGGCGATCGCCGATTGAGTCACGTCACCCGATGCCGCGACCTCGGCGGCCGCTCCGGCGGTGTCCGCGTGCCAGATTGGGGTGAGGCCCCGCTCCCGGATGAAGGCCCGGCATTGAGCAAGGCCCTGAACGTGGCTGCGCACGATCTTGACGCTTTCGAAGGTCGCCCCTTTGGGGGCCAGGAACTGGTGCTCAACCTTCTGAAAATGCTCGCCAATGATGTGCAGGCCCGAGTTGGGCAGCAGGTGATGGATGTCGGCGACACGGCCTGCGCTGGAATTGTCGATCGGAATCATGGCGAGATCCGCCCGCCCTTCAACCACCGTGGCGAAGGTGTCCTCGAAGGACTCGCAGGGCAGGGTTTCGCGGCCCGGAAAGACGGCGCGGCAGGCCATGTCCGAATAGGCGCCGGCCACACCTTGAAAGGCGATGGGTAATTTCGTGTCGATCATGCGCGAGATTTTCTTACGAATACCAGATGTTTAGCAAAGCATCTCTTGCCGGGCGCGCTTCAAGCCGGAGCCAGCACCCGGCGCGCCCGCTCCAGGAGCGCCGGAGTATCGACACCGAGCGGCACCGTGTCAACGCGCGCCACGTCGATCCGCATGCCCGCTTCCAAGGCGCGCAGCTGTTCCAGGCGTTCGCGCTGCTCCAGGGGCGAGGCGAGCAGGCTCACGAAGCGCTCCAAGGCCGCCCTGCGGTAGGCGTAGAGCCCGATGTGATGGTAGAGCGGCAAGCCGGAGTCGCCGCCGTCCCACGGCACGCTAGCGCGCGAAAAGTACAGCGCGCGCGCCACCGATGCGCCGGGCGCGAAGGAAGTCACCGCCTTGACGACGTTGGGATCGACCCGCTCCTCCGGGTCTTCGATCTCGACGGCAAGGGTGGCGATATCGACCGCCGGATCGGCAAGCGGGGCGAAGACCGCCCGGATCACTTGCGGGTCGATGGTGGGAAGGTCGCCCTGGACGTTGACGACGGCGTCGTGCCGGCCCTCGGGGTCGATCCGTTCCAAGGCCTCGTGGATGCGGTCCGTGCCCGAGGGATGCTCCGGGCGCGTCAGGACCGCTTCGCCGCCGGCTTTCTCCACCGCCTCGACGATCTCCGCCTCCGCGGCGGCCACAACGACCGGCCCGATCCCTGCCGCGAGGGCGCGGCGCCAAACATGCACGATCATGGGTTCGCCGTGAATGTCGGCGAGCGGCTTGTCCGGCAGCCGGGTCGAGGCCAGGCGCGCCGGGATCAGGACAATTGGGGAATTCGGTAGGGTCATCGCTCCCTCTCGCTTTACACGTTCGCGCCGCGCTGCCCGGCCCTGTGCGGCGCTAAGTCGCGTCTTTTGCTATATCCTTGCATAGCGGCCCGCGATCCGACATCACCGGAAGATATTGAACCGGAATAACCCTGCCGCTATGGTCGCAACCACCCGAGGCGGCGTGATAACGGGGGATGTGACTACGCCATGTCATCTATGGAATTCAACAAGATTGCCGGGGCCGTACTCACCGCGGGCGTGATTGCGATGTTCGCGGGCTTCATCGCGGACCTTCTCGTTAGTCCTGGCGGAATCGACGAAGCGATCTACAGCGTTCCAATCTCCGGCGAGGGCGGCGCGGAAGGCGCCACCGCCGAAGGCCCGGCCTTGGAGCCGGTGCTGCCGCTGCTCGCCTCTGCCGATCCCGCGAATGGCGAGAAGGTCGCCAAGGCCTGCACGGCGTGCCACTCCTTCGACAAAGGCGGCGCCAATAAGGTGGGCCCGAATCTTTGGAACATTGTCGGCGCCAAACATGCTCATGCCGAGGGCTTCGCGTACTCCGACGCGCTTGAGGGCATGGCCGACAAGGACTGGACTTACGAAGAGCTGAACGCCTTTCTCGCGAACCCCAAGGCCTACGCGCCCGGTACGAAGATGGGCTACGCGGGCTTGAAGAAGGTCGGTGCGCGCGCCGATATCATCGTCTGGATGCGCTCGCTCAGCGACAATCCGGTCGCTCTGCCGAGCGAAGATGAACTCGCCGCCGCCCAGGCCGCCGATGCCCAAGAAGCCGATACCGGGATCGCCGACACCACAGAAGCCGGGGCCGAGGCGGACGCTGCCAAGACCGAGGAAGCGGAAGCTGCGGCGGGCGCGACCCAGGAAGCTGCGGCGCCCGCGGACACCGCCTTCCTCGCCTTGATCGCCGAGGCCGATCCGACCGTGGGCGAAAAGCTTGCTCGCCGCTGCTCCGCCTGCCACTCCTTCGATCAAGGTGGAGACAACAAGGTCGGCCCGAACCTCTACAACATCGTGGGGGCGCCCATCGGCGCGGTCGAGGGCTTTGGCTACTCCGAGGCATTCCAGGCGCGGAACGCGGCTGGCGAGACGTGGGATTACACCAACCTTTGGGGCTTCTTGCGAAACCCGAAGGAGTGGGAGCCAGGCACGAAGATGGTCTACCCGGGCTTCAAGAAGGATGATCAACTGGCCGGGATGATCGCCTACCTGCGCCAGCAGTCCGAGAATCCGCCACCGGTCGAATAACGCGGTCGGGGCCATGGGCGCGCAGGCGGACTGTCCGGGTAACTGTGTCGACCTAGCCGAAGGCCTTGCGGCGGCCGCCCGCGAGATCACCCTGGAATACTTCCGCACTGGGGTCACTGTGGATGCCAAGGCTGACGCCTCACCGGTGACCGTGGCCGACCGCCGCGCAGAAGCCAGGATGCGGGAGCTGATCGAGGACCGTTTTCCCGGTCATGGCATCATTGGCGAGGAGTATGGAGCCACCCGGGACGACGCCGAGTACGTCTGGGTCCTGGACCCCATTGATGGCACGAAAGCCTTCATCACGGGCAACCCGCTCTTTGGCACCTTGATCGCCCTGACGCGAAACGGACACCCGATTCTCGGCATCATCGACATGCCCGCCTTGGGCGAGCGTTGGACAGGCATCGCCGGGCAGCCCACCCAATACACCGACTATCGCGGAACGCGGGATGCCGAGGCGCGCGCCTGCCCCATGCTTGAACAAGCGGTTCTGCGCTGCACCTCGCCCCATATGCTGGCCGATTCGCGCGCCAACGAGCAGGCCTTCGACCGCGTGCGACAACGAACCCGGCTCGCGCTTTATGGCGGGGACTGCTACTGCTACGGCCAGGTGGCGAGTGGCTTCGCCGATCTGGTGGTCGAAGCGGGGCTGGGCGTCTATGACTTCATGGCTCTTCTGCCGGTGGTGGAGGGCGCGGGAGGCCTTGCCAGGGATTGGGAGGGTCAAGAGTTGGGCTTCAAGTCCGACGGGCGGGTGGTATTCGCCGGAGACGCAGCGCTTATGGAGGCCGCTCTCGCGGTTTTGAAGGGTTAAACTCTTGTAAGACTCGAGGGCTAACGCTTGCGGTGGCAGAATTTCGCCTCACTTTTGTGGCAGCGCAAGACAATCGCGCCCCTCCAGGCGCGGACGGCCGAGAGGTTCGGAGGACAACGTGACGCAGCTCACCCAACGCCGGCGAAAGGGCCTGGCATTCGCGCTTGGCGCCTTTTGCGCCTTCACGATGGCGGAAGTATCCAGCCCCATTTCCTCAGCCCGCGCCCAAGAGGCAGAGACGACGACGTCCTGGGCGATGGCTGAGTTCGGCGAGCCGCTCTATGACGAGAGCATGACCCACTGGCCCTACGCAAACCCGGACGCTCCGGTCGGCGGCAGCATCACACTTGGCGCCTTCGGATCCTTCGACAGTCTCAATCCCTATATCCTGAAAGGAAACTGGCCGCGCTCGATCGGCTTGATCGGCGACAGCCTGATGGTGGGCTCCGGGGACGAACTGGCGAGCGCCTATGGCCTGATCGCCGAAACCGCGGAATTCCCGGACGACAAGAGCTGGATCATCTTCACCCTGCGCCCGGAAGCGCGCTACCACGATGGCCACCCCATCACCGCCGGCGACTTCGCCTACACCATGGAGGTGATCCGCGAGCATGGCCGCCCCTTCCTGAAATCGTTCTACGAGGAGATCGAGAGCTGGGAAGTGCTGGACGACCACCGGATCAAGTTCACCTTCAACACCCGCGACACCATGAAGCCCCTGATGAACGTGGCGGGGCTATCGCCCTTGCCGAAGCATTGGTGGGAAACGCGGGACATCTCCAAGACAAGCCTGGAAGCCCCACTTGGCAGCGGCGCCTACCGCATGACGGCAGTGGACGCGGGCCGCAGCGTCACCTACGAGCGGGTGCCGGACTACTGGGCCGCCGACCTGCCTGTGAACCGCGGCCTGAACAACATCGAGCGGATCCGCTACGACTACTACGTGGACGACGCGGTCATGTTCGAGGCCTTCAAGGCAGGCAAGATCGATTTCCGCTCGGAGAACCGGTCACAGCGTTGGGCGACCGGCTATGACATCGCGCCGGTCAAGGACGGCCGTATCGTCAAGCGTGCCGAGCCGAACAACAGCCCCCGCGGCATCCAAGCCTATTTCATGAATTTGCGGCGCAACAAATTCCAGGACCCCCGTGTGCGCCAGGCGATTGGCCTGCTCTACGACTTCGAAGCCATCCAGCGCACCTTGCTCTACGGCGCATACGCGCGGATCGAAAGCTACTTCCCCAACTCGGACTTCGGCGCCTCCGGGCCGCCGACGGCGCAGGAGGCCGCGATCTTGGAGCCCCACGCCGCCGAGATTCCGCCGGAAGCCTTGACGGAGGCCTGGAAAGCGCCATCCACCGACGGGTCCGGTTTCAACCGGCGCAACCAACGCCAAGCGCTGGGCTTGCTGAAGGAGGCGGGCTGGGAACTGCAGGGCGGGAACCTCATAAACGCGGCCACCGGGGAGCAGATGGCCATCGAATTCCTGATCGTCTCCCAGGGCATGGAGCGGATCACCGCCCCCTTCGTCCGCAACCTCCAGCAGATCGGCATCGACGCCTCCATGCGGCTGGTCGACACCTCGCAGTACCAGGTCCGGCTCGACGATTTCGACTACGATATGGTTTCGGTCGCGCTCAACTTCTTCCCGCCGCCAGGTGCGGAACAGCGCTCTTATTGGGGCTCCGCGGCGGCCGACGTGCGGGGTTCGGCGAATATCGCGGGGATCACCAATCCCGCTGTGGATGCGTTGATCGAACAGGTGATCGCGGCCGAGGATCTGGAAACCTTGAAGGCGGCCAACCGCGCGATGGATCGGGTGTTGCTCTGGAACTACTATACCGTACCCATGTACTTCAACGACGAGGACTGGCTGGCCTATTGGAACAAGTTCGGCTTCCCGGAGACACGGGCCAAGTATTCGGTCGGCTTCCCCGCATCCTGGTGGGTGGACGACACCCTAGCGGCACAACTCAACCAATGACGCGCTCCTCCGCGCGGCGGGTCCGCGAGCAAGCCTGATGACCGCTTATATCGTCCGACGCCTGTTCCTGATCGTGCCGACGCTCATCGGCATCATGATCGTGAACTTCGTGGTGATCCAGTTCGCCCCTGGCGGGCCGGTCGAGCAGGTGATCGCCCAAATGCAAGGCACGGACGTGCTGGCGACCGAGCGGGTCAGCGGCGGTGGCTCGGACGTTGGCGCAACGGGACAGCAGGGCGAACAGGCCGGCGGAAGCGCCAACGCCGCCACCAGCCGCTATCGCGGCGCCCAGGGCCTCGACCCGGAAATCATCGCGGAGATCGAGCGTCAATTCGGCTTCGACAAACCGCTTCACACGCGCTTCTTCGAGATGATGGGCAATTACCTGACCTTCGATTTCGGGGAGAGCTACTTCCGCGACCAGAGAGTGGTCGATCTGGTGCTCGACAAGATGCCGGTTTCGATCTCGCTTGGCCTGTGGACCACCTTGATCATTTATCTCGTGTCGATCCCGCTTGGCATTCGAAAGGCCGTGCACGACGGTTCGCGCTTCGACGTTTGGACGAGCGGCGTGATCGTGCTGGGCTATGCCATCCCGAGTTTCCTCTTCGCGATCCTGCTGATCGTGATCTTCGCCGGCGGGCGCTATTTTGCCTGGTTTCCCCTGCGCGGCCTGGTGTCCGAGGATTTCTCGGAGCTCGTTTGGTACCAGCAAGTTCTCGACTACCTCTGGCACATCGCCTTGCCGGTGCTGTCGCTCGTGATCGGCGGGTTCGCGGGCCTGACCATGCTGACCAAGAACTCCTTTCTCGATCAGATCAATCAGCAATACGTGGTGACTGCACGGGCCAAGGGGTTGACCGAGAACCGGGTGCTCTACGGCCATGTCTTCCGCAACGCCATGCTGATTGTCATCGCCGGCTTTCCGAGTGCCTTCATCGGCATCCTCTTCACCGGCGCGCTGCTGATCGAGGTGATCTTCTCCCTCGACGGTCTGGGGCGCCTAGGCTTCGAGGCGGCGATCGGACGCGATTACCCGGTAATGTTTGCAAGCCTCTACTTCTTCACGCTGTTGGGGCTTGTCTTCAACTTGATCGGCGACGTGACCTACACCCTGGTCGATCCCCGGATCGATTTCGAGCGACGGGACCTTTAGCGCGATGGCCTCGACGAGCGACACGAACAGCTTCCGCGTGCTGGGGATACCGGTGACCCCGCTGAATTATCGGCGCTGGCTCAACTTCCGGGCCAACCGGCGCGGGTTCTGGGCGCTTTGGGCGTTCCTTATCCTCTTCATCTTGTCGCTATTCGCGGAGTTTATCGCCAACGACCGCCCCCTGCTCATCCGCTATGACGGGGATTCCTTCGTGCCCGTGCTGCGCGATTACAAGGAAACGGACTTTGGCGGCGAGTTCCCCCTCGCCCCGGATTACCGCGACCCCTACGTCAAGGACCTGATCGCGGAGAAGGGCTGGGCGGTCTGGCCGCTGATCCCCTATTCCTACAACACCATAGTCTATGACCTCGACGTGCCGGCTCCCTCGCCGCCGACCGCGCGCAACTGGCTGGGCACCGACGATCAAGCCCGCGACGTGACCGCCCGCTCGATCTACGGCTTCCGCATCTCGGTGCTCTTCGGCCTGGTGCTCACGGCGCTTTCCTCGGTCGTCGGTGTGTTCGCCGGGGCGATCCAAGGCTTCTTCGGCGGCAAGACCGACCTCATCCTGCAGCGTGTGATCGAGATCTGGGCGGGCATGCCGACTCTCTATCTGCTCATCATCATGGCCAGCGTGATCACGCCCGGCTTCTTCACGCTACTGACCCTAATGCTGCTGTTCTCCTGGATGGCCCTGGTCGGGGTGGTGCGAGCGGAGTTCCTGCGCGGCCGCAACTTCGATTACATCCGCGCCGCCTCCGCCTTGGGCGTGGGCAACCTCTCGATCATGTTCCGGCACCTGCTGCCGAACGCGATGGTGGCGACCTTGACCCTGATGCCCTTCATCCTGACCGGTGCCGTGACGACCCTGACCAGCCTGGACTTCCTGGGCTTCGGGCTGCCGCCGGGATCGGCTTCCCTGGGCGAGCTGCTGAAGCAAGGTAAGAACAACCTTCAGGCCCCTTGGCTCGGCATCACGGGCTTCCTCGTCTTGGCCCTGATGCTGAGTCTCTTGGTCTTCATCGGCGAGGCGGTGCGCGACGCCCTCGACCCGCGCAAGACCTTCAACGCGCCCGCCGCGGCCGAGACGGCGGCGAGCGACCGGGCGGAGCAACTTGAAAGCCGCCGGCAGGAGGCAGGGTGATGGCTAGCGACGGCACCCGAGACAGCGAACACTTGCTGAAGGTCCAAAACCTCAGCGTGGACTTCCGCACGCCGGGCGGCAGCCTACGCGCCGTCGACGGCATTTCCTTCGACCTGGACAAGGGCGAGACCCTGGCGCTGGTCGGCGAAAGCGGGTCCGGCAAGTCGGTTAGCGCCTTGTCCATCCTGCAGCTCCTTCCCTACCCCTTGGCGAGCCATGGCCCCGGCAGTTCCATCCGCTTTCGCGGCGAGGAGTTGATGGGGGCGGAGCAGCCGCGGCTGCGCGCCGTGCGCGGCCACGAGATCTCGATGATCTTCCAAGAGCCCATGACCTCTCTCAATCCGCTGCACACGGTTGAAAAGCAGGTCAGCGAGGTCTTGACCCTGCACAAGGGGCTTGGACGCGACGCGGCGCGTGCGCGCTGCCTTGAACTGCTGAACCTGGTCGGCATCCGCGAGCCGGTCAAACGTCTCTCGGCCTATCCCCACGAACTGTCCGGCGGGCAGCGCCAGAGGGTGATGATCGCCATGGCGCTCGCCAACGAGCCGGACCTGCTGATCGCCGATGAGCCCACCACGGCCCTGGACGTCACCATCCAGGCCCAAATCCTGAAGCTGCTGAAGGATCTGCAGCGCGAAATGGGGATGGCCTTGCTGCTGATCACCCACGATCTCGGGATCGTGCGCAAGATGGCCGATCAGGTCTGCGTGATGACCCAGGGCCGCATCGTCGAAGCCGGTCCGACCGAGGGGATCTTCGAGAACCCCCGCCACGAGTACACCCGCCGCCTGCTGGAGGCCGAACCGAAGGGCGCGCCGCTTGCCGCCGATCCCGCAGCACCGGTCGTGCTGCAAGGCGACGACGTGAAGGTGCATTTCCCTATCAAGGCGGGACTGCTGAAGCGCACGGTGGATTCGGTCAAGGCGGTGGACGGGGTCGACGTTCGCGTGCGCCAAGGCCATACCCTCGGCGTTGTCGGTGAGTCAGGCTCCGGCAAGACCACCTTGGCTCTAGCGCTGCTGCGCCTCATTCGCAGCACCGGGGAAATCAGTTTCGAGGGCAGCCGCATCGACGGCATCGGCCGGCGCGGCATGCGCCCCCTGCGCCGGGAGATGCAGGTGGTCTTTCAAGACCCATACGGCTCCCTTAGCCCGCGCCTTTCGGTTGGCGACATCGTGGCGGAGGGGCTGCGGGTGCACGACATGGGCACCGACGCGGCGGCGCGCGACGAAATGATCGTGGACGCGCTGGTCGAAGTGGGCCTCGACCCGGAAAGCCGCCACCGCTATCCGCACGAGTTTTCCGGGGGACAGCGCCAGCGCATCGCCATCGCGCGGGCCATGGTGCTGAAACCGCGCTTCGTTGTCCTGGACGAGCCAACCAGCGCCCTCGACATGTCGGTGCAAGCGCAGATCGTGGACCTGCTGCGCGACCTGCAAGCCCGGCACAGCCTGGCCTATCTCTTCATCAGCCATGATCTCAAGGTGGTCCGCGCTCTCGCCGACGAGGTCATAGTCCTGAAGGACGGCCGCGTGGTCGAGCAGGGACCCGCCACGCGGATCTTCGACGCGCCCGAACAAGCCTACACGCAAGCCCTCATGAAAGCCGCCTTCGACCTAGAAGCCGTGGAAACCGGCGCGGTAAGCATGTAAGAGCTATAGCCTGCACGCTCCGTCGACCGAGCGGCGCCATCTTTCTTCGCAAAGGGGGTTTTGGGGCTTGGCTCTTCTTTTCAAATCCGACGCGGACCGCGCCGAACTCTGGGTTCCCGCGATCCGCGCGCGTCTTCCCGAGATGGAGGTTCGGGTTTGGCCGGACCTCGGCGACCCCGACGAGATCGAGTACACCCTGATCTGGAAGCCGCCCGCGGGCCTGCTGGCCGGCTTTAAGAACCTGAAGGCCATTTTCTCCCTGGGCGCTGGGATCGACCACCTGGCGAGTGACCCCAAGCTGCCGCCCCAGGTGCCCGTTGTGCGCATGGTCGAGCGCGGCCTGACTTCCGGCATGACGGAGTACGTGGTGATGCAGACGCTGTTCCATCACCGCCGCATGCTGGACTACCGCGATCAGCAAGCCTGCGAGACCTGGAAGATCCTGCCCTTCGTTCCCGCCTGGAAGCGCCGCGTCGGCATCATGGGGCTGGGCGTGCTGGGCAGCGACGCGGCGGAGAAGCTTGCCACGCTCAGGCTGGACGTAGCGGGTTGGAGCCGCTCGCCAAAGGCACTAGACGGCATCGATTGCTATCACGGGAGCGAGGGGCTGGAGGACTTCCTCGCGCGCACGGAGATCCTAGTCTGCCTGGTGCCCCTGACCGACGAAACCCGAGGCATCCTGAACGCGGACACTTTCGCCAAGCTGCCCGCCGGCGCTTGCATCATCAACGCCGGGCGGGGCGGCCACCTGGTGGAGGAAGACCTCTTGGCGGCCCTGGAAAGCGGGCATATCGATTCCGCCTCCCTGGACGTATTCCACGACGAGCCCCTGCCGGCCGGCCACCCCTTCTGGCAGCACCCCCGGGTGGTCGTCACACCCCATGTCGCCTCGATCACCGTGCCCGAAACCGCCATCGAGTCCCTGGCGGCCAACGTGGAGCGCATGGAGGCCGGGCTGCCACTAGAAAACGTCGTGGACTTCAAGCGCGGGTATTAGAGAGCGCTGGAGAAAATGCCATCCGTCATTGCGACGCCTTCGGCTCGCAATGACGAGGATAAAGGGCGCCTCGCAATGCCGGAAAACCAGGGCGGGACGGTTACGCCTTCCCGGCCGACTCCGCAAAGCCCACCCGCTCCTTGATCAGCGCAAGGACCGCGCGCAAGCCCATGGCCTCGCCCCCCTCCGGCCGGCCCGGCTTCCCGCTGGGATTCCAGGCCATGATGTCGAAGTGAACCCAGGGGGTTTTCGGCTCCACGAAGCGTTCCAGGAACAAGGCGGCGATGATAGCCCCTGCGAAGGGCTGGGACGAGACGTTGTTGAGGTCCGCCACCTTGCTGTCGATCTGCGATTTGTAAGCTTGGTGGAGCGGTAAGCGCCAAAGGGGATCGCCCTGCTCGGCCGCGTGCCTTTCGAGTGCTTCTGCCGTCGGATCGTGGTTGCAGAACATGGCGGGAAGCTCCGGGCCAAGGGCGACACGGGCCGCCCCGGTCAAGGTCGCGAAATCAACGATCAGGTCGGGCGACTCCGACTGCGCCTCGGTTAGGGCATCGCAAAGGATCAAGCGCCCTTCGGCGTCGGTGTGCCCGATCTCCACGGTCAGCCCCTTGCGCGTCGAGAGCACGTCGAGAGGGCGGAAAGCGTTGCCGGAGACCGCGTTCTCCACCGCCGGAATCAGCACCCGCAGGCGCAAGGGCAAGCCCGCGTCCATGATTGCGTGGGCCAAGCCCAGGACATGCGCCGCGCCGCCCATGTCCTTCTTCATCAGCTTCATACCCACCGCGGGCTTAAGGTCGAGCCCGCCGCTGTCGAAGCACACACCCTTGCCGACGAGCGTCACGCGCGGGCCGGACCCGCCCCACCGCATGTCGATCAGCCGCGGCGCGTCCGCCGCCGCCCGCCCGACCGCGTGAATCGCCGGATAGTTCCGCTTCAGCAGGTCGTCGCCGACGATGACCTTCGTCTTCGCCCCGTGGCGCTTTGCGAGATCCTTGGCCGCCTCAGCCAGCTGAGTGGGGCCAAGGTCGCCGGCCGGCGTGTTGATCAGATCCCGGACCAGGTAGACCGCCTCCGCGAGCCGCGTTACCTCCCCTCGGTCGGCGCGCTTTGGCCACACCAGCTCGGCGAAGGTCTGGGACGGCTTGCGATAACGGGTGAAGGCATAGCTGCCCAGCGCCCAACCCAAGGCCGCGGCGTCCGCCTGGCCCGCCTCCGGTTCCGGGTCGAAGCGGTAGCGGCCCTCGGGAAGCGCGCTTGGCAAGCCAGCGTAGGCAAAGGGATCGGCCGGATCGCCAATACCGGCGAGCGCGCAAGCCACTTCGCCTTTCGTGCCAGGGATCAAGCACTGACTGTGCGGTGCCGCCTTAAAGCCGCTAGCCTCGACCCAGGCCTTGGTCCGTGGGCTTTGCTTCGCGAGCCACGCCTTCAAGTTCCCGGCCGTAACCGCGATCAAGGACCGCGTCGCTGCGCTAGCCCGGCCCGCGAGTTTAGAGGTCGCCTCGGACATGGTCTTTTCATCCCCATCGTGGTGAGTATTGCGGCATTGAGTGTTGCGACACCGGCACGCGGCACCTATAGCCAGATCTTCCACCCAATCGCAGGCAAGGAAAGCCTTAGCCAATGAGCGATCTTACACTCGTCATCGGAAACAAGAACTATTCTTCCTGGTCGCTGCGGGGCTGGCTTGCGCTCGCCTTGACCGGCGCCGAGTTCGACGAGGTCTTGATCCCGCTCGACCTGCCGGAGACGGAGGAACAAATCCGCGCTTACTCCGCCAGCGGGCGGGTACCCTGCCTCTTGCACGGCGATCTTGTGATCTGGGACTCCCTGGCGATCGGCGAGTATCTCGCGGAGCTCTTCCCCGAGGCGGGGCTCTGGCCCCAGGAGCGCAGCGCCCGGGCGCGGGCGCGGGCGGTGACGGCGGAGATGCACGCGGGCTTCGCGGCCCTGCGGGAAGCCTGGCCCATGGATCTGCGCCGGAGGACCGAGTTCGAGGACCCTGGCGGCGCGGTTGCCGCCGACTGCGCGAGGATCTTGGAGATCTGGCGGGACTGCCGCGCAGAGGCCGCCGGACAGGGCGATTTCCTCTTCGGCGCGCCGGGGATCGCGGATGCCTTCTTCGCACCTGTCGCCGGAAGGTTCCTGACCTACGGCCTACCACTGGGCACGGCGGCGCGCGACTACATCGCGGCGCTTTGGTCGCTTCCCCAAATGCAGGCATGGCTCGCCGCGGCCGAATCGGAGCCTTGGGTTCTGGAGAATCCGTGAGGCAAAGCCGAGCCTACTGCGTGGCCTCCGCCTCCGGCTCTCCGGAGTCCGGAGGTGTCTCGTCCTCCAAGGGCGGCTCCACTTCGATCACTGTTACACCGCGCTCTTCGTAGTAGCGCTTGGCGCCCCGATGCAAAGGGACACCCACGCCGTTCAGCGCAGTGCCGAAGGTGATCAGTTCGCCCTTCGGATGCCCGCCGTCCAGCAGCGCGCGGGTCGTTGGGTGCCAAAGCGCCGCCGTGATGCCAAAGACAAGCTCCTCGTCCACCTCGGCGGAAACCATCCACTGGGCCCCCACCGACAGAGTCTCGATAGCCGGCACCGAGTGATAGGTTCCCGCCCCCACCAGGGCCCGCGCGAAGAAGGGGTAACGATCCAACAGCCAGTCGGCTTCCTCGCCGTTGATGGGCAGGAGGCGGATTTGGGTATCGTGAGCGAGATCGGTGATGGCAGCGGTCGGCGTTCCGGCGACGAGGAAGAAGCCGTCGAGTTCGCCTCGTCGAACCTCCTCAACCGCGTGATCGGGCGGATAATTCACCACCTCTAGATCGTCCGGCGTCAGACCCCAGGCGCTCAAGACCAGCTTGGCGTCCACCAAGGTTCCCGAGCCTTCGCGATCGAGCGAAACCCGCTTGCCCACGAGATCGGGGATGCGGTGGACGCCGGAATCCACGCGCACCACGAACTGCAGTGCCTCGGGATAGAGATTGGCGATCGCCCGAAGGTTGGGCAGGCGTCCAGCCTCTTCATAGACGCCCGTCCCGGTATAGGCCCAGTAGGCGACGTCCGCTTGGCTGAGACCCGACTCCAGCCGCCCTTCGGACACCGCCGCGACGTTGTAGACCGAGCCCTCGGTCGATTGCGCAACCGCGATCAAATCGGGGACGCCACAACTGCCCCCCCGATCACAGGGCCGGCTTCCCGGTGGGCTGCTGATGGCGCTGGCGATCAAGCCGCCGATAGGAAAATAGGTGCCGCCGGTGGAACCCGTGCCGATTCGAAAGAAGCGGGGCGTCTTCGCCCAGGCCGTCGCGTCGGGCAGGAGGCTGGCACCGCCCAACGCGGCCAGGCTCTTCAGCACCCTGCGGCGGTGGATCGGCAAGGGCCATGCCCTCCAAAAAGATGAACCAGGTGTTACGGTAAACCTTATATAGCAGCCGCGTCCGGAGCCCGCCAGGGCGAGAGGCCGTGGTCACGGATGCTTGTTGTACTTTCTCGGCAGCAGGTGCGCGATCGCGATCTTGCTCGGCCCCGACTCGCTGGGCACCAGGACGTGGGCCTCCGGCCCGTAGTCGGCGATCAGTTCCCGGCATTTACCGCAAGGAGAGACGATCTCGATCCGCTCGGGCGGCCGTTGCCCGCCGAAGCCGCGCACCGCCACCACCGAAGCGATCTCCCGGTCGGCTTCGGACTGGGCCGCTAGAATCGCCTGGCCGATCGCGATGGGCTCGGCGCAGACCCCGGCGACACCGACATGGGTATCCAGATTGACCGACGTGAAGGTCCGGCCGGAGCGGGTGCGCACGGCCGCCGCGACCTGGTTCCAATCCGGCTTGTAGAACCGCCGGATCGTTTCCTGGGCCACGCCGATCAGGGCATGGTCCGCCTCATCAAGTTGAGCTTCAACCACCGAACATTCCATCGTGAATGTGAAACTGAGCCGCCACCCGCCCGAGGGCCGGGCCGGGACCCTACCAGCGTACCGCCCGCGTCGCCAGAGGCATCAAAAGGGGTGCGGGCTCGCGACGCATCGCGACGGACTTCATTTCCGCGCGGCAGTGTCTATGATCGCTACCCATGCACACGCTTTATCATTTGCCTCTCGATCCAGGATCCCGAAAAATCCGCTTGCTGCTCCGAGAAAAAGGGCTTGAGGCGGAACTGCGCGCGGAGAAGATTTGGGAGCGGCGCGAAGACTTCTTGCGGCTCAATCCGGCCGGCGAGGTCCCGGTCTTACTGACGCCCGACGGCAGCGTCATTCCCGATGCCGTCGTCATCGCCGAATACCTGGAGGATGTTCATCCGGAACCGACCTTGCTCGGCGAGGACCCGCTGGACCGGGCGGAGGTGCGGCGCCTCGAACAATGGTTCGACCGGAAATTCGGGCAAGAGGTTTCGGGCTTGCTCTTGGAAGAGAAGGTCATCAAGCGGCTGCTCGGCAGCGGAAATCCCAACTCAAGCGCCATCCGCGCGGCCAACCAGAATATCCATTACCATCTCGACTACATCGGCTGGCTGACCGACCGGCGCAACTGGCTGGCCGGCGAGAACGTGAGCCGCGCCGACCTGACCGCCGCCGCGCATCTATCCTGCATCGACTACCTGGGTGACGTGCCCTGGGACGATCACCCGAGCGCGCGTGACTGGTACGCGCGGATCAAGTCCCGCCCGTCCATGCGCCCGATCCTGGCGGATCTGCTTCCGGGCACCCCGCCACCGCCCCACTACGCGAATCTCGATTTCTAGCGGCAGCCCCCATCGCCTCTTTATCCGTCAATAAGATCTCGGCATGCCCAGCACGTGTTCACCGAGGTAAGCCAGGATGAGATTCGTGGAGATGGGCGCCACCTGGTAGAGGCGGGTTTCGCGGAACTTGCGCTCCACGTCGTATTCGGCGGCGAAGCCGAATCCGCCGTGGGTTTGCAGGCAGGCGTTGGCGGCGGCCCAGGACGCGTCGGCCGCCAGGAGCTTCGCCATATTGGCCTCGGCGCCGCAAGGACGCCCAAGGTCGTGCAGACGGCAGGCCTTGAAGCGCATCAGGCTGGCCGCCTCGATATCCGCGTAAGCGCGGGCGATGGGAAACTGAATGCCCTGGTTCTGGCCGATGGGCCGGTCGAAGACCACCCGCTCGCCGGCGTAGGCCACGGCCTTCTCCACGAACCAATGGCCGTCGCCGATGCATTCGGCCGCGATCAAGGCACGCTCCGCGTTCAGGCCCTCCAGGATGTAGCGGAAGCCCTTGCCCTCCTCCCCGATGAGGCTGTCGAGGGGCAGTTCGAGATCGTCCAGGAAGACCTGGTTGGTTTCGTGATTGACCATGTTGCGGATCGGCTGGACGGTCATACCCTTGCCGATGGCCTCGGACAGGTCCACCAGGAAGACCGAGAGACCCTCGCTCTTGCGCTTGACTGCGTCCAAGGGCGCGGTGCGGGCCAGGAGGATCATGAGATCGGAATGTTGGACACGCGAGGTCCAAACCTTTTGCCCGTTGACCACATAGCGGTCGCCATGGCGTTTGGCGGTGGTCTTGAGCTTGGTGGTATCGGTCCCGGTGCTGGGCTCGGTGACGGCCATGACTTGAAGGCGGAGCTCGCCCTTGGCGATGGGTGGCAGGTAGCGTTCCTTCTGAGCCTCGGAGCCGGCGCGCAGCAAGGTGGACATATTGTACATCTGGCCGTGGCAGGCCCCGGAATTGCCGCCCGAACGGTTGATCTCCTCGAGAATGACCGAGGCTTCCGTCAGTCCCAGGCCAGAGCCGCCATAAGCCTCGGGGATCAGCGCCGCCAGCCAGCCCGCTTCGGTCAAGGCCTCGACGAAGCGCTCCGGATAACCCCGGTCCTCGTCCACCTCGCGCCAATAGGCGGCGTCGAAGTGCTGGCAGAGGTCGCGCAGGCCTTCGCGCAGGGCCTCCAGATCGGCGGGCTCGGGAATCTCGATGGCCATGATCGTCCTCGAAACGAGCGGGCAGGCTTAGTGGATTTCCGGCTCGGGCAGCCGCTCGGTCCCTTCCAGGAAATCGAAATCGCAGCCCTCGTGGGCCTGACGTATGTGTTGGCCGAAGAGCCGGTTGTAGCCGCGCGGATAATCCCGGTCAGGCGGCGACCAGCTCTTCAGCCGCTCGGCGATCTCCTCGTCGCTCAAGTCGACGCTGATGGACCGGGCCTCCACATCGACGGAGACACGGTCGCCCGTGCGCACCGCCGCCAAGGGTCCGCCAATATGGCTTTCCGGCGAGACGTGCAGCACGCAAGCGCCATAGCTGGTGCCCGACATGCGGGCGTCCGAAATGCGCAGCATATCCCTCACCCCCGCCTTCAAAAGCTTGCGCGGGATCGGCAGCATGCCCCACTCCGGCATGCCGGGACCACCGACCGGCCCGGCGTTCTGCAGGATCAAGACACTGTCCGGTGTCACGTCCAGGCTTTCGTCCTCCATGACCGCCGCCATGTCGTCGTAGGTCCGGAAGACCAAGGCCGGGCCACTGTGCTTCAGGAAGCGCGGGTCGGCGGCGGCCGGTTTCATCACGCAGCCGTCGGGCGCCAGGTTGCCGCGCAGGATCGCCGTGCCGCTGGTGGCCCCGATGGGGTTGTCGAGCGAGCGGATGACGTCGCCGTTGAAGACCTCGGCGCCCGCGAAGGATTGGCCCAGCGTGATCCCGGCGACTGTCTTGCAGTGCCCATGCAGATGGGGCGCCAAAACGTTCTGCAGCGCCCGCAATCCACCGGCGTAGTAGAAATCCTCCATCAGATAGGCACCCGAGGGCCGGACGTTCGCCAACACAGGTATCTTGCGCGCAAAGGCGTCGAAGTCGTCGAGGGTGAGCGGCACTCCGGCACGCTTGGCCATGGCGACGAGATGCACCATGGCATTGGTCGAGCCCGCCATGGCCATATGCACGGTCAGCGCGTTCTCGAAGGACTCCCGGGTCAGGATATCCGAGGGCTTGAGGTCCTCCCAGACCATCTCCACGATCCGGCGCCCGCAAGCCGAAGCCATGCGCGAATGCCCGGAGTCCGGCGCGGGGATGGAGGAGCTGCCCGGTAGGCAGAGCCCCAGCGTATCCGCTAGTGCCGTCATGGTCGCAGCAGTGCCCATGGTCATGCAGGTGCCGAAGGAGCGCGCGATCCCGGCTTCCATTTCGTGCCATTCCGCCTCGCCGATGCGCCCGGCCTGCTTGTCCGCCCAGTACTTCCAGACGTCGCTGCCCGAGCCGAGGACCTCGCCGTTCCAATTGCCGCGCAGCATCGGCCCCGCCGGCAAGAACACCGTCGGCAGGTCCATGCTGATGGCGCCCATGATGGTGCCGGGCGTGGTCTTGTCGCAGCCGCCCAGCAGAACAACCCCGTCGATGGGGTGGGAGCGCAGCAGCTCCTCGACCTCCATGGCCAGGAAATTCCGGTAGAGCATTGTGGTCGGCTTGACGTAGGTCTCGGCAAGCGAGAGGGCCGGGAGCTCCAGGGGGAATCCGCCCGCCTGCCAGACCCCCCGCTTGACCTCCTCGGCGCGGGTGCGGAAGTGAGCATGGCAGGGGTTTATGTCGCTCCACGTGTTTATAATGGCGATCACCGGCTTACCGAGAAAATCCTGCCGCTCGTAGCCCATTTGCAAGGCCCGGGAGCGATGCCCGAAGGCCCGCAGATCCTCGGCCCCGAACCAGCGGTGGCTCCTTAGACTCTCCGGCGTCTTGCGGCCCGACATGGGTTCCTCCCCCGCCAAATGTTGTTCTCGCACCGAGTGTTATCTTCGCCCAGCAAGGGACTATCGCATTCCAACGAGGGCTTCGCGAGTCCCTAGGGTCTGGACACACGTGAATGCGCCTTGAGGACTCGCGCGCCGGGGCCGACCTGGATTAAGGTAGCGGCGAACCGAAGTCTCCGGGGAGTCTACCTTTGCCGCTGCACGATCTTCACCGCCTGCATAGGGCACCCTACCGGCTTGCCGAATCTCCGGTCTGGGACGACCGGTCTGGCAAGTTCCTGTGGTGCGATATCTTGGATGGGACCATCACCGAGATGGACGAGCACGGCGCCGGCGCGCAAGTCTGGAACCTGCCGCCCACCATCGGGTCCTTCGGCCTCGCGGAGAGCGGCCGCTTGGTGGTCGCCTTGCGCAACGCTGTCCACCTCTTTGACCGGGAGAGCGGCACCTTGGACCTGCTCGCCGAGATCGAGCCGGACGAGGAGGAAACCCGCACCAACGACGGCAAGGTCGGTCCTGACGGTGCGTTCTGGGTCGGCACCATGCACGATCGCAAGGAGCGCCGCCCGATCGGCGCGCTCTACCGGGTCACCGCCTCGGGCGGCGTCGAGAAAAAGGCGGAGGGCCTGCACGTCTCCAACGGCCTTGCCTGGAGCCCGGATGGCCGGACCATGTACCATTCGGATTCAACGGGCGCATGGGTTGATGCCTGGGATTTCGACCCGGCGAGCGGCGCGGTTTCGGGGCGCCGAAGTTTTCTGAAGCTTGACGACACTATCGGGCGGCCAGACGGCGCGGCCATGGATGCGGAGGGTTGCTACTGGAGCTGCGGCGTCTCGGCGGGCCGCTTGAACCGCTTCTCACCGGATGGAGAGCTCATCGAGTTTTTTGAACTGCCGGTGCCCGCGCCGACCATGCCCTGCTTCGGCGGGGCCGACGGGCGGACCTTGGTGCTCACCTCGCTAACCGATGGCGTCAGCGCCGAGAGGGTCGCCGCCTACCCGGAGTCGGGATCGGTGCTGGTCGCACGGACTGAAGTCGCCGGTGCTCCCATCACGCGGTTCCTGGATCAAGGCTGACAGGGAGGAGAAGATGCGAAGACTGCTCATTACAGGTGCCGCCGGAGGGCTCGGCGGCATTCTGCGCGAAGGGCTCGCGGGCTATGCCGAAGTCCTGCGCCTTTCCGATGTCGCCGAGATGGAGCCGGCGAGGGCGGGGGAGGAAGTGGTTCCCTGCGATCTCGCGGATCGGGAGGCAGTGATCGATCTTGTCAAGGACTGCGACGGCATCGTGCACCTCGGCGGCATCTCCATCGAGGCCGCTTTCGACGATCTCCTGAGCGCAAATTTGCTTGGCACCTATAATCTTTACGAGGCCGCCAGACAGGCGGGGGGGCCGCGCGTGCTCTTCGCCAGCTCCAACCACGCCATCGGGTTCCACAAACGGACGGAGCGCCTGGATGACAGCTCCACCCAGCGCCCCGACAGCCTCTACGGGCTGACCAAGTGCTACGGCGAGGCGCTGGCGAGCTACTACTACGACAAGTTCGCCGTGGAATCGGTCTGCGTGCGCATCGGCTCCTGCTTTCCCGAGCCCAAGGATCGCCGGATGCTTTCGACCTGGCTCAGCCCGCGCGATTTTGTCTCGATGGTAAGGGCGGTATTCGACGCGCCGGTGACCGGGCACCTGATCCTCTACGGCGTCTCGGCGAACCGGGAGACCTGGTGGAATAACGACCACGCGGCCTTCCTGGGCTGGACCCCTCAGGACAGCTCCGAAATCTTCCGCGCCGCCGTCGAGGCCAAATTCCCGCCCGAGGACAAGAACGACGCCGCGACGATCTATCAAGGCGGCGGCTTCGCCGCGCGCGGGCACTTCGAGGATTGACGCCTAGGAAAACCGGGCTCCGGCAAACCCGGCGCCGCGAAGGGAGCGAAGCATGAGCGATTTGCACAATAACTTCATTGACGGTGTCTGGGTCGAAGGCGCCGAGTCGGCCGCCAACATCAACCCCTCCAACACCGACGAGATCATCGGCTACTACGCGCGCGGCGATGATGCCCAGGCCCAGCGCGCCATCGAAGCAGCGCGGGCCGCCGCCGCCACTTGGGCGCACTCCGGCCCGCAGCAGCGTTACGAGGTCCTGAAGGCCATCTCCGACGAAACCCTCGCCCGCAAGGAGGAACTGGGGCGCCTGCTTTCGCGCGAGGAAGGCAAGACGCTGCCGGAGGGGATCGGCGAGGCCGCGCGGGCGGGACAAGTCTTCGCCTTCTTCGCCGGCGAGGCCTTGCGGCTGGCGGGCGAGGTGCTGCCTTCGGTGCGCCCAGGCATCGGCGTCGAGGTGACGCGCGAGCCGGTCGGCGTGGTTGGCGTCATCACGCCCTGGAATTTCCCCATCGCCATTCCCGCCTGGAAAGTCGCGCCGGCCCTTTGCTATGGCAACGCCGTGGTCCTGAAGCCGGCGGACACCACGCCCGGTTGCGCCTGGGCCTTGGCGGACATCATCTCCCGCTCCGGCCTGCCCGAGGGCGTCTTCAATCTGGTGATGGGGCGCGGCTCGGTGGTCGGGCAAGCCCTGCTCGACAGTCCGGAAGTGGATGCCATCACCTTCACCGGCTCGGTCGCGACCGGCCGCCAAGTCGCCGCCGCTTGCGTCGCCCGCATGGCAAAATTTCAACTTGAGATGGGCGGCAAGAACCCGCTTGTGGTGCTGGACGACGCCGACCTAGCGATCGCCACTGACTGCGCGGTCAACGGCGCCTACTTCTCCACGGGGCAGCGCTGCACCGCCTCGTCGCGGCTGATCGTCACCGAAGGCATTCACGACCGTTTCGTGGCGTCCGTCACGGAAAAGCTTAGCGGCTTGATTATCGACGATGCCTTGAAGCCGGGCGTGCAAATCGGGCCGGTGGTCGATCAAGGCCAACTTGATCAGGACCTGAGCTATCTTGAAATCGCCACCAAGGAGAACGGCAAGCTCGCCTATGGCGGCGCGCGGTTGCAGCGCGAGACACCGGGGTTCTATCTGGAGCCCGCGCTGATCACGGAGACCGACAACACCATGCGGATCAACCGCGAGGAGGTTTTCGGGCCGGTCGCGTCGGTCATCAAGGTGCGCGACTACGAGGAAGCCCTGGCGGTTGCCAACGACACCGCTTTTGGCCTTTCGGCGGGCATCTGCACCACCAGCCTGAAGCACGCGACCCACTTCAAGCGCCATTCCGAGGCCGGCATGACCATGGTCAACCTGCCCACCGCCGGGGTTGATTATCATGTCCCCTTCGGTGGACGGAAGGCGTCGAGCTACGGCCCGCGCGAGCAAGGGCGCTACGCGGCAGAGTTCTATACCACCGTGAAAACCGCCTACACGCTCGCGTAGCCTCCCGTCCCCAGCAATGGCGAGATCTGGACAAATGTCGCTTTCAGCCCAGTCCAGGTCGAGCGGGCGCTGATACGGGGGGGGCGGGCGCCTTAGCTTCTTCTTCATCCCCGCGTCCGCTAAATCCAAGCGGATGCGCAAGAAGAGGAGATCTTGTCACGTGACCCTGGCCAGCGAGCGCAAGGAGACCCGCGGGCGGCGGCGGCGGCAAGCGCGGCAGGAACCCGCCGAGGCACCTGGCCCGAAACAGCTTCCCTGGCGCCGGCTCGCCAACCCCTTCCCGCCCATGGAGCCGCTTTCGGCCGATCAGGTTGAGGAAATCCACCTCGCCTCCCTGAGCATTCTCGAGGAATTCGGCATCGAGGTGATGAGCGGCCAGGCGCGCGCGCTGTTCCGCGCAGCCGGGGCCGAGGTCGACGAGGCGAGCGGTATCGTGCGGATCGACCGCGGCCTTATCCTGGATCTCATCTCGACCGCGCCGAGTAGCTTCGCGCTGACCCCGCGCAACCCGGAGCGAGCCCTGGTGCTGGGCGGCAACAACGTGAACTTCGGCTTCGTCTCCGGCCCGCCCAACGTACACGACCGCGTGAGAGGCCGGCGGCCCGGCAACTTCGCCGACTATTGCGAGCTGGTGAAGCTGGCCCAAAGCTTCAACATCGTTCATTTTCTGGGCAACCAGGCCCTTGCGCCCATCGACCTGCCCGCCAACACGCGCCATCTCGATACCTATCGCGCGAACCTGATCTACACGGACAAGATTTTCCATAGCGTCTCCATCGGAGCCGGGCGGGTGCGCGACTCCATAGAGCTCCTGGCGATCGCACGCGGCCTGGATATCGAGGACCTGGCGGCAAGCCCCTCGGCCATCACCAACATCAACGTGAACTCGCCGCGCAAGCTCGACGACGCCATGGCGGACGGCGCCATGCAGATGGCGGAGCTGGGACAGGCCGTCATCGTCACCCCCTTCACCCTGATGGGCGCGATGACCCCCGTGTCCATGGCCGCGGCCCTGGCGCAGCAAAACGCCGAAGCCCTGCTTGGGATCGCCTTGACGCAGTTGGTCCGCCCGGGCGCGCCGGTGGTCTACGGCGGCTTCACCTCGAACGTTGACATGCGCTCGGGCGCACCGGCTTTCGGCACGCCGGAGAACGCCAAGGCCAACATGGCGGGCGGGCAGTTCGCCCGGCGCTATGGCCTGCCCTACCGCACCAGCGCCTGCAACGCCTCCAACGCCGCCGATGCCCAGGCGGTCTATGAGACCCAGTTCGCGCTCTGGGGGGCCGTCATGGGCCACGGGAACGTGACCTATCACGCGGCCGGCTGGCTGGAGGGCGGGCTCGTCGCCTCCTTCGAGAAGATCGTGATCGATGTGGAGTGCCTGCAGGCGATGTCGGAACTCTTCCAGCCCATCGTCGTGAACGAGGCCGAGCTTGGCCTGGATGCCCACCGAGAGATCGCGCCGGGCGGGCATTTCTTCGGCTGCGCGCACACCATGGAGCGCTATCGCGGCGCCTTCTACGAACCCATTCTGAGTGACTGGCAGAACAGCGAAAACTGGCAGCTCGCCGGCGCCAAGACTGCGACCGAGCGCGCCACCGAGATCTGGCAATCGACGCTGGAATCCTACGAGGCACCGCCCCTGGCCAAAGACCGGCTGGAGGCCATCGACGCCTATATCGCCAAGCGCAAGGAAGCCATCGGCGGTAACGAACCCTAGCGGTATTTCCCCACTTAGCACCCCAAGAGACGAGAGATAGGACTACCATGAAGACAGAGGCTCAGGTTGTCGTTATCGGAGGCGGCGTCGTTGGCTGCTCCGTTCTCTATCACCTCGCCAAGTTCGGCATGACGGACGCCCTGCTGCTCGAGCGCTCGGAGCTGACCTCCGGGTCCACCTGGCACGCCGCCGGCGGCATGCACACCATCAACGGCGATCCGAACGTTGCCAAGCTGCAGCAATACACTATCAATCTCTACAAGGAGATCGAGGAGCTGTCGGAGCAGTCCACCGGGCTGCACATCACCGGCGGCGTCATGCTGGCGGCGACCCAACCGCGCTTCGACTGGCTGAAGAGCTTGGTCGCGAAGGGCCGCTATCTGGGCATCGAGGCGGAGGTGATCAGCGCCGAGGAAGCGCACGAGCTTATGCCGCTCCTCGATCCCAATTGCTTCGTCGGCGCGCTCAGGACCGTGGTGGATGGGCACCTCGACCCCTCGGGCACCACCCATGCCTACGCCAAGTCGGCGCGCAAGCTAGGCGCCCAGATCGAGCGCAACACCAAGGTCGAGGCCCTCTCCCAGAACCCGGACGGCACCTGGCGGGTGATCACCGACAAGGGCGAGGTCAAGGCCGAGCACGTGGTCAACGCAGGCGGTCTCTGGGCGCGCGAGGTCGGCCGCATGGTCGGCTTGGAGCTGCCGGTGCTTGCCATGGAGCACATGTACCTCATCACCGAGGACATGCCGGAAGTGGCCGAGGTCAACCAGCGCACCGGCAAGGAAGTGATCCACGTGGTCGACTTCGACGGCGAGCTCTACCTGCGCCAGGAGCGCGGCGGCATGCTGATGGGCACTTACGAGAAGGCTTGCGTGCCCTGGTCGGAGAAGACGACACCTTGGGAGTTCGGCCATGAGCTGCTGCCCCCGGACATCGACCGCATCGCGCCCTCGCTCGAGGTGGGCTTCACCCATTTCCCCGCCTTTCAGAACGCTGGAATCAAGCAGATCATCAATGGGCCCTTCACCTTCGCACCTGACGGCAACCCCTTGGTCGGGCCGGTCAGGGGCCTCACCGGCTTCTGGTGCGCCTGTGGGGTGATGGCCGGGTTCAGTCAGGGTGGCGGCGTCGGCCTGGCGCTCGCCAACTGGATCGTCAACGGCGACCCGGGCTTCGACATCTGGGCCATGGACATCGGCCGCTTCGGCGATTGGACCACCATGGCCTACACCAACGCCACGGTGCGCGAGAACTATTCCCGCCGCTTCTCGATCCGCTTCCCCAACGAGGAGCTGCAGGCCGGCCGCCCCCATAAGACGACACCTGTCTACGACAAGCTGAAGGCGGCCGGCGCCCAGTTCGGCGCAGCCTACGGGCTGGAGGTGCCGCTGTGGTTCGCGCCGGAGGGCGTCAAGGACGAGTTCTCCTGGCGCCGGTCCACCGATTTCGAGCATGTCGGCGCGGAGGCCCGGGCGGTGCGCGAAGGCGTGGGCCTGGGGGAGATCTCCAGCTTCGCCAAATACCGGATCACCGGCCCCGGCGCCCGGGAGTGGCTCGACGGCATCTTGGCCTGCAAGATCCCCTCGGAAGGGCGGATGACGCTGGCCCCCATGCTAAAGCACGACGGCAAGCTGATCGGCGACTTCACCTTGTCCAACCTGGGCGACGACACCTTCATGATCGTCGGCTCCGGCATCGCCGAGGCCTATCACATGCGCTGGTTCGAGGAGCACTTGCCGGAGAGCGGCGAGGTGCGGGTAGAGGCCCTGGGGCTGGGGCTCGTCGGCCTGACGGTTGCCGGGCCGAAGGCGCGGGCGGTCCTGGCCGCGATCACGGACGAGGACATGTCCGACGCGGCCTTTCCCTTCATGGCAATCCGCGAGATGGACCTGGGCATGACGCCGGCTATAGTCGGCCGCGTGAGCTACACCGGCGACGTGGGATATGAGATCTGGTGCAAGCCGGAATACCAGCGCACGCTCTTCGACAAGCTGATGGAAGCGGGCGAGCCCCACGGCATCCGGCTTTTCGGCGGCCGCGCCCTCAACGCCCTCAGACTGGAGAAGAGCTACGGCAGCTGGGCGCGCGAGTACCGCCCGATCTACGGCCCCTACGAGGCAGGCCTCGGCCGCTTCGTGTCGCTGACCAAGAACGCGGACTTCATCGGCAAGGACGCCGCCGCCCGCGAGCGGGAAGAGGGCGGGGCGCTGACCCTCAAGACCTTCGTGCTGGAGGCCAAGGATGCCGACGTGATCGGCGACGAACCCATCTGGCACAACGGTCTGGTCAAGGGCTGGGTCACCTCCGGCGGATATGCCCATGCTTCCGGCGTCTCGGTGGCGCTGGGCTATGTGCCGAAGGACCTCGCCGACGCGCAAGACGGCTGGGAGATCGAATTGCTCGGCGACCGTCTGCCCGCCCAGCCCCGCTCCGAGCCCCTGTTCGACCCCAAGGGCGCCATCATGCGCGGGCTCGTGGCCGCGGAGTGAGGGGCTTCAGGGGCACAAACAAACTCTGGATTGCTTCACCTTCGGCTCGCAATGACGTCGTTTCTTGTTCGTCATTGCGAGCGTAGCGTGGCAATCCAGAGGTTGTTGGTGCCGGACCCTAAATTCACTCTCACCGCCGCCCGAAGAGCCGCTCGATGTCCGCCAGTTTAAGCTCAACGTAGGTCGGGCGGCCATGGTTGCATTGGCCGGAGTGGGGGGTGGCCTCCATCTGGCGCAGGAGGGCGTTCATCTCCTCCACGGCCAGGCGCCGGCCGGCGCGCACGGAGCCGTGGCAGGCCAGGGTGCCGCAGAATTCCTCCAGCTTCTCCTTGAGGCTCAAGGTTTGGTCGTACTCCGCCAGTTCGTCGGCCAGGTCGCGCACCAGCCCGGCGGTGTCGGTCTGGCCGAGCAAGGCCGGCACCTCGCGCACCATCACCGCACCCGCGCCGAAGGCCTCTAGTACCAATCCCAGCTCCGCCAGTTCCCCGGCCCGGGAGGCCAGGTGCTCGGCGGCGGCATCGTCTAGCTCCACCACCTCGGGCAGCAAGAGAATCTGGCGCTCCACGCCCTTGGCGGCGATCTGGGCCTTCATCCGCTCATAGACCAGGCGCTCGTGGGCGGCGTGCTGATCGACGATGACGATGCCGTCGCCGGTCTGCGCCACCACGTAGGTCTCGTGCAACTGCGCGCGCGCAGCTCCCAGGGGATAGGCGGCGGCATTGTCGGGGTTTGCAGTACCGGGCGGCGCGTAGTCGTCAGGCTCGCTCCGTCCCGGCGCCGCGGGGGTATCCGCCAGGTTCAGCAAGGGCGCATGGAAGCCGTGGGCCGCCTCAGCCAAACCACGGGGCAGGCTGTTGGGCCGCCAGGCGCCACCGGCGTAGGCCGGCCTGCTGATCGCCGCCCCCTCCGCCCCCAAGACCGGACGCAGAGAGCCCAGCGCCGCCTGGGCCACGGTGGTGGAGGCCCGGTGCCCCGCCTCCGCCAAGGCATGTTTGCACGCCGAGACGATGAGTCCGCGCACAAGGCCGGCGTCCCGAAAGCGCACCTCCGCCTTGGCCGGGTGCACGTTCACGTCCACCTCCTCGGCCGGGAGATCCAGGAAGAGTGCCACGAGGGGGTGACGGTCGCGGGCGAGAAAGTCCTGATAAGCGCCCCGGATAGCGCCCAACAGCAGGCGGTCCTTCACAGGCCGGCCGTTGACGAAGAGGTATTGGCCCATGGAATTGGCCCGGTTCAATGTGGGCAGGCCGATGAAGCCGGTTAGGCGCAGGCTTTCCCGCTCCGCGTCGATGGGCAACGCGTTCTCCGCGAAGTCTCGGCCCAGCACCGCGCCGAGACGCCGCAGCCGCGCATCCGCCGAGAAGGGGCCGGCCGGCTCCAGGCGCAGCGCAACGCGCTCCTCCTCCTGCAGGCGGAAGCCGATTTCCGGCTGAGCCATGGCGAGGCGCCGCAGCGTGTCCTTGACGTACTGGCCTTCCGTGCGGGCGGTCTTGAGAAACTTGAGGCGCGCGGGCGTGGCGTAGAAGAGGTCGCGGACCTCGACCCGCGTGCCCTTGGGGAGCGCGGCGGGCTTCTTGGCGGTGCGCTGGCCGCCTTCCACAGAAATCGCCCAGCCTTCCGCCATGTCTTGGCTTCGGCTGGCCAGCGTCAGACGCGAGACCGCGGCGATGGAGGGCAGGGCCTCGCCACGGAAGCCGAGGCTGCGGATATGCACCAGGTCATCGTCCGGTAGCTTGGATGTGGCGTGGCGCTCCAGCGCCAGGTCCATCTCCTCGGGCGTCATCCCGCAGCCGTCGTCGGTCACCAAAATGAAGGCCCGGCCGCCGTCGCGCAAGTGAACCTCGATCTGCCCGGCCCCGGCATCGATGGCGTTCTCCACCAGTTCCTTGACGGCCGCCGCCGGCCGCTCGATCACCTCGCCGGCGGCGATGCGATTGACCAGGGTTTCCGGCAGACGGCGCAGGGGCATGAGGGCTCTCTCGATTCGGAGTCCCGCAGGCTAGCAGAGGGTGGGCGTCTTGTGTATCGCCGCGGCATGTCTCATCGTCATTGCGAGCCAAAGGCGTGGGAGAACGCGCACGCCTCGCGATGACGACGCAAATGCGCGCCCTTAAATCGCGCCGGGCAGTTCTCGCGTCGCCTCGATCCCTTCGGGCTGGCCGACGACAACTACGCTGAGCGCCTCGGGGCGGTAGAGTTCGCCCGCCACCCGCTTGGCGTCTTCCAGGGTCACCGCCTCGATGTAGCTGTTGCGCTTGTCGAGATAGTCGATACCCAAGCCCTCCAGCTGCATGCCCACCAGCATGCCGGCGATCTTGCCGGTGCTGGACAGCCGCAAGGGGAAGGAGCCGGTGAGGTAGGTCTTGGCGTCGGCCAGTTCCTCCTCGGTGGGGCCTTCCTCGGCCATGCGGCGCCACTCGTCGAGGATTAAGCCCAAGGATTCCGAGACACGGGGGTTGGCCGTGGCCGTGCCCGCCACCACGATGCCAGCGTGATCCAAGGGGTTGAGGTAGGAATAGACCGAATAGGCCAGGCCACGCTTTTCGCGAACCTCGTCATAGAGGCGCGATTGAAAGCCGCCGCCGCCCAGGACGTAGTTCACCGTGTAGGCGGTGTAGTAATCAGGATCGTCGCGCAGGATGCCCGGCTGACCCATGGCAACCACGGACTGCGGCTGCTCTCGCGCGATGACCATCACCCCGCCTTCGCCGTGGGGCGTGACGTCGGCGACTTCGATGGCACCGGATTCGGCCGGCAGCCCTCCGAAGGTCTTGTCCAGCAGCGCCCCAAGGGTTTCAGCGTCGATATCGCCGGATACGCCGATGAAAAGGCGGTCCTGGGCAATCTCATCGGCCAGGTATCCCCGCAAGTCGTCGACCGTTATGGCGGCGACACTTTCCGGCGTGCCGCTGGTGGGCCGGCCATAGGGGTGGTCGGGGAACAGCGCGGCCCTCAGCGTGCGCCAGGCCAGGGTGTCCGGGTCCTGTTCCTGCCGGGCCAGGCTGACCAGAAGCTGATTGCGGATGCGCTCCACCGGCTCCTCGTCGAAGCGGGGCTCGGTGAGCGCAAGGCGCATCAGCTCAAACGCCAGATCCTGGTTGCGGCTCAAGGTCGACAACGACCCCGAGAAGGAATCCGCGCCGGCGCTAAACGACAAACTGATGGAGTTGTCCGCGAGCGCGCTCTGGAAGGCCTGCGAATCGTAATCGCCAGCCCCTTCGTCCAGCAGGGCCGAAAGCATGTTCGCCAGGCCCGGCTTGGCTTCCACAGCCGCGCCGCCCCGCAGGGCGAAGCGCAGGGACAGAATGGGGTTCGAGGTGTCCTGGACCAGCCAAGCCTCGATCCCGCGAGGCGAGGTGAAGCGCTGCACCTCGATGGCGGCAGCCGGGCGCGCGAGCACAAGCAAGGCGGGGACCAAAGCCAAGGCGACAAGGAGCTTGGGGAAAGGGCGACGCTTTATCGATGCCATGACGCTTGGGCTCCTCAAGAACTCGGCTCGGTGTTGAGAACGCCGGTGACCGAAGCTTCCGGCAGGATGATTTCTTTGGCGGCGGCCATGACATCGGCGCTGGTGACCTTGGCGATGCGGTTCGGCCAATCCTCCACGTCCTCCACGCTCTGACCGGCGGTCAAGGCCCGGCCGAAGACCTGGGCCGCGGTGCTGACCTCGTCGCGCGCGAAAACCGCCGCGTCGACCAGCCGCTGCTTGGCGCCCTCGACTTCCTCGTCGGTGACCCCGTCGGCCAGCAGCTTGTCGATCTCGGTGCGCAAGGCCGCTTCCAGTTCGTCCAGATCTCCACCTGGCACCGGCGAAATCCAGAAAGTGTAGTCGGTGCCGTCGTAGCTCGTGGGGCTGTAGTAGTTCCCAGCCGAGGCGGCGATCCCCTGCTCGATCACCAGCTCGCGATAGAGCCGCCCGGTGGAGCCGCCCATGATCTCAGCCAGGACCTGAAGAGCATAGGCCTCGTTGCCCTCGGCGACCCGGTAACCGGGCGCGAAGTAGTTGATGGAGATTGAGGGCTGGCCCACTTTGGCGCTGGTGAGCTCCACCCGCCGGGGCGCCCATTGCCGGGGCTCGCCGACCCGCTCGCGCGGCGGCATGGGCCGGGCCTCCAAGGCACCGTAGTACTTCTCCGCCAAGGGCCAGACTTCCTCGGCGGAGACGTCGCCGGAGACGATCAGGATCGCGTTGTTGGGGGCGTACCAGCGCTCGTAGAAGGCCAGCGCGTCCTCGGTATCGAGTTCGCGCATTTCATTCTCCCAGCCGATCACCGGGGTGCCGTAGGGGTGATGCAGATAGAGGGTCGCATTCACCATCTCGCCGAGCTGCGCGCCGGGGTTGTTGTCCGTGCGGCTGCGCCGCTCCTCCAGGATCACGTCGCGCTCCGGCAGCACCACGTCGTCGGTGAGCACCAGGTTCGCCATGCGGTCCGCCTCGTGCTTCATCATCAATTCCAGGCGGTCCTTGGAGACGGTCTGGTAGTAGCCCGTGAAGTCCTGGGACGTGAAGGCGTTCTCGCGCCCGCCGTTAAGAGCGATGATCTCCGAGAATTCGCCCGGCTTCATGGTCTTCGTGCCCTTGAACATTAGATGCTCGAGGAAGTGGGCGATGCCGGACTTGCCCTCCGGCTCGTCGGCGGCGCCCACCTTGTACCAGACCATGTGGGAGACGATGGGGGCACGGTGGTTGCTCACCACCACCACTTCCATCCCGTTGTCCAAGGTGAAGGTTTCCGGCTCGAAAACCTGCGCGGAGAGATTTGCCGGCGCCGCCAGCAGTAGCGCGGAAGCCACGGCCACCGCCGTCTTCACCGTCCGAATGCGTCCCAACATGCCTCTCACCTTTTGTGATCCCGTGTCTTATCCCGTGAGCGTTCGGCGTTCATATGGTTGACGATTGCGGCGAGGAAAAGGCAGAGCGTCAATTTCCCACGGTGCCGCACGCCGATTTGAGGCGCGCCCTTACCTCTCCGGGCGTGACGCCCTCGGCTCTCAACCCGCGAAGCGACCGCGCGTCGTCCCGTTTCGCCAGCCGCCGGCCCGCTTCGTCGGTGACGAGGGCATGATGATGCCAGCGTGGCACCGGCAGATCGAGCAAGGCCTGCAAAAGCCGGTGCACATGGGTCGCTTCGAAAAGGTCGCGGCCCCGCGTCACCAGGCTGATTCCTTGCACGGCATCATCAAGGGTCACCGCCAGATGATAGCTGGCCCCGATGTCGCGGCGTGCCAGCACCACATCGCCGAAGGCCTCTGGCTTCGCCTGAATGCGGCCCTCCCCCGCGTCTTGCCAGAAGAGCGGGCCGGCCACGCGCGCCGCCTTCGCCATTTCTAGGCGCAAGGCCGGCCGCGCCCCGGCCGCCAAACGCGCGCGGCGCTCGGCTTTGGAGAGCGCACGGCAGATTCCGGGATAGAGCGGCCCATCGGGGCCTTGTGGCGCGGAAGCGCTGCGGGCGATCTCCTGGGCGATCTCCCGGCGGGTGCAAAAGCAAGGATAGATCAGGCCGGCCGCGTTCAGCCTCTCCAAGGCGGCGGCGTAGTCCGCCAGGTGATCGGATTGACGCCGGGGCGGCTCCTCCCAGACCAGCCCGAGCCAGGCCAGATCTTCCAGCAAGGCGGCCTCGTACCCGGGCCTGCAGCGTCCGCTGTCGATATCCTCGATCCGCAGCAGGAAACGGCCGCCGCCCGCCTGCTCTTGGGCAAAGAGGGCGGAAAAGGCGTGGCCCAGGTGGAGATGGCCGCTGGGGGAGGGCGCGAAGCGCGTGGTTTCGCTCATCCGCACTGGCACTACGCGATAGGGGCGCTAAAGTCCAGCCATGGGCGCGACCACCACCATCACCGAGGAAAGCTTGCGCGACGCCGTCGAAGATTTGGCGCGGCAGGACCGGGACATAGCCATCGCCTTGAAAGCGGTTGGCCCGCCACCCTTGCGGTATCGGCCACCCGGGTTCGAGACGCTGCTCAGGATCATTGTCGCCCAGCAGGTTTCGCTCGCCTCGGCCGCGGCGATCTGGGGGCGGCTGGAGGTGGCCTGCCCATCGCTCGACGCCGAAAGCGTCCTGACGCTCGACGAAGACGCCTTGCGTGCCTGCGGCTTCAGCCGGCAAAAAGCCAAGTACGGCCTTTCGCTCGCCGAGCTGGTCGCCTCCGGGCGCCTGGACCTCGCGGCCATCGACCGGCTGGAGGACGAGGAGGCCATCGCCCGGCTGACCGAGGTGAAGGGCCTGGGCCGCTGGTCGGCCGAGGTCTACCTCTTGTTTTCCCACGGCCGCCCGGACGTCTTCCCGGCCGCGGACGTGGGGCTGATGATTGGCGCGCAACGCCTTAAGCGGCTGGATGCCCGGCCAAATGCCGAAGCCCTTGGTGAACTGGCGGAAGGCTGGCGGCCTTTGCGGGCGGTTGCCGCGCGCATGCTCTGGCATTGCCGCGGCGTGTCCGCCTTGCCGGAAAGCTGAAAACGGCGGCCCGCAAGTGACCATGAGCCCTGATCTTCGCGCGGTTTCCATGATAGGACTAACGTGAGACAGTCCCGGCGGGCGCTTCGGCCCGCGAGCCCGCCCTCGAAGAAAGGCAGCCATGTCCCTTCCCATAGATCTTGACGGCCCGCGCTTCGGGCCAGCCGCTGGCGGCGAGGCCACGGCGCTCATTGTGCTGTTGCACGGACTGGGTGCCGACGGCAACGATCTGATTTCGCTTGCCCCGCTGCTGGGCCAAGCTTTTCCGAACGCCGCCTTCGCCTCGCCCCACGCCCCCTTCCCCTGCGACATGGCACCCATGGGACGGCAGTGGTTCAGCCTGCAAAACCGGGACCCTCGGTCGATGTATTTTGGGGCCGAAGGGGCGCGGCCGATGCTCGACCGCTTTCTCGACACGGAATTGGCCGCGCTCGGGCTCAAATCTGAACAGCTCTGCCTTCTCGGCTTTAGCCAGGGCACAATGATGGCGTTGCACACGGCCCTGCGCAGACCTCTAACCATCGCGGGCGTGATCGGATTCTCCGGCCTCTTGATTGGGAGCGAGCGCCTGGCGGCTGAGATGCACTCAACGCCGCCCTGCCTATTGGTGCATGGAAGCGCCGACGAGGTCGTGCCGGCCCAAATGCTCGGCGCCGCGGTCGAGGGCCTGCGCCAGGCCGGCGTCGAGGTCGACTACGCGCTACGCCCCGGACTTGGGCATTCCATCGACGAAGAGGGGCTGCGGCTCGCCGCTAGCTTCCTCGAGCGGATCCTGCCGGAGGCTTAAGCCGCCGCGCGGTTGGTCCCCCGGATCGGATAGCCCTTTTCGCGCACGAAGGCGATGCCACGCGCGATGCCCGCCAGATCGGGCCGGGAAAAGGGCGCGTTGGAAAGATCGACGATCTGGATCGCGCCTTCGGGATTGAGCACGAAGAGCCCCGGCTCGGAGAAAGGCCGGTCGGTTTCCTCGGGCGAGCGAGGATCGGACACATAGAGCCCAAGCTCGTGCATCTGCGCCAGGCTGAGACCGTAAGCAACCGGCAAGGTCGGGCCCCATTCCGCCACGGTGGCGGCAGCTTTCTCCTCGGGGTCGCCGGAAACCAGCACGATATCCACGCCGATCTCGGCGAAATCATCCTTGATCTCCTCCAAGCCGGCCAAATACTTCCGGCACAGAGGACAGTGCTTGCCGCGGTAGACGATTACCAGGCGCCAGCCGCCCGGACCTCCAAGCGTCACCTCGCCCCCGCCCACGAGCGGCAGAGTCATCTCGGGAAAGCGGGAACCTGCTGCAAGGCTGCTTGGCATATCTAGATCTCCTCAAGGTCATGCGGACGGCAAACGAACCGAGCTTGCCATGTTGGGATACGAAGGCGCCCCACCAAGATCTTTCCAGGCATTAGTTTACTAATTGCGCCGGTTCGATTGGCAAAAGACCTGTGACAGCACGATGAAGATTGCAGCTTCAAGGGCACAATATCTTGTGTTTCGCGCCCCGGGCGGGTATCACCTTAGCGGGTTCACGGCACGTTATCGGGACCAGCGGCAGCGACAGGAGAGTGGTCTTGGCTTCGGCCGAAAACTATCCGGCTCTCGTACTGAATGCGGACTTCCGTCCGCTCAGTTATTTTCCGCTCTCCCTTTGGGGCTGGCAGGACGCCATAAAAGCGGTGTTCCTTGATCGCGTGAACATCATTTCTCAATACGAGAAGAAGGTGCACTCGCCCACCTGCGAGATGGCGCTGCCCAGCGTGATCTCCCTGAAAGAGTACGTGCGCCTCGACCGGCGGCCCGCCTTCACCCGCTTCAACGTCTTCCTGCGCGATCGCTTTATCTGCCAGTACTGTGGCGACCGTTTCCCGGCGGAAGACCTGACCTTCGACCACGTCATCCCGCGTTCGCGCGGAGGTCGAACCTGCTGGGAGAACATCGTGACGGCCTGCCAAGGCTGCAACCTGACCAAGGGCAACCGGCTGCCCTCCGACTGCGGCATGGAGCCTCTGACCAGCCCCGAGCAGCCGGAGTCCTATAAGCTGCAAGAGCACGGCCGCGCCTTTCCCCCGAACTTCCTGCACCAAAGCTGGTCCGACTTTCTCTATTGGGACAGCGAACTGGAATCATGAGGGCTTGCCTGGCCGAGGCGGGGTCCGGTTCCGATTCCGTCGCGCGCGCAAAGACACTACACTAAGGCGCATGGAAGGCTTCAATCAGCTGCTCGCCGCCACCGTCCTCTTCGTGGGCGGACATTTCCTGCTCTCGGCCAGGCCTCTGCGGGGCGAGCTGATTCACCGGATCGGCGACAAGGCGTTCCGGCTCGTCTATTCAGCGATCGCGGTCGGCGCCTTCGTCTGGATGGGGATCTCCTATGGCAAGGCCCCGACTGTGGTTCTTTGGACGGCGCCGGCGGCGTTGTATTGGGTCCCGCTTCTCGTCATGCCCGTCGCCTTCATCCTCGCAGTTGCCGGGCTCACCACCCGCAGCCCGACCGCGATGGGGGGAGAAGTCTTGCTTGACGGCAGCCAGAACCCGGCTCCGGGAATCCTGCGCGTCACGCGCCACCCGTTCCTCTGGGCCGTGGCGCTTTGGGCGGCCAGCCACATCCTGGTGAATGGCTACCTCGCCAGCCTGATCATGATGGGGGGGCTGCTGATCTTGTCTCTCGGCGGCATGCGGCATATCGACCGGCGCCGTGAAGACGGACTGGGCAGCGCCTGGGGTCCGATGAAGCTAACGACCAGCGCCCTTCCCTTCGCCGCCCTGGCGAGCCGCCGCACCTCCATGGATTGGAAAGGCCTGGGCTGGTGGCGGCCAGCCCTTGGGCTGGCGGCGTATATCGTTTTTCTCGGCGGGCACCTGCACATATTCGGCGTCAGCCCCTTTCCGGCAGGCTTCGGCTAGCGCAAGGTGACCCGGTAGGCGGCGGAAACCATGTCGAAGAGATCGAAAACCCGTGCGGCGTAGTGATCGCGAGGCCGAAACTCCCCCCGGCCTTCGATCAGGGAGTGATCCAAGCCGTCGAGAAGCTTGTTCAGCCGCCGCTCATGGAGGCCGAGGCGCTTTTGGATTGGATCGGTGGCCATCCCGGAGAAAGCCGAGAGAAGGGCGAAGCCTGCTAGAACGCCGCCTGTGAGGGTAACCATCGCCGCCGCCGAAGCGCTAACTGGAAAAGCCCCGTACCACAAGCTTCCCAAGCCCGCACCCAAGGGGAAGCTGGCCACCGCCGCCTGATGGGCCATGAGATTGGCGATCGCGGGACCAAGTGACAAGGCACCCGGCGTCCACTGCTTGGCCAGAAGAGCCCCCGCCCCCGCCGAAAGCAGCGCGTTAGCGAGGTCGCCCGCGGCGACGCGGCTGCCGGTGTAGGCCGTCATGGCCTCGCTCAACCACTGCCGGAACTCCGGATCGTCAGCGCGGCGGCCGAGACGCGCCAGCATGGCCCGAAGAATCTGCGAAAGCTCCGGATCGGATAGGATCGTACCGGCCAGCGCATCGCCTTCGAACGTCCGTTCCTGCCCGCGATAGGTTTGGCGGTATGGCAGCTCGAGGAACTCGCTGAACAGGCGCCATTCGATCTCGCGGGCGACATCGGTGGTCAGCAAGAAGGTTTTGCGCCCCAGCCAGTCGCCGGCCCGCGGCATGCCCAACCCCCGGCTCACCGCCGCCGTCCCCTGGAGAGCCACGTAGGGCAGCGAGAGCCCCAGGTTGGCCGGCGCGCGCAACAAGTCCCAGCCGACCGCCCGCCCATGCAATTCGGCGGCACCGGAGACACTGAAGTTTTTGGCGATAAAGGCGGGAATTCGGCCGCGCCGTGACTCGACGTAGCGACGGCTTCCCCGCAAGACCGCGCGCTCGACGAGCGCCGGATCCACCGCCGGAACGATCCCCTGGCCTTGACCTCCGCCCTTCTCACCTAAGGTTGCCGTCATGCCATATGTATGGGGTTGCGCGCCGCGCGCGTCCAGGTTTCAAGCCGCCCCATCGGCGCGAAGCCTTGTCAAATCCAAGAGAACGGTCAATTGATGCCTCGGTATGAGTGAAGCATCGAGACAACCCGCGCCGCGACCCGCCGCCTTGGCGCGCGGCCGCCGCGAGGCATCATCCACTGAGGGCCGCGTGCGCCAACCCAGCTTAGTGTTCATTCGCTGGGTGGCGATCCTGGGCCAGGTGATGGCGCTGCTGGTGGTGGATCTGGCGCTTGGTTACCAGCTGCCGGTGGTTCCCGTCTCGCTCATTATCGGCGCTTCGGCCGCCCTCAATCTCTACGCCGCTCTCAGTCATCGCGGAGCCGTCTGGTTGACGGAAGGGGTGGCGCGGGCCTACCTCGCCTTCGATTTGCTGCAGCTCACGGCCCTGCTCGCCCTCACCGGGGGCTTGAACAACCCCTTCACCTTGCTGATGCTGGCACCCGTGGTGGTGTCCGCGGCAACCCTCTCCCGGCGCAGCACCGCGGTGCTTTCGCTTCTGGCGGTGAGCGCGGCGACGGCCCTGGCCATCTGGCACCTACCGCTGCCCTGGGCCGCGCCGGGCCTGGAGTTGCCACCGGTCTACCTGGCGGGCATCTGGGGGTCGCTGGTCGTGGCCATCGTCTTCATCGCCGCCTACGTCTCCTCCCTCGCCCTTGAGGCCCGCAGGATGCAAGCGGCTCTGAGCGCCACACAGATCGCCCTTGCGCGCGAACAGCAACTCTCCGCCCTCGGCGGGCTGGCGGCGGCGGCGGCTCACGAACTCGGCAGCCCCCTTGGCACCATCGCGGTCGCGGCGCGGGAAATGGAGCGCGAGCTTCCGCCCGATCTGCCGGCGGACAGCCCCTTGCGCGAGGACGTCGCGCTCCTGCGCTCGGAAAGCCAGCGTTGCCGAGGGATCCTGGCCGAACTCGCGAGGCAGCCAAGTCAGGATTTCGCGCACCCCTTCCACCGCTTGCCGCTTTCGGCGCTCGTTGAAGCGGCCCTGCAGCGTCAAACCCACGATGGGCTGGAGGTAACCGCCACCCGGGTAACGGACCCGGAGGACGCGCCCGAGCCCGAGACAGCCTACAGTCCCGAGACGTTGCGAGGGCTCGAGGCGCTTATCCAGAACGCAATCCAGTTTGCCCGGCACCGGGTCGAATTGCGCACCGGCTGGACAGCGCGGGAGGCAAGCGTGGAGATCCTGGACGATGGCCCGGGATTCGAGCCCACCATTCTCGGCGCTCTGGGTGAGCCCTACGTGTCGGCGCGGCCAGCCAAGGCGCGCGCGCTTGGCGACAACATGGGACTTGGCATCTTCATCGCGGAGCGGCTGCTGGCCCACAGCGGCGCGCGCATCAGCTTCGCCAACCGGGCCTCGGGGGGCGCGAAGGTTGTCATCCGCTGGGAACGTGACACATTAGAAGCGATTGATTGAGAACAGGGGTGCCGCTTGCCCGCGAAAGGCGAAGTCGGAAACCCGGAACGAGGATGCGGTAAATGGACTCCACCGATACGAGCCCCGCGCTCGCCGGTCAGGACGCCCGGAACGGACTTACGGATTCGCGTTTGCTGATTGTCGACGACGACACTCGATTTCGCGATCGTTTGGCGCGTGCCATGGGCGCGCGTGGATTCGACGTCACCTTGGCGGACAGCGTCGCCGCTGGCGTCGAGGCGTCACGGGCCGCCACCCCTGCTTTCGCGGTGGTCGACCTGCGCTTGGGCGACGGCAGTGGGTTGGACGTGGTACAGGCTCTGCGCGAAGCGCGCCCGGACGCACGCGCCATCATACTGACCGGCTATGGCAATATTGCCACGGCCGTGGCCGCGGTGAAGGCAGGCGCCATCGACTATCTAACGAAACCAACCGATGCCGATCAGGTGGAAGCCGCCCTGCTCGCCCCGGAAGGCGAGATGCCAGCGCCCCCCGATCAGCCAATGTCCGCCGACCGGGTGCGTTGGGAGCATATCCAGCGCATTTACGAGCAATGCGACCGCAATGTCTCGGAAACCGCCCGGCGGCTGAACATGCACCGCCGCACCCTGCAGCGCATCCTGGCAAAGTACGCGCCGCGGGGTTAGGCCGTCACTTAACGCGTCAGGTACGGTGTAGCCACCAGCCGCTTTGATTGATGGAATAGAGCGGCGTGTAATGGCGAATGGAATCGGCCTTGACGACCGAGGAGATTTGATTGTCGAGCACGAGCGTCTCACCCTCGAGCTGGGCCACGAGGATCGCGTGCATCATCTGAGAGCGGCGATCCTTCAAAACAACAAGCCGAAGCTGGCGGTCCGACCAGCCCAAGGCACGTAAAGAGACATATTTGGCGATGGCATAGTCCTCGCAATCGCCGCTCTTATCCAGGAACTCCATGGGGCTAGCCCAGTAATCCTCAACACCCCAATTGCGGCGGTCGCGGGTATGGGTGCGCCGGTTCATTTCATGATTTATCGCCTCGACCTGGCTGCGAGGGTCGAGGCCGCGCAGACTATCCACGAAGCGGCGCCATTGATCCAACCTGCAGCTTGGCCGCGGGCGCTCGCAGGTAGCATCCGGCGCCGTCTCGGCCGCCGCGCGGCGCATGGCGTCGTGCCACTTCGTGAACGGGCTGGTGTCGCGAGAAAACGCTTCGCGGGTGCCGAACAGCCGCAGGCGCGGCGGCGGCATGGCGGCGGAGTCTCCCGCCACGTGGCCCGCGGGGGCAGCTGCGTACTGGACGCCTTCTGGTGGTTGTGGAGCCTGCTGGGCCGATGCGGTTCCACAGAGATGGACCACGGCCACCACAGACAAGGCGAAAAAATATATTTTCCAGCGCATTACGTGTGCCCCCCTCACAGCAATCGACGCGATCGTCACGCTCTAGCGTGAGCCAGACACGTTCGTGTGTCTGACTATATTCTCGCTATGCGAGCGTATATGACGTTTGGATCAGTCGGTCTGATCCCCCCTCCGCGTCGACACCAGATGGAGCTGTGATACTTCCTTCCAACACAGCGAGAACATCATGCAGCACAATGACTTAACACCGTATTAATACCTTCGTATTCATTTTGCCTTGAACCTTGTGCGCTTCGGCGCAGCCGCCGGACCCGGGTAGCCCGGGGCGGAATCTCGGACTTTGATCGGACTCTGGAGCGGGCGATCACCCCTGTTGGGGTGGCGGAGGGAGCTCCCGTCGAGCAGGCGGCGATTACTTCAAATCAGCGAGTGGGTTATCCCGATTGACGACTTTACGCGCCGCCCCGGACGTACCATCTTTGGAAGGCGCGGCCGAGGAGCCGCGGGGCTTTCGAAATCCACGCCGGAGAACGCCTTCACCATGCTGAGTTCATGGGTCGCCAAGAGGGAATCCACGGAAACCCGGCGCGTGCCGGCGGATACCCGCGTCTATGCGATCGGCGATATTCATGGTTGCGTGGACCGCCTCGATCGCCTTCATGACGCGATCTGGGAGGATGCATCGCGCGAGCCCCAACGTCGCCGGGTCGTTGTTTATCTTGGGGATTATATCGACCGAGGACCCTCCTCCAGACAAGTGATCGACCGCCTGATCGGCGGGCCTCTGCCCGATTTCGAGGTCGTCCACCTCATGGGCAACCACGAGCGCTTCCTGCTCGAGTTCCTGGAGAACCCGGATATTGGCCAAGCCTGGCTGCACAACGGCGGCGAAGCGACCTTGGAAAGCTATCGGGTCGATCTGTGGAACCGGGACGGCCGGTCTCACCCCATGCCCTGGGTCCGGGAAAGGCTGAGGGCCATGATGCCACCCGCCCATCACTCGTTTTTCCAGAATCTGCGGTTAAGCCATGCGGAGGGCGATTACTTCTTCGCCCATGCCGGCATTCGCCCTGGGGTCGAGCTTGATCGCCAGAACGAAGCCGACCTGCTCTGGATCAGAAATCCCTTCCTGCGCTCCAAAGCGGACCACGGCAAGGTGGTCGTGCATGGCCATACCCCCAGTTCGGAGCCAGAGGTCCGCGTCAATCGGATCGCCGTAGATACTGGTGCCTGTTACGGCGGGCAGCTTACGGCCCTCGTCCTGGCCGACGACACCTACGGTTTTCTCCACACCTGACCGGGGTCCCTACCCCATCCGAGGTCGGCCAAACCGCCCGTGCCCGTGGTGGCACGGCCCAGGGCAAGGAGACAGGTCCGCTCCGTCCCTCTTAGGACATAGTTCTATCATTGTGGGGTAATAAGCATGCACAGGTAGCCACCTCCATCGCGGTCGGATAGCGTTCCGAAGTCTTTGGCCGCCGATCTGGGAGGGGTGATGGTTCGCAAGCGCGTTCTGGTGACGGGAGGTGCCGGTTTTCTGGGATCGCATCTTTGCGAGCGTCTGCTCGCGGAGAACTGCGACGTGCTCTGCGTCGACAATTTCTTCACGGGGCGCAAGGAAAATATCGCCCACCTGATGGACGACCCCTACTTCGAGGTGATGCGCCACGACGTAACCTTCCCGCTCTATGTGGAAGTCGACGAGATCTACAATCTCGCCTGCCCGGCCTCGCCGGTCCATTATCAGTACGACCCCGTGCAAACCACGAAGACGAGCGTGCACGGGGCCATCAACATGCTGGGCCTCGCCAAGCGCACGCGCGCTAAGATCTTCCAGGCCTCCACGAGCGAGGTCTATGGCGATCCGGAAGTGCACCCTCAGCCGGAAAGCTATCGCGGAAACGTCAACCCGGTAGGTCCGCGCGCCTGCTACGACGAGGGCAAGCGCTGCGCCGAGACCTTGTTCTTCGACTACTACCGCCAGCACGGCCTCAACATCCGGGTCGCGCGCATCTTCAATACCTACGGCCCGCGCATGCATCCCAACGACGGGCGCGTCGTTTCCAACTTCATCGTGCAGGCGCTGCAGGGCAAACCGATCACGGTCTACGGGGACGGCTCCCAGACCCGGTCCTTCTGCTTCGCCGATGACCTGGTCGAAGGCTTTATCCGCCTGATGAACGCCCCCGACGAGGTGACCGGCCCACTCAATCTGGGTAACCCCCGGGAATTCACCATCCGCCAGTTGGCCGAACTCGTGATCGCCAAGACCGGCGGCGCCTCCAGCCTGGTGTTCGAGCCGCTGCCAGTGGACGACCCCATGCAGCGCAAGCCTGACATCGCGCAGGCGCGGGCGCTGTTGTCCTGGGAGCCCACGATCGCCTTGGAAGACGGCCTGGACAATACCATCGCCTATTTCCGGGAGCTGCTCGGCGAGCAAGCTACGGCCGTCCAATACAACGCCGCCGAATAAGCCAGCGCTGAGGGCGCGGAGACTCAGCGCGCGGGGCGCCTGGGCGACGGTGCATTCGCTTGGCGAAACAGGCGGGCCTGGGTGAACCTCCCTTTCCGCCTTGCCCCCTTGCCCCCCGGCCCGCGCGCGCCTAAAACCCCGCAATGACCTTTTGGCGTGGAAGGCTTGACCCGTGCGGCGGATGAATGAAGGCGGCCCGCAAACCGCCCATCCCGGCGAGCCTGGCCGAATCGAGGATATTTCCGCCACGCTTGGGGCCCTTTCCGGCCTGCCCCTGCTGGTGATCGGCGATGTCATGCTAGACCGCTTCCTCTCCGGAGAGGTGGAGCGGATTTCGCCCGAGGGTCCGATTCCAGTCCTGCGGATCGAAGCCGAGCACACTGCCTTGGGCGGGGCCGGGAACGTGCTGCGCAACCTCTCCGCGCTGGGAGCCGCTCCGCGCTTTCTGAGCGTGGTGGGAGACGACGCGGCAGGCGCGCGGGCGCGCGAGCTCGCCGCCGAGGCAACGGCGGCCCACGAGACCGCGGACGCGGTATTGCTCACCGACCCCGCCCTTACCACCACGGTCAAGCAGCGCTTCCTAGCCGGCGGGCGGCAGCTCTTGCGGGCGGATCACGAAAGCAGGCGAAGCTTGACGGAGCCTTGCGCGGCCGAACTCCGGGCGCGCGCGTTGGCCCTGCTCGATGGCGTGCGCGGCGTACTGATCTCCGACTACGGCAAGGGCGCGCTCGCGCCGGCGTTGCTTGCCGACCTCATCGCCGCCGCGCGAGCGAAGGGTCTGCCGGTCGTGGTCGATCCCAAAGGAAGCGACTACGCGCGGTACCGGGGTGCCACGTGGCTCACCCCGAACCGGCAGGAACTGCGGGATGCCAGCGGGATCGAAACCCGCGACGCCGAGGGGACCGTCGCCGCCGCGCGGCTGCTCATTGACTCTTATGAAATCGAGGGCGTGCTGGCGACCCGTGGCCCCGCGGGCATGGCGGTGGTCGCTGCCGAACATCCGCCGGAGCATCTCTCGGCGGAAGCCCTTGAGGTCTTCGACGTCTCTGGCGCCGGCGACACGGTTCTGGCAGCTTTCGGTGCCGCCTTGTCTGCGGGCTCTTCTCCACTCGAGGCCGCGCGTCTGGCCAACACGGCGGCAGGCGTGGTCGTCGGCAAGCCGGGCACGGCGGTTGCGAAGCCGGGGGACGTGTTGCGCGCCGCCCAGGCCCGGCGGCTGCACGACGTGGAAACGAAGGTGGTCGACCTCAACGCGCTGGTGGCCGAGGTGCGTGGCTGGCAGAGCGAGGGCTTGCGGGTCGGTTTCACGAATGGCTGCTTCGACCTCTTGCATCCCGGCCATATCTCCCTAATCGGGCAAGCGCGCGCTGCCTGCGACCGCTTGATCGTCGGGCTGAACAGCGATGCTTCCGTCGCCCGGCTGAAGGGGCCGTCGCGACCCGTCCAGGACGAAGCGGCGCGGGCGGCGGTGCTTGCCTCGCTTGGCAAGGTGGACCGGGTGGTGATCTTCGGCGAGGACACGCCGTTGCGGGCGCTTGACGCCCTGCGGCCGGACCTGCTGGTCAAGGGTGCGGACTATGCCCTGGACCAGGTTGTGGGCGGGGATTTGGTCACCGGCTACGGGGGCCAGGTGCTCCTGGCAGAGCTTTTGCCCGGTCATTCGACCTCCGAGACCTTGCGGCGCTTGGGCGCCTAGCGCGCGATGAGTTTTACCGGCCAAGTACTCTACGGCCTCGCCTGGCTATCTTTCGGTCTGGCGCATTCCTGGCTGGCCGGCGCCCGCGGCAAGGCCTGGATGGAGTCCTGGGCGGGACGCGGCGCACGGCTTGCCTACAATCTGATCGCGCTGCTGCATCTGGGGTTGGTTCTCGCAGCGGGACAGGCGCTGGGTCCGGAGGCCATACCCTTCGACTCGCCTCCATGGCTTGGCTGGTGCCAGGGCTTCGCGCTGGTCGCCGGACTCCTGCTCGGGCTGTTCGCCCTGCGCGGCTACGATCTGGGGCTCTTCGCGGGAACGAAGCAACTCCGCGAAGGGTCCGCCAAAGCCGAGATCGAGCCACTCGTGACAACGGGCCTGCATCGTTATGTCCGTCACCCGCTATACAGCGCGGGCTTTCTGGTCCTGTTCGGCATCGCGCGCGACCCGCTTTCCTTGGCAACCGCACTTTGGGCCGCCCTCTACCTGCTCATCGGGACGTGGTTCGAGGAGCGCAAGCTGCTGCGCGACTACGGCACCGCCTACGCGGACTACCGGCGCCGCGTGCCCGCCTTCGTTCCCTGGAGGGGACGGGCGTGGCGCGATGGCGTGGGGTAGGCCTTCGGCCATGGACCCTAAGGCGGATCGAGGATCTGGCCCAGGCGGCGCGCGGCCGTCAGCCCGAACCGCAGGGTGACCGCTTTCCTGCGCGCGGCGTTGAGTTTGCGCGGCGGTGCACCTCGCAAGAATTCGCCGCCATAGGCGTCCGCCACGACCAAGCCGCAATCGCCAGGCAGAACCTCAAGAGGGAAATCCGCCGGCACGGCGAAGAAGAAGGCATCGCAGTAGTCGAGATAGTCCGGCCACTTCGCATCGGCGCGAAAATCCGGAAGGCTGGTCTTGATCTCGACACAGTGGACTTCGCCGGCCGGGCCAAGCGCCATGACGTCGGCGCGCCGCCCGTTGGCCAGGGTGAATTCGGTCACGCAGGCAAACCCATGGCTGTCGAAGAGGCGGACCACGCCCCTTGCCAGCCCCCTCGCAATCCCCTGGGCCGTCCCCTGGGCCGTCTCCTTGGTCACCCCTGGGGTCATTCCCTGGGCCAGGGCATCCGGGCGCGGATTCGGGCTCTCGAAACTCACGCGTTTTCTCCCCAGGCCTGTTGGCAAAGCGAAAGTCAGCTTAACAGAGGCTCAAACCCAAAGGAATTCGCCGAAGCGGCGCGTCATGCCGTTGACCCCGACCGCGCCGTTGCTAACGTAGCGGCGGCCCGGCTTGAGGAGCGCTTCATGAACATCTCCGTCAGGGATCATCTGCTTCCCGTCTTCGCAACCCCGATCGGCAGCTTCTTCGTGCAGGATCACGCGACCCTGAACCAAGCGCTCAGTGCCGCGATCCTGGAGCGCGAGGCGGCAGCTCCGGGCGTCACGCGCAGCAACGCCGGCGGCTGGCACTCCGAGGGCAACATGGTGAAGTGGCCTCTACCGGAAATCGAGAAGCTCGCGGGCGTGGTGCGGCAAGCCACCCTCCTGATCGCCGCGGGCGTCCTCCAGGCCAAGCAAATCCGGGCGGAGGTCGACATGGAGGCCTGGGCCAACGTCTCGCGGCGCGGCAACTACAACCGGATGCACAATCACCCGGACTGGCATTACTCCGCGGTCTACTACGTCCAGACCGGGCAGCCGGACCCCCAGTGCGACCGCCAGAACGGCTGGATCCAGTTCTCCGACCCCCGTGGCGTGCTGGCGGAAGGCGCGCTGCCGGGAACCGACGTGGACACGGCAGTGCCGATCCCCCCGCCCAGCGGCGGTCACTTCGGCTTTTCCTTCGGCCTGCCGCCAGTCGCGGGCGGCCTGCTGATCTTCCCCTCCTGGCTCAAGCACTGGGTCAACCCCTTCGAGGGCGAAGGCGAAAGGATCTCCATCGCCTTCAACCTGAAGCTCGACGAAGTCAACAAGGTGGCGTAGGGGAAAGTTTAGCAGCGCGGACCGAAGCGCACGGCGGAAATGGCGGACCCGAGAGGATTCGAACCCCTGGCCTCTTCCTCCGGAGGGAAGCGCTCTATCCAGCTGAGCTACGGGTCCGCTAACGCGCCCGACCATATAGGATCGCGCCAGTCCAGGGCAAGCCGCGCCGCCGCCAATTTATCGCTCTTGGCGGTCACAGGGCCGATACCTCTCATGGGGTATATTGACTCCCCCCAAATAGGCAAAAGACACCCATAAGCGCGGTCGCGGGGATATGCCCTTCCCCGCCATTGTAAAGAACGATGAATTCGGGTGAAGCAAACGCTGGTGCCCCCGGGCGCGGGGAAAGAAGCTTGACGATCGCCCAGATCGCCGAGCAATGGGCAAGCGAGACCGGCCGGGAAGCGGAGGAGTACGAGTCCGCCCTGCTGAGCTGGTACGCTGGCCATAGCGCGCGGGAACGCCGCCTACGCACGGTACCGGGCCAGCCGATGCCGCCGCTTCAGCTCGTCCACCGCGACCTGCCCCTCTCGGCGGAACTTGCCGAAGCCTGCGCGCGCGACCTTGGCCTTCCCCCGCCACGCTTCGACGCCAGCCCCGACGCGGAAAAACCCGCCGGACGCGCACCCGAGGCCAAGCCCACCCAAGGCCAGGCCGCGCCCTCAAGGCCCGGAATGGCCGCCGGACCCCAAGGGGCCAAGGCACCCAGGACGCCCTTGCCGGAACAAACCGTGCCAGAGCGTATGGCCGCGATGCGAATGGCGGCACAACGCGCCGCCGCCCTGCGCGACACCCCGCAGGCGAGCCCTGGTGCGGCGCGAGGCGCCGGCCCGGGACCGCACCCCGCTTATGGGCAGGCTCCGCACGGGCAGCCACAACATGGGCAGCCACCGCACGGGCAGGCATACTACGGACACGCTCCCCATGGACAAGCAGCCCCCGGGCCGCAAAGCGGAGGTGCGCCTGGGCCCGAGCTGGCGGCTGGCGCCCGTCCACAGGATCACTTGGCAAGCCAGGACCACCTCGCCGCGAGTTCGATGGACTACGCCGATGACTTCGAGCAGCGGTCCTGGCGGTCTTCCCGATTCTGGCTGACGGCCGCGATCTTGGTGCTTGGCGGTGTCGGGCTCGCACTGATTTCGCGCAACCTCCTGGAAACCGACTCCACTCTGGAAAGCCGGCTCGCGGAGATCGAAATCCCCCGGGACGGCGAACCCGGTTTGGTAAATCCTGTTCCGGCGCCCGCCGATGCCACGGAAAACCTGGCCTCGATAGAGCCGGCGGCCGGCGGGCAAACGGCCGCTCTTCCGCCCTCAACCGTGGAGGTGCCCGCCGGCGCCACCGTCGACGGCCAGGCCAGCGAAGCCACCGTGCCCCTCGAAGAGCCCGAAGCGGCCGCGGACCCCTTGACGGACCCCCAGGATACCGGCGCGGTCGAGGGCGCCACGGACGAGCCCAGCGCCCAACCCGGCGCGACCGGCGAGGCCGCGGAGCAGCCGGAACCTGCCGAGAGCTTAGCGGCGACCACCGCAGCCCCCGAACCCGCACAAACGGCCGAACGGCCCGATCGCGCCTTCGTCCGCGAAATTCAAGCGGGTTTGCGCGCGGCAGGCTTCGACCCCGGGCCGATCGATGGCGATCTTGGCCCGCGCACACGCGGCGCGATCGAGGAATACGAAACAGCTTCCGGTCTGCAGCCGGGCAGTCTTTCCCTGGAAGCGCTCGCCCTGCGTCTCGAGGAGCAGCCCGCCCCAAGAACGCGCGTGGCCGAGACGGGCGCGGCCGGCGCGCAGCCACAGGCGGACGAAGCTGCGGATAATCTGCGGACCATTCAAGCGCGCGCCGCCTTCAATGCGGGCCTTCAAGCGGCGGACCGCAACGATCCGGCCACGGCGATCGCCAACTACACCGAAGCCTTGGATACCGGTGCGCTGTCAACGCGTAACCGGGCCTATGCCCTGAACAATCGGGGCAACGCCTTTCAGCAGCGCGGGCAGAACGCCGAGGCCATCGTGGATTACACCGCGGCGATCGAAGCGGCCCCCGACTACGCCGTTGCTTATGCCAATCGCGGCCACGCGCAAAGGGCGCTGGGCAATCTTCCCCAGGCGGTCGAGGATTACGATCAAGCCATCGCGCTCAAGCCGCAAAACCCGACCAACTATCTTGTGCGCGGCAGCGTTTTCTACGAGATGGCGCTGTATCCACGCGCGCGCGCCGACTTCGATCAAGCGATCGAGCTTGGCGAACGCAGCGCCACGGCGTTCAATCTGCGCGGATTGGCTAGGGGCGCGGAAGGCGACTTCCCTGGAGCGATTGTGGACCACAGCGAAGCCATCTCGCTGGACCCTGGAATGGCAAAGGCCTACGCGGACCGCGGTGTCGCCCGCCACAATAGCGGCGAATACGAAGCGGCCGAAGCAGACTACGACCAGGCCCTGAGCTTGAATCCTGATCTCGGCTATGTCCTGCTCAACAGGGCACAGCTTCGGCGCGCGCGCGGCGCCGATGCCGAGGCGGAGCAAGACCTGCAAAAAGCGATGGCCTTGAGCGCGCAGAACCCGAGCTTGGCGTCCCGCCTACGCAGCATGGGCTACGAGCCCTAGGGTCCAGACCCTAGGAGAGCCGAACGCCGTCTCCTCCCGGTATCACTCTTCCGCCGCTGCGAAGGTATCGCCTTGCGCTTCGGCCCCGGAAGGCAGGGGTGCCTTGGGGTCCGCCATCCAGGTTGCGGTGTCGCCGATGACGCGCTCGGCGTCCAAATCTCGCAGTAAAAGGTGCCAGCCGTTGTCGTAAAGGGCCAGGCGGGCGTTCGATTTCGGCATCTCCCGCCAGAAATCGCGCACCGGGTCGGCCGGCACCACTTCGTCTTTCTCTCCATAGAGCACCAGGGTCGGGCGGTGCACTTGCGGAGCGGCCTCCAAAGCCTGGCTCATCAAGTCGACCAAGCCCGCGACGGTATCGATCCGGCTTTGCTTGATCACCAAGGGGTCGCGGCCAAGCTCCCTCAGCATCTCGATATTGTCAGACGCCTGAATGCCGAGGCCCCGTGGCTCCGGCTTGAAGCCGGGAAAGAGCCGCAGGGCGACCCACAAGCCGGCGCGCTGATACCAAGGCTGGGTCCAGCTTGCCCACACGGCCGGCGCCGAAAGGATCAAGCCGTCCGCATCCGGCGGCTCCGGTGAGGTCTCGGCAACCACCAAAACTGCTGCCCCCATGGACTCGCCCAGAAGAAACAGCGGCGTGCCAGGGTAGCGGCGGCGGAGCACGGCCGCCGCCGCCGCAACGTCGCTCGCCAAGACCTCGGCGCCGGGCCAAAGGCCGGTGTGCGGCGCTTCCCCGAAGCCGCGCTGGTCATAGGCGTAGACGGCGATCCCTTGGCTCGCCCAGGCCCGGCCTGGAGCCGAGAAGGCGTTCGAGTAATCGTTGAAGCCGTGGAGCGCGAGGATCACGGCACGGGGCGAGCCCTGGGGCAGCCAGGCCCGCAAAGGCAGCACCAGCCCGTCCTCGGTGGTGAAATCACCCCTAAGCTCGCGCACCGGAGCCAGGCTGCCAGTTGTTATAGGCCGCGGTGTCACCCCCTCCGGCGGCGAGTGCCCTTGGTCCAGAGTCAGCGCCGGCTCAGTCGGCCCCGGACCCGGCGGCGCGTATTGGCGGGCACAGCCGCTCGCGGCCAGAACCAGCAGCATTCCGGCAATCAGATAGCCCGGAAAGCGGGTTTTCATCGCCCGCCCGCGGACAGGGGATCCAAGTGACCGCTCCCCGGCGCCAGCGCGGAGGAAGAATCCTGGGCGGAACGCGTCAACTGCAGGAAAATGTCCTCCAGATCGGTTTCCACAGTGCGCAAATCCTGAACGGAGAGGCCGGATTCGGCGACCGCCTCGAGGATATGCGAAACCGGGCTGTCGCTTGCCTGATAACGGAAAATCAAGCGATTGGGCGCCGCCAACTCCGGCTCGAACTGGCGCAAGCGCTCCGGGACCTCTGTCAGGGGCGCCGAAACGATGATCTGCAGCTCCTTGTTGTCCAGGCGGCGCAGAAGCTCCGGAGTGGATTCACAAGCGATCACGCGTCCATGGTTGATGATCGCGATGGTGTCGCAGAGCTCCTCGGCCTCCTCGAGGTAGTGAGTTGTCAGCAGGATCGTGGTCCCGCCCCGGTTCAGCTCACGCACCCGCCCCCATAACTGCCGGCGCAATTCGATATCCACACCCGCCGTGGGCTCGTCGAGCACCAGCACCGGCGGATTGTGCACCATGGCCTTGGCCACCATTAGGCGGCGGCGCATCCCGCCGGACAGGGTGCGGGTATAGGCCTCCGCCTTGTCCGCGAGGCCCAGGCCCTCCAGGATCTCGTCGGTCCGGCGCTCCTTGGGGGGCACGCCGTAAAGCCCCGCCTGCAGTTCGAGGAGCTCGCGCGGCGTGAAAAACGGATCGATATTGAGCTCCTGCGGGACCACGCCGATCGAAGCGCGCGCCTGGCGGGTTTGCCGCGAAAGGTCGAAACCCCAAATGCTGGCATCGCCGGAGGTCTTGTTGACGAGGCCGGCAAGAATGTTGATTAGCGTGGACTTGCCCGCGCCATTGGGGCCGAGCAGGCCGAAGAGCGAGCCACGCGGGATCGTCAGGTCCACGCTGTCCAAGGCCAGCTTGGGTCCGGTTTGCCCGGAGGCCCGGTAGGTCTTGGCGAGGCCACGCACCTCAACCGCGTTGGCGGGCAGGGCGGACATGTCAACGGGGCTGGCGGATGGGTGCTTGTCCATAGTGAGGGTTACCTAAGCCGTTCCGGCGAGAATCACAAGCGATCCGGTCATCCGCCGCGCGCCAAACCCGGCGCGTCCGGCAACTAACCATTGATCGCACCGGCCGCTGGATTATCATCCGGCGGGTCATCGGTGTGGAGCCTATTCTCCCGCCGGGCGCGCGGAGAAGAGGGACTCTTGGGATGCAGCCGGCCGAAACCATCTACGTGGAGAAGGAAATCATATCCTGCGATGGCGGCGACGGCCCCCTTGGCCACCCGCGCGTCTGGCTCAATATGGAGGGCAAGGGCAAAATCGACTGCCCTTACTGCGGCCGCCATTTCATCCTGAAGGAAGGGGCCAAGGCAGCTGGCGGGCATTGACACCAGGGCCGGCCGCCCGGCACATCCTTTTCGCACAGCTTCATTGGGTTCGCGCAGGTAAGGGCTGGGCGCGCGCGCAGGCCGTTCTACATGCTGGGCAAGGCTTCTTGGCTTTTCGGTAGGCACGGACATGGATTCCTTGACTCAATTGGTTCTTGGCGCCGGCGTTGGCGCCGCCGTGCTCGGCAAGCCGTTGGGGCCGAGGCGTGCCGCGGTCTTGGGCGGCATTCTGGGGACGCTGCCCGACCTGGACGTGTTCTTCCCCTTCGACGATCCGGTCGAGTCCTTCGTGCTGCACCGAGGCGCCACGCACTCGCTGATCGTTCATGCCGTGGTCACGCCCCTGATCGCCGAACCGCTTGTCCGCTTCGTGAAGCCGCTGAAGGGCGAGCGCTTGCGGGTTTACGCGGCGGTCTTTCTCTGTTTCGCCACCCACGCGCTGCTCGACGCCATGACGATCTACGGCACCCGGCTTTTCTGGCCGGTCTGGCCGGAGCCGCTGGGCGCGGGATCCATCTTCATCATCGACCCGCTTTATACCTTGCCCTTGCTCGTTGCCTTCGTTTGGGCGCTTTGCGAAGGCCTGGACCCCGCGCTTTCGCACCGGGCTGGCAACCTGCTTGCTGCTGTCCAGCGTCTATCTGGGCTGGACGCTGGTGGCACAGCGGATCGTGACGGAACGGGCCGACGCTCACCTGGCGCAGGCGGGGATTGCCCACGAGCGCGTGCTGGCAACCCCCTTGCCCTTCAGCACCGTGGTCTGGCGGGCGATCGCCTTGGACGGAGTGCGCTATCACAACCTCTATCTGCCGATCATGGCGCCGGGCGAAGCGCCGGTGATCCACTCCCACCCCAGTGGCGCGAACCTGGCAGGCTGTCTGAGCAGAATCGAGGCGGCGGCAACCCTGGCCGCCTTCACGAAAGGAATTTACAGCCTGGAACTCTTGCGCGACACGCTGGTGGTTAAGGAATTTACAGCCTGGAACTTTTGCGCGACACGCTGGTGGTTTCGGATCTGCGCATGGGGCTCACGCCCAACTATGTCTTCCGCTTCGCCGTGGCCGAGCTGCGCGACGGAACCTACCGAGAGATCGCGCCTCGCAGGGTGAAGGGACCGCGGCAAGCCGACGGCGATCTCGATTGGCTCCTCGCCACCCTCGCCGGCTCCGCCATCCCCCGCCCCGCCGAAGCGGCCATCTTGACGGTATCGGGCGAAGTCGCGGGCGAAGAGACGCTCGAGCAAGCGCCCAAGGCCTGCTGATGCTCTCGACAGCGGCGCGCGCGACGGGCACAGTCGGGGCATGACCGAGACCGCGTCCGCGCCGCTTAAGCATCTCTATCTCGTCGATGGCTCCGGCTATATTTTCCGGGCCTATTTCGCGCTGCCGCCGCAGAGCACCTCCGAAGGCATGCCGACCAACGCCGCCTTCGGCTTCACCAACATGCTGATCAAGCTCTTGCGCGACACCGACGCGGACGGCCTGGCGGTGATCTTCGACAAGAGCGGGCGGTCCTTCCGCAACGACATCTACCCCGAGTACAAGGCGCATAGGCCAGAGGCACCGGAAGACCTGGTGCCGCAGTTCCCGATGATCCGCGAAGCGACGCGGGCCTTCAACCTGCCCTGCATCGAGCTCGACAACTACGAGGCCGACGACATCATCGCGAGCTACGCCCGGGCTGCCCGCGCGGCGGGGATCGAGGTCACCGTGGTCTCCTCGGACAAGGACTTGATGCAGCTCGTGGACGACGGGATCACCATGCTCGACCCCATCAAGAACCGCCAGATCGGCCGGGCGGAGGTGATCGAGAAGTTCGGCGTGCCGCCGGAGAAGGTGGTGGACGTGCAGGCCCTTGCGGGCGACTCCGTGGATAACGTGCCCGGCGTTCCAGGCATCGGCGTAAAGACCGCCGCCCAGTTGATCGAGGATTACGGCGACCTCGACTCCCTGCTGGATCGCGCCGGGGAGATCAAGCAGCCAAAGCGCCGCGAAAAGCTGATCGAGAACGCGGAGCTCGCGCGAATCAGCAAGGAACTGGTGACGCTGAAGACCGACGTCCCCCTTCCCGAGGCGCTCGCCGACCTTACCCTTAAGGAGCCGGAGCCCGAGGTGCTGCGCGGCTTTCTGGAGCGCTACGAGTTCCGCTCGATCCTGAACCGCCTTTCCGAGCAGCTCGCCACCGGCGACCTGGTGCCCGACGCCCGGGAAGCCGGCAAGGCGGGCGAGGCGGCAGAAGCATCCGCGGGCGAGACGGCGGCCTACAAGCTGGTGCAGACGCTGGGGGATTTGGAAGCCTGGATCGCCCGTGCGCGCGAGGCGGGAATCGTGGCGGTGGATACGGAGACCACTTCGCTGGATGCCCAAGCGGCGGCCCTGGTGGGGGTGAGCCTGGCGGTGGCGCCGGGCGAAGCCTGCTACATCCCGCTCGGCCACACCCAACCGGGCGCCCCGGACGGAGGGCTCGACCTCGACGGCCAAGCAGGCAAGAGCGAGGAGCCAGAGCAAATCGCGATGGAGCCCGCGCTCGGCCTGCTCAAGCCCCTCTTGGAAGACGACTCCGTCCTGAAGATCGGGCAGAACCTCAAATACGACATGGGCGTGCTGGCCCGCCATGGCATCGAGGTGGCGCCCTTCGACGACACCATGCTGCTTTCCTATGTCCTGGACGCGGGGCTGCACGGGCACGGCATGGACGAACTGGCCCTCCTGCATCTCGGTCACCGCTGCATTCCCTACAAGGAGGTCTGCGGAACTGGGAAGTCCCAGATCACTTTCGATAAGGTCCCGTTGGACAAGGCCCTGGACTACGCGGCGGAGGATGCGGACATCACTCTGGCGCTCTGGCGGGTCCTCAAGCCGCGCCTGACGCCCGAGCGCCTCGCCACGGTCTACGAGACCCTGGAGCGGCCGCTGGTGCCGGTCCTTGCGGCCATGGAGCGCGACGGGATCAAAGTGGACCGCGATATCCTGCGGCGCATGTCCAACGACTTCGCTCAGCGGATCGAAGCCCTGGAGGCGGAAATCCATGCATTGGCCGGCCACCCCTTCACTATCGGCAGCCCGAAGCAACTGGGCGAAGTGCTGTTCGATGAGCTTGGCCTGCCAGGCGGCAAGAAGGGCAAGTCCGGCGCCTATGCCACCGGCGCCGATATCCTCGAGGGCCTCGCCGCCCAGGGTCACGAGCTGCCAGCCAAGGTGCTCGACTGGCGCCAGCTCAGCAAGCTGAAGTCTACCTATACCGACGCGCTGCAGGAGCAAATCTCCCCCCTCACCGGGCGGGTTCACACCTCCTTCTCCCAAGCGGTGGCGCAGACCGGCCGGCTCTCCTCCACCGATCCCAACCTGCAGAACATCCCGATCCGCACGGAGGAGGGCCGCAAGATCCGCCAGGCCTTCATCGCGGAACCGGGCCATAAACTTCTTTCCGTCGACTACTCGCAGATCGAACTGCGGCTGACCGCCCATATTGCCAACGTGGCGGCCTTGCGCGCCGCTTTTGAGGCGGGGGAGGATATCCACGCCATGACCGCGAGCCAGGTCTTCGGCGTGCCCCTGGACCAGATGGACGGGGCGACCCGGCGCCGGGCCAAGGCCATCAACTTCGGCATCATCTATGGCATCTCGCCCTTCGGCCTGGCTCAGAACCTGGGCATCGAGCAAAGCGTGGCGCGGGCCTACATCGAAGCTTATTTCGAGCGCTATCCGGGCATCCGCGCCTATATGGACGAGGCCAAGGAACAGGCCCGCCGCCACGGCTATGTCATGACCCTCTTCGGCCGGCGGGTTCACCTGCCGGGCGTGAAGGACAAGAACCCGGCCAGGCGGAACTTCGCCGAGCGCGCGGCCATCAACGCGCCCATCCAGGGCACGGCCGCCGACATCATCAAGCGCGCCATGATCCGTGTCGCACCGGCCCTGATCAGCGCGAAGCTCAGCGCGCGGATGCTTCTGCAGGTTCACGACGAGCTGCTTTTCGAGGTTCCCGACGCCGAGATCGAGGAAACCACGGCCTTGGTGAAGGGGGTTATGGAAGGGGCCGCCGCCCCGGCCGTCAACCTTTCCGTCCCGCTGGTGGCCGACGTGGGAGTCGGCGAGAGCTGGGCGGACGCGCACTAAGGTTTCGCATGCCGAGACAGGAACGGGCCGGTGCCGGTATCCCTAGGAAGAATGAACCATGTCGCTTTCGGAAGTTCCCCGCCCCGCCGTTGTCTACGGTTTCGCAGGCGTCATTCCCTTCGCCGCGGGAACCTTGGGGGCGTGGCTCTTGCCGCCCGAGGAGGCCGGGCTCGCACTCTCGGCCCAGATGGCCTACGCGGCCTGTATCCTCTCCTTCATGGGCGCCGTGCACTGGGGCCTCGCCATGGCAGGCGTTGGGGCCACCGACACCCGGGCGGCCATGACGTGGGAGCGGCTGGGCTGGTCGGTCATGCCCGCCCTGGTCGCCTGGGCCTCGATGCTGCTGCCGGCGCTACCGGGCCTGGTGGTCTTGATGGTGACCTTCGCGCTGCTGTTTCACGGTGACCTCATGGCCATTCGGTTGGGCTTGGCGCCACCCTGGTACCGCTTTCTCAGGCGGCCGCTCACCGTAATGGTGATCATCTGCCTCGGCCTTTCGTTAATTCGCCTGCTGCTCGCAAGCGGCTACTGAAGGGGTTGGGCGCGCTCGGATGCGTGCGGAGAGTGGGAGGGCCGGATCCGCGCTTCGCGCCGGGCGATGTAGAGCGTAGCGGCGATGATCACCAAGGCTCCGGCCAAGAAAGCCGCGTCCGGAACTTCGCCGAAGAAGAAGAATCCTAAGGCCCCGGCGAAGATCAGCTTGGCGTAGTCGAAGGGCGCCACGAAGGAGGCCTCGCCGGTGCGGAAGGCTTTGATCATCATGGCCTGGGAGGCCAGACCCACGAAGCCAACACCAGCGAGCAAGAGCCACTCGACAGGCTCCGGCGTCCGCCAAGCCACCACCGCCGGCACCGCCGTCACCAGGATCGAAGCAATGCAGAAATAGAGCAGCATCACCGCCTGGCTCTCGCCCGCGGGGAAGCGCTTCACCAAAGTGATCGCCATGGCGATGCCAAATGCCATGCCCAAGGCCGCGAAGACCGCCGGATCGATGCCACCTTCCAGAATCTCCACCGGACGCACCATGATCAATACTCCGGCGAAGCCCACGGCCGTGGCTGTCCAGCGGCGCCAGCGCACAGGCTCCCGCAGGATGAGCACCGCCAGGACAATGGTGAAGAGCGGCGCGGTGAACCCCAGTGCCGTGACCTCCGCCAGGCTTAGCCGTGACAGCGCCCAGAACCCGCAGACCATGGCACCGGCGCCGAACAGCGCCCGCAGAAAATGTGTCAAGGGATGGTCCGTGCGGAACGCACCCAATCCATCGCGGTAAAGAAAGGGCAGCAAGGGCAGGAGCGCCAGAAAGGCGCGTGCGAAGGCGACCACGAAAACATCCACGCCAAGCCCGAGCAAAGCCTTCACCAGCGCGCCGTTGATAGAGAAGCCGATGGCGGCCCCCAGCATCCAAAGCGCGCCCAGACCGTTCGCGCCGATCTTGCCGGTCGAGACCCCCATCTCAAGCGGCCTTGGCCAAGGGTCCGAGCCAGTCGTCATGGATGCCCCGCCTCTGGTGCCTTGCCCGCGGCGCGCAGCGCTTCACGGCGCTCCCGCGACACAACCGCCTCGCGCCGGGCGATGTAGAAGGTGGAGGCGGCGATGATCGCGGCCCCAACCCAGGTCCAGCCGTCGGGGATCTCTCCATAGAACAGGAAGGCAAAGAGCGCGATGAAGGGAAGGCGCGTGTAGTCGAAAGGCAGAACGGCACTGGCATCGGCAATCTTGTAGGCCCGCGTCATCAAAAGGTGCGAGAGCGCTGCCAGCAGGCCGATCCCTACCATCATGGCCCAGACCTCGGCACTCGGCCAGCGCCAGAGGAAGAGCGCGGGGATCAGCGACAGCGGGGTTAGCAGCACGTTCATGTAGAGCACGATGACGCCAGGCGAATCCGTGCGCGCAAGACTCTTCACCACCAGCACCGAAAGCGCCATGAAAAGCGCCGCGAGCACCGGCAGCAGCATCTCCAGATGCAGTTCCTGAAAGCCGGGCCGCAGGATCACCAAAACACCCAGGAAACCGACCACTGTGGCGGTCCAGCGCCGGGCCCGAACCACCTCGTGCAGGATGAGCGCCGCGCCGGCGGTGGCGAAAAGCGGCACCGTGAAGTTCAGCGCAACCGCTTCCGCGAGCGGCAGAAGCGTCACGGAGTAGAACCAGAGCAGCATGCCGCAGAGACTGATGGCGCTGCGCACCAAATGCAGCTTGAGCCGCGTGGTCCGCAAACCCTCGAAGCCGACCGAGGCCAGCCAGGGCAACATGAAGGCGAAGGCGAAGAAATTGCGGAAGAACGCGATCTGCAGGGTATCGAGCTCCGCCGAGGCGTTACGGATGAGAATATTCATCACCGAAAAGCCGAGCGAAGCCCCGGTCATCAGCAAGGCCGCCGTTACGGGCGCGCTGACCCCCTCCACCGGCCAGGGCTTGGTCGAGTTCGTTGCCACGATGGCCTTAATGTAGCGGAGACGGCGCGGCGCACCACCCGGCCTGTACGCAAGGCTGGTCTGCGCCGGGGAAAGGTGCCACCAGAGGGAGCTGCGGGCAAAGCACACGGCGCCGGGCGTGGCGGCGGGCTTACTTGCGCCCTGGTCGGGGCTTCTTGCACCGTCGGCGGACAGGGCCTAGTCTTTCGCCGCTTGAAGGTCTAAACGCGAAATCCAAGAAATTAGAGCGAGCCGATCGCCATGCCCGAGCACCCCCTCTGGACTCCCTCGCCAGACCGTATCGCCGCCGCGAACCTGACCGCTTTCATGAAGGGGGTTCAGGACCGTCACGACGCGATCCTGGAGGATTACTCGGACATTTACGCCTGGTCGATTGCGCATATCGAGGATTTCTGGCGGGAGCTTTGGGCCTTCTGCGGCGTGAAAGGCGAGGGGCCCGGCGCGCGAATCCTGCTCGACGGCGACAAGATGCCCGGCGCCCAGTTTTTCCCGGACGCCAAGCTGAATTTCGCCGAGAACCTTTTGACCCGGAACGACGACGGCGACGCCATCGTCTTCAGGGCCGAGGATAAGCTGCGCCGGCGCATGTCCTGGCGCGAGCTCAACGAGGCCGTCTCTCGCACCGCGCAAGCCTTGGCGGCCGAAGGAGTTGGGGAAGGTGACCGGGTCGCGGGCTTCATGCCGAACATGCCCGAAACCGTGGTCGCCATGCTCGCCGCAACGTCCTTGGGCGCGGTCTGGTCGTCTTGCTCGCCGGACTTCGGCATCCAGGGCGTGCTGGACCGCTTCGGCCAGATCGAACCGAAGGTGCTGTTCTGCCCGGACGGGTACTACTACGCCGGCAAGACCATCCACACCCTGGACAAGGTCGCGGCCTTCACCCGCGATCTGCCAAGCGTCACCCGCATCGTGGTCGTGCCCCTGCTGAGCGAGGCGCCGGATCTCGCGGCACTGGATGCCCGCGCCGTGGGCATGGCGGAGTTCCAAGCACCCTTCGAGGCGCGAGAGATCGCCTTCCGGCGAGTAGATTTCAATAGCCCGCTCTACATCATGTATTCCAGCGGCACCACCGGGAAGCCCAAGTGCATCGTGCACGGGGTCGGCGGCACCCTGTTGCAGCATCTCAAGGAACACCGCCTGCAGAGCGACGTGAAGCCCGGCGACCGGGTGTTCTATTTCACCACCTGCGGCTGGATGATGTGGAACTGGCTGGTTTCGGGCTTAGCGAGCGAAGCGACGCTGCTGCTCTACGACGGCTCGCCCTTCCATCCCGACGGCAATGTGCTGTTCGACTACGCCGAAGCAGAGAAGGCGACTCTCTTCGGAACCTCAGCGAAGTACATCGATGCCCTGAAGAAAGCTGGTCTGAACCCCAAGGCGACCCACGACCTTTCGGCCCTGCGCTTGATCGCCTCGACCGGATCGCCGCTTGTGGCCGAGGGCTTCGACTACGTCTATGACAGCATCAAATCAAATGTCTGCCTCTCTTCCATCTCCGGCGGGACGGACATCGTGAGCTGCTTCGTCCTGGGCAACCCCATCGGGCCGGTATGGCGCGGCGAAATCCAGGCGCGCGGCCTGGGTCTGGCGGTGGAGGTTTGGGACGAAGCCGGCAATCCGGTGATCGGCGAGAAGGGCGAGCTGGTCTGCGTCAAGCCCTTCCCCTGCATGCCGATCTATTTCTGGGACGATTCCGACGGCCAGCGCTACCGCGCCGCCTACTTCGAGCGCTTTCCCGGCGTTTGGTGTCATGGCGACTATGTGGAACTGACAAGCCATGGCGGCATGATCGTCTACGGCCGCTCGGACGCGACGCTCAACCCTGGCGGCGTGCGCATCGGAACCGCCGAGATCTACCGCCAGGTGGAACAGTTGCCCGAGGTCATCGAGGCGATCGTCATTGGCCAGGAATGGCAAGGCGACGTGCGCGTTGTCCTTTTCGTGCGCCTGGCCCCGGACGCGGTCTTGGACGAAGCCTTGGAAGCGGCCATCAAGAAGCGCATCCGCGAAGGCTGCACCCCGCGCCACGTGCCCGCGCGCATCCTGGCCGTAGCAGACATTCCGCGCACCAAGTCCGGCAAGATCGTGGAACTGGCGGTGCGCGACGTGGTGCACGGCCGCGCCATCAAGAATTTGGAAGCCCTGGCGAACCCGGAAGCGCTGGACAACTTCCGTGACCGTCCGGAGCTTGGCCAGTAGGAGAAGCGGGCATGAGCGCGAATCCAGAAGTCTTGCCCGCCGCGAGCGGCTTTCCCGCCCCCTTGCGGCCCGAGGCGGAGCACTTGGAGAACTCTCAGATCCAGGAGATTTGGGAGATGGGATTCGGGCAGCAGGACGTGATCGGCCTTTGGGTCGGCGAGGGCGACCTGCCCACGCCGGACTTCATCAGCGAGGCCGCCGTTGCCTCCCTGCGCGCGGGCGAAACCCATTACACGCCCAAACGCGGATTGGACGAACTGCGCCAGGCCTTGGCGGACTATCACGCCCGCCTGCACGGCATCGCGCCGGACATGGAGCGAATTACCGTCACCTCCTCGGGCATGACGGCAATCGTGATGATCCTGCAAGCGATCCTGCGGCCTGGTGAGAAAGTCGTCGTGGTCTCGCCGGTTTGGCCCAACATCGTCTCCGCCGTGGAGATCGCGGGTGGCGAGGTGGTGCCACTGTTGCTCGATCTCCAGCCCGACGGCGGTTTCCGGCTCGATCTCGATAAGCTCGCCGACGCCTTGGACGAGAACACCCGCGCCGTCTTCATCGCCTCGCCGGGCAATCCGACCGGCTGGATGATGGAGGCGGAGGAACAGCGCGCGGTGATGGACCTGCTGCGCGGCCGGAACATCTGGCTGCTGGCGGACGAGGTCTATCACCGCATTACCTTCGACCGGCCGGACGCCCCTTCGTTCCTGTCCCAAGCCGGGCCGGAAGACGCCCTGCTGGTGATCAATTCGTTTTCGAAGCCCTGGGCGATGACCGGATGGCGCATCGGCTGGATTGTCCATCCGCCGTCCGTGGCGGAGCCCTTCAACCGCTTGATCGAGTTCCTGACCTCCGGCGGGCAAACCTTCCTGCAGCGCGGCTGCCTCGCCGCGATCACTCAGGGTGATGACTTCGTCGCCGAGATGGTGGAGCGCTGCCGGCAAAGCGGCGAGATCGTTTACGCCGGTCTTGGCGACCTGCCGCGAGTGACCATCGCCAAGCCGAAAGCGGCCTTCTACAGCTTCTTCAAGGTGGAGGGCGTGACCGATAGCCTGGCCTATACCAAGCGCATCTTGCGGGACGCGAAGGTCGGCCTTGCCCCCGGCACCGCCTTCGGGCCGGGCGGTGAGGGCTATTTCCGCCTCTGCTTCGCGAGCGCCCCGGAGCGGGTGGCCCAGGCGGTCGAACGCTTGCGGCCCCTGCTATCCTGAGCTTGCGGGCGGGCGGGATCCGGTCTTCAATCACGAACGTGCCGGGTGAAACGGGAAGGAGCGGTCAGATGACGGCGGACTCCGAAAAACAAGAACGGGCCGATCACGAGAGCGGCCACGATCATGGCCACCAGCATGTGCCTTCGGACACGGCGCTGCGCGTGAAGGCGCTGGAGTCCCTGCTTGTGGAGAAGGGCCTGGTCGACCCGGCGGCCCTCGACGCCTTCATCGATTACTACGAGCACGAGGTCGGCCCGCGCAACGGTGCCAAGGTGGTGGCGCGGGCCTGGACCGACCCGGAGTTCCGGGCCTGGCTGATGAAGGATGCAACCGCCGCCGTGGCTTCGCTCGGCTACATGGGGCGTCAAGGCGAGCATCTGGTGGCGGTGGAGAATACCCCCCAGACCCATAACCTCGTGGTTTGCACCCTCTGCTCTTGCTATCCCTGGTCCGTGCTGGGCCTGCCGCCGGTCTGGTACAAGTCCGACGCCTACCGGGCCAAGGCGGTGATTGACCCGCGCGGTACCCTGCGGGACTTCGGGTTGGAACTCGGGCCCGAGGTCGAGATCAAGGTTTGGGACAGCACCGCGGAAATCCGCTACCTGGTGATTCCCGAGCGGCCGGCCGGAAGCGAGGGCTTGAGCGAGGAGGCTTTGGCGGATCTCGTGTCCCGCGACGCCATGATCGGCACGGCCAAGGCCGCACTCGGCGGGGATGCGGCGTCATGAACGGCATTCACGACATGGGCGGTATGCACGGCTTCGGCCCGGTGGAGCCCGAGGCTGACGAGCCCTTGTTCCACGCGCCTTGGGAAAGCCGGGTCCTTGCCATGACCCTGGCGATGGCGGGTTGGGGCCGCTGGAACATCGATGCCTCGCGTTTCGCCAGGGAGTCGGCCCCGCCGGAGCTCTATCTGCGCTCCACCTATTACGAGCGCTGGCTGGAGGGCCTCTGCAAACTGATGGTCGAGCGGGGCCTGCTCACGGAAGAAGAGCTGGCGAAGGGCCACCCGGCCCCCGGCACGGAGAAAGCCACGCCACCGGTCGCCGCCGAGCGGGTCCCGGCAATCCTGCGCTCGGGCGGCCCAACGGAGCGGTCCTTGGAAGCACAGCCCCGCTACCGGATCGGCGAGCAGGTGCGCACCCGGAACATTCACCCCGAAGGCCACACCCGCCTACCCCGCTATGCGCGCGGCAAGACAGGAGAGATCGCGATGCTGCACGGCGGACACGTCTTCCCGGACAGCAATGCCCACTTCGCCGGCGAAGCGCCGCAGCCGCTCTACTCCGTCAGCTTCGACGCCAAGGAACTCTGGGGGCCGGAGGCCGCCTTCGACGGCGCCGTTCATATCGACCTTTGGGAAAGCTATCTTGAACCGGCCTGATCCAGACCTCGATACCCTCGGCCCTATCCCGCGCGGCAACGACGGCCCGGTCTTCGCCGAGCCTTGGCAGGCCGAAGCTTTCGCCTTGGTTTTAAAGCTCGCCGAGGAAGAGCGCTTCACCTGGCCGGAATGGGCGGCGGCGCTGAGCGATGAGATCGCAAGGGCGCGGGCTGCCGGCGGACCGGACGACGGCGGGGATTACTACGAGCGCTGGCTGGCCGCCCTGGAGACCCTGCTAGCCCGTAAGGGGCTGGTCGAGCCGGGGGACCTGAGCGAGCGCAAGAACGCCTGGGCGGAGGCCTACGCCCGCACGCCCCACGGCGAACCGGTGCGGCTCTCGGTGGACCACTAGGAGGCCAGCGCCACTATCGGGCAAGCCTTGCCGCGATCCCCGTTTTCCGGCAGAGCTTCGACCTGGGCCGAAGGGCGCCGCCGGCGAACCAGCAGGAACATCGGCGGAACCAGGTAGAAGGAAACGATCGTCGAAAGCAGCACTCCGCCGGCGATCGCCATGGCGAAGGGCGGCCAAAAGCCGCCGCCCGCCAGAATTAGCGGCAAGAAGCCGCCGAAGGTGGTCAGAGTGGTCGAGATAATGTGCCGCCCGCTGCCCACCACCAGGTCCGCGATGCGCCGCCGGTCGCCCGCTTGCGCGGCCGGGTCGGCCTACAACTCCGTCAGGATCACGATGGCGGCATTGATCGACACACCGATGGAGTCGATAACGCCGATCAGTGCCTGGATGCCAAAGGGAAAATCGAAGACCGCCAGCGCCAGCAGGCTCGCCCCCATGGACAGGAAGCTCACCAAGGCGGCGATCAGCGAAAGCCGGTAGGAGCGAAAAGTGATCACGATAGTCGCCACGGTGAGCACCAGCACCATCCCCAGCGGCGAGATCAGGTTGGTGACCGTGCTCGAGCGTTCCTCGGAGTCGCCCCCGAACTCGATGCGGTAGCCCGGAGCCAGAGGCAAAGGGTTGGCGGCCAGATCGGCGCGCAGGCTGGCCAGCACTTCCTTCGGCAAGAGATCGCACTGGATGAAGCCCTGCACCGTGTTGAGACGCTCCCCATTACGCCGGGTGATCGGGCTTTCGGCGGGCTCCAACCGCAGGCTGCCCAAGCTTGAAAGCGGGACGCCGGCATAACCGCTGTCGGTCTGGGCAGCCGCGTCGCCGGGCGTGCGCGCCAAGACGTCAAAGCCGCGCAAGGCCTCAAGATCCGCCCGCGCCGCGTTGTCCAGCCGCACCCGCAAGGGCAATTCCTCGGTTGATTCCAGCAAGGAGCCCCCGGACACCCCCTCCAAGGCGGTCTCCAGTTGCCGGGCGACTTCCGCCAAGGTCAGGCCGGCGAGGCGCACGGCGTTTTCGTCCAGATCGAAGACCAGCTTGGCTTCGCCGTCGGCCAGGGTCTCGCGCACGTGCAGCATGCCGGGCTGGCGGACCATGCGCAGACGCAGGTCCTCACCCAAGCGCTTCAGTTCCGTGGGATCGGGACCGACAACGCGGATTTCCACGGGCGCGTCCACCGGCGGCCCTTGCACGAGACCGCGCACGAGCACCCGCGCTTCGGGAAAGCGCTCGTCCAAGCGCTTCTGCAACTCGGGGATCAGCGCTTCGGTCGCCTCGGGCGAGACGGAGGTCACCAGTGCCTCGGCGAAGTCGGCGCTGCCGTCCCGGTCCATGATCATGTTGTAGTAGAAGGAGGGCGCGCTCTCGCCGACCACCCAATGCAGATGCCGGATGCCGGCGCTCTCCCGAATCACTGGCTCCATGGCTTGCGCCAAAGCGGTGGTTCGCTCCAACGAGCTGCCTGGGGGGCCTCGACCTGGATGTAGAACTGGTCGCGGTCCACGCCCGGGAAGAACTGCGAAGTCAAGGTCGGAAAGGCACCGAAGCCAATCACCGGCAGGATCAAGGCCCCAAGGATTGCCAGCCCCGGATGGGCCAGCGCCAGGTCCTGTGAGCGGCCGAAGGCGCGCGCGACCCAGCCCTTGCGCGGGTTCGCCGCCTCCGGCGAGTCGGCGCGCACGAGCAGCCATCCAGCCAGCGCCGGAGTGATCGCTAGGGCGAGCAGGAAGGAGAGGGTCAGCATCACGATCACTGCGATTGCGATGGAGCCGACGAAGTCTCCGGCCGCGCCGGGCAACAGCGCCATGGGCGTGGAGGCCAAGGCCGTGGTGGCGGTCGAGGCGAAGAGTGGGAGCGCAAGACGGCCAACGGCCCTCCGAACCGCCTCTACCCTCGACTGGCCCGCATCCAGGCTCTTCCCGATCCTGTCGGTCATGACAATGGCGGCGTCCACCAGAAGGCCGAGCGCCACGATCAGGCCGGTCACCGACATCTGGTGCACCGGAATGCCGATAACCTGCAGGACCGCCAGGGCTGCCAGGCTCGTCAACGGCAGCATGGCCGCAACCACCAAGGCGGCGCGCCAGCCCAGAGTGACGAAAAGCACCGCGATCACCAGACCCATGCCAATGGCGAGATTGAGGCCAGCCTCCTTCAGCCGGCTGGCCGTGTACTCAGACTGGTCGAACAGCAGGCGGATTTCGATCCCGTCCGGCAGACTCGCCCGGGAGTCCTCCAGTTCGGCGCGCAATCCTGCCATCCAGGCATCCACCTGGCGGTCGTCCTCCATCCGCGCGGCCACCAGAACGGCGCGCACGCCATCCGCGAAGGCAATCGCGCTGCCCGGTTCGCGCACTGCTTGCTCCACCTCGGCGACGTCTGCGAGGCGCAGGATCGTGCCGTCCTCCAGGGAGCGCAGAGGAATCTGGCGGATGCGGTCCAGGCTATCGATTTCGCCCGCCACTTCGATCACCAGGTCAGCCTGATCGTCGCGCAGAAGTCCCGCCTGCACCTTGGCATCGGCTGCGGCTATGGCGGCGGAGACGTCATCTGCAGTGAGGCCCAAGCCGTTCAGCCGGCGGGCATCCACCGTAACCAGAACCTCCTCTTCCAGGGCACCGAAGAGGCGCACCTCCGTGGTTTCCGGCGCCTGACGCAGGCGGTCGCGCAGGCGCTCGGCGAAGCGCTGCAGAGTCGCCGGCGGCACGTTGCGCTCGGCGCGGGCCTGCACGGAAAGGATAGCGGTATAGGCGCCGGTCCGATCGTTATCGAAGCTGGGCGTGGGCACACCCTCGGGCAGTTCACGCGCGGCGTCGCCCAGGGCGTCGCGGATCTCCGACCACACCGGCTCGATCCGGCTGTCCGGCAGGACGTCGGAGAGCTCGACGGAAACGTCTGAGATTCCTTCGCGCGAGGTGGAGCGGATTTCCTTGATTTCCGCGATTTCCTCGAGCTGTTCCTCGATCTTGCGTGTCACCAAGGCTTCCACCCGGGCCGGGTCCGCGCCCGGATAGGGGGTCAGAATGGTGGCGAAAAGGTTGGTGGTAGTCGGGTCCTCTTGGCGCGAGATCGTCGCCAACGCCGAAAGCCCGAGCACAAGCACGATGCCGACCGCCAGGCCGAAAAGCCGGACCTCCCGAAACAGCAGCGTCGCCATGGCCCCTCTCCTTGGTTCGCCGCTTCCGCGGTCTGGGTGCGGACCGCCTGACCCGGGGAAAGCCGGTGCGCACCGGTGGCGATCACCCTCTGACCATCACCAAGCGTGCCCTTAACGAACACCCGCTGGTCCAAGGCATGCAGGATTTGAACGGTTTCCTGCCTGGCCACGGGTCCGCTTTCGCCGTCCACCACGGTCAAGACGGTCCAAAGGCCGCGCTCGCCTTCCACCAGGGCCTCGCGCGGAAGCCAGAATCCGGGCTGGCGGATTTCCCGCACGACCGAGATTTCGACCAGGGCGCCGATGGGCGGCGCTTCGGCCTCAATAAACTCAAGCAGAAGCGATTGGGTGCGCGTGCGCGCGTCGATATCCGGGCGCAGGGCGAAGATCCGCGCCTCGAAGGCACGACCCTGGAAGGTAACGGCAAAAGCCTCGGTCTCGCTCAAAACGGCTGCCACTTCCGGCGGAACGCCGACCCTGACCCGACGCGCCGCACTCGACAGCAGGGTCAAGACCGGCACGCCGCCCTCCAGCACCGCGCCCAGGTCCGCGCCGCGCGCCGCGATCTCCCCGGCGAAGGGGGCGCGCAGGAAGGACTTCTCGATGCGGGTGTCCAGGGTGGCGACCGCGGCGTCCACGGCGCGGATCCGCGCACTAAGCTCGCCAACATCCGAAACCGCTTCGTCAAAGGACTCTTGCGAGGAAAAGCCCCGGTCGCTCAGCGCCTGGCGGCACTTCACGGTCTTACGGGCGAAGGCCAGGCGAGCGGCAAGCGCCTCCCGGTCGGCCAGGAGCTGGCGCCGCTCATCCTCGATCAGGGCAGTGTCCAGGCGCGCGACCACCGTTCCCGCCGTTACGCTGTCCCCCTCCTCGAAGGCGATCTCGACGATCCGCCCATCGAATTCGAATGCTAGGTCCGTACGCTCCGCGGCTTCGACCCGGCCGGCGAAGCGGTCGGTCACGCGATGGACGGGATCTTGCAGAACCTCGACCACGCTGACCAGCAAGGGGTCCGGGGCCGAAGCTTGCGGCTTCGCGGCGGCGCGCTGGTGCAGCAGTGAGATGCCCAGACCGCCAGCGGCGACGAACACCGCCGCCACGGCGAAACTCACGGCGAAGACCAGGATCCGGCGGCCGTGGCTCCGCGCCCTTGGGGAAGACGGACCGTCGCCCCGCCGCGCGAGCGGTTCCGAATCGCTCTGGGTCATCTTATATTCGTCCGTCATGCCCAACCCCTCCAATGTGAACAGGTTTCACATATGTAAGTCATGTTAACATTGCAATCAATGCGAATGTTAATCAGATTAAGATCACAATAAGATTCGGATCGCGGTAGGAAACTTGGAAATGCCCACAGCCGAGACGGCCCCCGCCGGCGGCGCCCGGCGCAAAGCGCAGTATCACCATGGCGATCTAAAGGAGGCGATGATCGCCGCCGCCTATGCCTTGGTCTTGGAGCGCGGCCCCGACGGTTTCGCCATGGCGGACGCCTGCGCCGCCGCCGGCGTTAGCCGGGCCGCACCCTACCGCCATTTCGAAGGCCGGGAGGATCTCTTGAAGGAGGTCGCGATTCGTGGCTTCGGGCGGCTCGCGGCCTCCATGCGCGCCGCCAAATCCGATCACCCCTCAGGCTCCATCGAGGCAATCGCGGCCGTGGGCCGCGCCTATGTCGCCTTCGCCATGGCCGAGCGCAACATCTTCCGCATGATTTTCGGCAAGGCGGCTGGCCTGAAGGAGCACCCCGAGGTTGACGCAGCCGGAGTCGGAGCCTTCGAAGTTCTGCTAGAGGAGATTCGCGCCCGCTATCCCGGTGCGAACGCCGAAAGGGTGATGAACGCCGCCCTGCCGCTTTGGACCTTCGTGCATGGCGCCTCCTTCCTGGAAATCGACGGCGCCTATGCCCGCTTCAAGCCGGACCAGGACATCGACACGGTGATCGACGCCGCCACTCGCGGCCTGCTGTCCGCCTAGAATCACGGGTTCACGTCATTGCAAGCCGAAGGCGCGGCAATCCATAGGTTGTTGGTTGAGCCGAACGCCCCAAACCAAAGACCCTGGATTGCTTCGCATACGCTCGCAATGACGTTGGGGGTTTGCTACGCCTTGGGCTCGCAATGACGGGAGAAATCAGCCCTCCTTCGCGTCGATCTCCGCGAAGACGCGCTTGGCGATACGGAAGCACTCCACCCCGGCGGGCACGCCGCAATAGATCGCGATGACGTGCAGGATCGAGCGCAGCTCTTCGCGGCTAACACCGTTGGTGATCGCGCCGCGCAGGTGCAATTCCCACTCATGCATGCGGTTCAAGGCGGCGATCATGGTGAGGTTCAGCATGGAGCGGGTCTTCTTGTCCAGGGTGTCGTCGCCCCAGCCGAAGCCCCAGCACCACGCGGTCATCTGCTCCTGGAAGAGCCGGCTGAAATCGTCGGCCTGGGCAAGCACGCTCTCCACGTAGTCGCCGCCAAGCACCGCCTTGCGATTGTCCAAGCCTGTCTGAAAGAGATCGTCGCCCAAGGTTCGCTTCCTTTCCCGAGAAGTTGTGTTGATCGCGAGGCGCCAGTCCGCTCGGCGCGCCGATGGGCGGATGGGCCAGGGCGACGATGGTGCTCCGGCACGGGCGGGTCAAGACCCGTTCGCGGTCGATTGGCTTGGTGGTCTCGGATATGCTAGGTCCAACGTCCGCCTATCCTTCGAACGGGCTTTCGAACCCAGGGAGAACAGCACATGGCAAAGATCGGTTTCATCGGCATCGGTATCATGGGGGTGCCGATGGTCGGCCACCTCTTGGATGGCGGGCACGAGGTCTTCACCGCCGTCCACCGCTCGCAGCCGCCACAAGCGCTGTTGGACAAAGGCCTGCAGGTTCTCGACAGCCGCGCGGCGGTGGCCGAGGCCGCCGAGGTCGTGATCACCATGGTGCCCGACACGCCGCAAGTGGACGAGGCGCTCTTTGGCGCGGGCGGCGTCGCCGAGGGCCTGAGCGCCGGCAAGCTGGTGATCGATATGAGCTCCATCTCGCCGATCGAGACGAAGGTTTTCGCTGAGAAGATCGCCGCGCTGGGCTGCGATTATCTCGACGCGCCGGTTTCCGGCGGCGAGGTGGGGGCCAAGGCCGCCTCGCTCACCATCATGGTGGGCGGCAAGCCGGAGGTCTTCGAGCGCGCCAAGCCGATCTTCGAGCTGATGGGCAAGAACATCACCCTGGTCGGAGACACTGGCGTCGGCCAGACGACGAAGGTGGCCAATCAGATCGTCGTGGCGCTCACCATCGAGGCGGTGGCCGAGGCACTGGTCTTCGCCTCGAAGGCCGGGGCGGATCCGGCCAAGGTGCGCCAAGCCCTGATGGGCGGCCTCGCCTCCTCGCGCATCTTGGAGGTGCACGGGGAGCGCATGTACAAGCGCACCTTCGATCCCGGCTTCCGCATCGAACTGCACCAGAAGGATCTGAACCTGGCGTTGCAGGGCGCCAAATCGCTTGGCGTTAGCCTGCCGAACACCGCGACCGCCCAGGAACTCTTCAACGCCTGTAAGGCGAACGGCGGGGCCGGGTGGGATCACTCCGCGATGGTGCGCGCCCTGGAACTCATGGCGAACCACGAAGTCGCGTCCGAAAGCGATCCTGCCTAGGGGACGCTCCTAGGCAGAGGTTCGCGAAACCAGCGAGAGAAGCCCGCCCCGGCGCCCTGCCCCTGCCGGAAACACCAGTCGCGAGCCCTAGAAAGCGACCTGATCGCCCCCTTTGAGGGCCAGCATCTCGCGGGCTTCTTGCGGGGTGGCGATGTCTAGGGAGAGGCTTTCGCAGATGCCGCGAATCTTGGCGACCTGCTGGGCGTTGGTTTCAGCGAGGGTCCCCTTGCCGAGATAAAGGCTGTCCTCCAGCCCGACCCGCACGTTGGCGCCCATGGTGGCCCCCATGGTGCAAAGCGGCATCTGATGGCGCCCGGCGGCCAGGATGGACCAGCGGTAGGAGTCCCCGAACAGCTTGTCGGCGATCCGGCGCATGTGCATGAGGTTCTCCGGATCCGCGCCAATGCCACCCAGAATGCCGAAGATCGTCTGCACGAAGAGCGGCGGCTTGACCAGTCCGCGGTCCAGGAAATGGGCCAGATTGTAAAGATGGCCCATGTCGTAGCACTCGAACTCGAAGCGCGTGCCGTGCCCCTCGCCGAGTTCCTTGAGCACGCTTTCGATGTCCTTGAAGGTGTTGCGGAAGATGAAGTCGCGGGAGTTCTCCAGGTGCTGGCGCTCCCAGTCGTGCTGGAAACTGGGATAGCGGTCCAGCAAGGGGAACAGGCCGAAGTTCATGGAGCCCATGTTGAGCGAGCACATCTCCGGGCTGGCGCGCAAGGGGGCGGCCAGGCGCTCGGCCAGGGTCATGCCGTGGCCCCCGCCGGTGGTGATGTTCACCACCGCGTCGCTCTGCTGCTTGATGCGCGGCAAGAACTCCATGAAGACGCCGGGGTCCGGCGTGGGGCGGCCGTCCTTGGGGTCGCGCGCGTGCAGGTGGATGATGGCGGCCCCCGCCTCCGCCGCTCCCACCGCTGCCTCGGCGATCTCGTCCGGCGTGATCGGCAGGTGCGGCGACATGGTCGGCGTGTGGATCGAGCCGGTGACGGCACAGGTGATGATGACTTTTTGGGCGGGCTTCGCCATTGGAACTTATCCTCCTCTTGGAACTCCTAGCCGGGCTCCCTTGCCGCGGCTTTTCTCTTTTGGGCGAGCAGCGCCATCAAGCGGCGGTCGCGCCAATCCTGCTTGGCTTGCAAGCCGTCCGCCGCCAGCTCTTGGCGCCTGGCCGCTTCGATCTTCTCCACCAGCCCCGGCGCCCAGGGGCGGGGATCGGCTTGCTCCTCGGCCATGCGGAGCATCGCGGCGCGGGCGCGCTCGGCGTAGTCGGCGATCCCCCCCGGCGCGTTCAGGTCGATGGTCTCGAATGGACCCATGAAGACCCAGCGCAGACCCAGCCCGTGCTTCACGGTCACGTCGAGGTCCGCCGGGCTCACCAGCCCATCCTCCACCAGCCGGAAAGCCTCGTTCAGCAAGGCGGCTTGCAAGCGGTTCAAAACGAATCCGAAGACTTCCCGCTCGACCACGATCGGCGCCTGCCCCACCTCCGCCATCAAGCGCCGGGCCCGCTCAACCGCGTCGGGATCAGTAAAGGGTGCCGGCACGATCTCGACCACCGGGACCAGGTGCGGCGGGTTGACCGGATGTGCCACCAGGCAGCGATGGCGCCCAGGCAAGTCCGAAGCGAAGTCGGAAACCGGCGAGAAGGACGCCGAACTTGCCAGGATGGCGCCCTCTGGCGCCAGACGGTCCATCTCGGCGAAGACCTGCGCCTTGAGGTCGACCTTTTCGAGTACGCATTCCTGAGCGTAATCGCAGCCGCTCAGCGCCTCGCCCAAGTCCTCGGTCGCGGTCACACGCGCGGCCACCGCCTCCGGGGCTTCGTCGATCAGCCCAAAGCCCGCAAGATCCTCCAGGTTCTCGCGCAAAAGCTCCATGCCGCGCCCCAAAGCCCCGGGGTCCGCGTCGGTGAGCGCGACCGGCCGGCCGGCACGCGCGAACACGATCGCCCAGCCCCGCCCAATCAGGCCGGCACCGATCACGGCGACTTTTTCCATGGCTGCCTCCCCGCCCACACGCCCTAAGCCACGGGCGCGCTTGATTTCTTGGAAAGGACTATAGGCAGGACGGTTGGTGCTTGTCATGCCTCGGCGGCCACGATGCCTGCCCACGAGCCCCGGGGCGCCGAACGGCATAGACCGAATGCGCGTATAAGTCGTGTTAAACACTCATAAATTGCTAGAGGCTCTTGATTTAGTCTGCCCCTACCCGCACCGAACTCTTGAGAGGCTTCCCGTGACACCCAGCCCAACACCCGACCTGCGGCGGCAGCGGGACCGGTTTCTGCTCTTTGCTTTCGCAGCCGCCGATCTTTACCTCGAGGTCACGACGGAGGGGCGAATCCTCGCCGGCATGGGCGCCAGCCAGGAGTGCTTCGGCCAAAGCGAAGAGGCCTTGGCCGGGCGGCAGGTCGAGGAGCTCTTCGCCGCCACCGACCGGGTGCTTCTGCGGCGGCTGTTGGACAGAACAGCCACCGGGCGGCGCTTCGGGCCCTATGAGCTCCAGTCCTCGGCCGAGCGGCCCTTGAGCCTGTCCGGCTACAGCTTTCCCCAGGCGCCCGAACGAGTCTACCTGGCGATGAGCCGGGCACCAGCCCAGGCGCCAACCTTGACCGAGGAGGCTGGCGGCGCGGCGGGAGCTTTCGCGGTTCAGGCGGAGGATGTCTTGCAGCGGGCCACCAAAGCCGGGCGCGCGCTCACCCTCACTTTGCTGCGCCTGGCCCGCAAGGACGGGGAGCATGGGGACAGCGATACCTCGAGCAACGGGGAGATCGGGCGGCGCTTCGCCGCATTTCTGCGTAGCGAGGCAGGAGAGGAGGGAGCCGCCGTTGCCCTGCCGGGTGAAAGCTTCGCCGTGCTGCACGGCCCCGGGACCTCCCCTCAAGCGCTTTCGAGCGATCTGGTGGCGCTGGCCCATGCAACGGGATCGCCGGGCGCGGACGTTTCCCGGGAAAGCTTGACCCTGCCGAACGACGGGGCGGAGCCTTGCGACACGGCCCGCGCGGTTTCCTTCGCCGTGCGCAGCCTGGCCGAGGATCCCGCCGGGGCGCGGACGCTCGCCGAGATCGCGCAAGGTTGCAAGGCCCGCATGGCCGAAGCCAAGCGCGGCATCGTCGAGGTCCGGCGCATACTGGCCGAGGAGCGCCTCGGCTTCGCGTATCAGCGCATCGTCGAAATGGACGAGCGCGAGGTCAAACGCTTCGAGATGCTCTCGCGGATCGAGGACGGTGGCTCCCCCTACGAGTTCATGACCTTCGCCGAACGCTCCGGAATGATCAGCGTGGTGGACATGTATGCCTGCCGAGCGGCGCTATCGCTGATTATGAGCGAGGAGGCCTTGAGCGGGCTTTCCCTCTCGGTCAATCTCTCAGGTGCCTCCCTGCAGAACGACATCTTCGTGGACAGCCTGTTCCGCATGCTGGGGCGGGCCTCTGCCTGTTCCCGTCGCCTGGTTTTCGAGATCACGGAGTCGGCCAGGATCGAGAAGCTGGAGCGGGTGGGAAAGATCATCGAGCGGCTGCGCCGCTTCGGGTTTCAAGTCGGTTTGGACGACTTCGGCGCGGGCTATAACTCCTTCGCCACTCTGAACAGCCTGGACGTGGACTTCATCAAGATCGACGGGGCTTATGTCACCAAGGTGCTGCGCTCGAAACGCGACCGCGCCATGGTCCGCCTCGCCCGCGACCTGGACATCGCAACGGTCGCCGAGATGATCGAGAGCGAGCAGCAAGCCAACTGCTTCTCGGCCCTCTCGGTCGAGTACGGACAAGGCTATTTCTTCGGCCGCCCGGATTCCCTGCCTCATCCGGCCACGGCGCAGCCCGAAAGCCGCGCTGGCGAACGCGTTTAGCGTGGCCTCGTCGCGCTAGCTCAAATGGTGGACCGGCGCCAATCCATAGACCGGTGTCTCGATCCCGGCCTCCCGGGCTTTGATCTGCAGCGACAGAAACTGCGAATAGTGGCGAGACTGGTGCAGGTTGCCGCCGTGGAACCAAAGCGCGTCTTGCCGCGTCGGCTTCCACATGTTGCGCAACTCGCCTTCCCACGGCCCCGGGTCCTTCTTGGTGTCCGAGCCCAAACCCCAGCATTTACCAACCTTGTCCGCCACCTCTTGCGAGATGATCTTGGCGGCCCAGCCGGT